>CAYVQQ010000154.1:0-7733 GCA_964453085.1 uncultured Mycobacterium sp.
AGGCTTTCGCGCTCGCCGGCCGAGCGCGCCGACGACGTGGAGACCTCCAGCACCACGTGGCCGGCGAAATGGCCGGCGGCCAGCATCTGGCAGACCTCGGCGGCGGGTTGGCTACCGCGACCGGGCACCAAGTGCTCATCGGCGGGCAACCCGTTGCCGTCGCATAGGTGCAGGTGCACCAGCCCCGCGCCCATCCGCTGCGCCATGTCCAGCGCGTCGGTGCCCGCGGTGGCGGTGTGGGACAGGTCCAGCGTGTAATGCGCATGGTTGCCGTCCAGCGGGTCGTAGGAGGGCGCGAACGCCGAGATCGCGGGTCCCGGACCGCCGCCGCGTCGGCGCATCCGTTCCAAGGATTGACCGGCCCCGAAGAAGCGGTCGGCCCGGAACGGGAACATGTTCTCGACGGCGATCAGCACGTCGTTTGACGCCTCCAGCGCCGCGACCTGGTCGGTGAATCCGTCGGCGTAGCGCCGCTGCCATCGGAACGGTGGATGCACGACGACGGTCTGGGCACCCAGCTGCTGGGCTGCCCGCACGCTGCGCTCCAGCTTGGGAATCGGGTTGGCGCCCCACACGCGCTGCGAGATCAGCAGGCACGGCGCGTGCACGGACAGCACCGGCACGCGATAACGCCGAGAGAGCTTCTGGACGGCGTCGATGTCCTGGCTGACCGACTCGCTCCACACCATCAGTTCGACCCCGTCATAGCCGAGCCTGACCGCGTACTCGAACGCGGCCTCGGCCCGCAACGGGTACACCGAGGCCGTCGACAGACCGACTTTGATCGCTGGGCGCACTGTCCGTGTGGTTCCGCGTAGGTCCGGTGCTTCGCCTAGCCCGACTGCAGCGACAGCGCCAGCGGCCCCAGCGTGATCAGCGCCCCCACCGCGACCGCGATCAGCGTGCTCGCGATGTCCTCGGTCTTGCGAACCACCCGGACACCGACCACCAGCCCGAGGATGACCAGGACCGACAGCACCAGCGCGATGATGCTGTTCCACCGCCACAGCTGGTCGAAGGCGATGAACAGCCCAGCCCCGAAGGCGACCGCCAGAATCGACTGCGCCACGACGACGCTGCCGCGCCGCAGCGCCTCGAACCGGCCCGGCCCGCCCGCCTCCACGGCCTCGTCCGGGGCCTCGTCCGGGGCCTCGTCCGGGTGCACGGCCTCGTCCGAGCGCACGGCCTCGTCCGAGCGCACGGCGGCGTCGGCGAGATCGGTGGCGCGGTCGTCGTCACCGCCTGTCGCCGCGTCGGCCCCGCGGCGCCCCCGGGCGAGCTCGTCGGCGAGAGTCTGCCCCCCGAACAGGGTGGAATCGTGCAAATAGGAACGCACGAACGCGGAGTCTTCGTCGGCCGGTTCGGCGGCGCGAACCTCGGAGTCCAAGACGTCCACCGGCATACCGGCGTCGTCGTCGACCGGATCGGGACTCATCTCCTCGGCTTCGGACTGCCGGCCGGCGTCGGATTCGTCGGCCCGGCGCACCGGTCGCGGGTAGGCGCTGCGCTCGGGCCCCGAGACGCGCGCCGGCCGCGGCGGTGACTCGGGCCAGCGCGGTTCGGGCTCCGACCAGTAGGCCGTCGCGCGCCGGTCTTCCTCGGTGGCGACGTCGCGGTCCCCCGCGGGCGCCGCCGCGGCGTCGCGGGGCGCGAAAGCCGGCGTGGCGTCACCGCCGGTCCCGCGTGCGGGTGCCTGCTGGTCGTCCCGGATGATCGGGATGTCACCGGTCAACTCCGCGACCGTGACCGCGTCGCTGTCGCCGCGGCGGCGGCGGCGGCGCCGGGTGACCGCGGGGGCGCCGATGGTCCCGTTCTTGGCCAGCAACTCGGCCACCGAGATGGGCCGAGCGCCGGGGCTCTCGGTGTCGGAATGTGGTCCGGTCATGCTTTGCCGCCTCTCGGTCGGATCGCGTTCCGATCCCCTACCCGGTCTCCAGCGTCGCGCATCGGGGTCTCGACGAGGGCCGTTCCGTCGGCTTCGCTGTCGAGTCTGCGCAAGATGAGGCCCTCCCGTAACGCCCACGGGCAGATGTCCACCGATTCAATCGACAGCGCTCGCATGCTCGCCTCCGCCACGAGGGCACCCGCCACGATCTGCGGTGCTCGTTCGGCGCTCACCCCTTCCAACTCCGCGCGGTCAGCGGTCGTCATCCTAGAGATGAAAGATATGAGTTGCCTGAGGCCGTTTGCGGTGAGCATCCTCTTCACTCGCGGCCCCGCCGCCGAGGGTGCCGCCCCGGTGAGCCTCGCCAACGAGCGAAACGTCTTCGACGTCGCCACCGCCAGGTCCGGGGGGCCCGCCTCCAGGAGCGCGACGCCGGCATCGGCGAGTTCGGAGTCCAGCCAGTCGCGCAACATCGCCAGCCGCCGCCGGCTGGGCGGGTCGTCGGGCAGCCACTCGCGGGTCAGCCGCCCGGCGCCCAGGGGCAGCGACATGGCGACCTCGGGTTCCTCATCGACGCCGCTGGACAACTCCAGCGAACCGCCACCGATGTCGAGGTTGATGATACGGCCCGCGCTCCAGCCGTACCAGCGGCGCACCGCCAGGAAGGTCAGCCGCGACTCGTCGACCCCCCGCAACACCTGCAGGTCGACGCCGGTCTCCTTGCGCACCCGGGCCAGCACGTCCTCGGAGTTCTCGGCATCGCGGACCGCCGAAGTGGCGAAGGCCATCAGCTCCGCGCATCCCGAGCTGTCGGCGATTTTGGCGAACTCGTCGACCGTGGAGATCAGCTTCTCGGCGCCGCGCTTGGTGATCTTGCCCGAGCTGTCGGTCGCCTCGGCGAGCCTCAGAGTGGCCTTCGTCGAGCTCATCGGGGTCGGGTGACCCCCGCGGTGGGCATCGACCACCAACAGATGGACCGTGTTGCTGCCCACGTCGAGCACACCCAATCGCACGTGAACAACCTAGCCGGGCGTCACGAACGGCATCGTCCGACCCGGTCGAATCCTGGTGATTCGCGGCCGCGGTGACTTTGGTGTCAGCGCGACACCGGACCCGAATCGTGGTCTACCGTGGATTCCGTGCCGGATCCGGACCCCCGCCCCGGGCAGGAGGTCGCTTTGGACTTCACCCGCGAATGGGTGGAGTTTTTCGACCCCGACGACCCCGAACACCTGATCGCCGCCGACCTGACCTGGCTGCTGTCGCGGTGGACGTGCGTGTTCGGGACACCGGCCTGCCGCGGCACGGTCGCGGGCCGCCCGGACTACGGGTGTTGCTCGCACGGCGCGTACCTGTCCGACGACGACGACCGGGCCCGGCTCGACGACGCGGTGAGCAAGCTGACCGACGCCGACTGGCAGTTCCGCGACAACGGCCTGGGCCGCAAGGGGTACCTGGAACTCGACGACGACGAGGGCCAACCGCAGTACCGCACCCGCAAGCACAAGGATGCGTGCATCTTTCTGAACCGGTCAGACTTTCCCGGCGGCGCCGGCTGCGCGCTGCACAGCAAAGCCCTCAAGCTGGGTGTCGCGCCGCTGACGATGAAGCCCGACGTCTGCTGGCAATTGCCGATCCGGCGCAGCCAGGAGTGGGTGACGCGGCCCGACGGCAGCGAGATCCTCAAGACCTGGATCACCGAATACGACCGCCGCGGCTGGGGCTCCGGCGGCGCCGACCTGCACTGGTACTGCACCGGCGACCCCGGCGCCCATATCGGCGCCAAGCAGGTGTGGGAAAGCCTGGCCGACGAGCTGACCGAGCTGCTCGGCGCCAAGGCCTATGCGGAGTTGGCGGCGATGTGCAAGCGGCGCAGCAAGTTGGGACTCATCGCGGTGCATCCCGCCACCCGCTTCGCCGAGTAGCGCCGCCTGGCGTGGGCGGCGCGCCGCGACCATCCGCTTGAAGCATGCGCCGCACCCTCGGGTCACCTTCGACGCCCGGCGCGGCGGCTCGTCAGCCCTCCAGCTTGTAGCCCAGACCCCGCACCGTCACCAGATGCACCGGGTTGGCCGGGTCGGCTTCGATCTTGGACCGCAGGCGTTTCACGTGGACGTCGAGCGTCTTGGTGTCACCCACGTAGTCCGCGCCCCAGACCCGGTCGATCAGCTGCCCGCGGGTCAGCACCCGTCCACTGTTGCGCATCAGGTACTCGAGCAGGTCGAACTCCTTGAGCGGCAACGTGATCGTGTCACCGTTGACCGAGACGACGTGTCGCTCGACATCCATGCGCACCGGGCCGGACTCGAGCACTCCGTCGCTGATCTCGGAGTCGTCGTCACCGCCGCGGCGCAGCACCGCGCGGATGCGGGCGATCAGCTCACGCGCCGAATACGGCTTGGTGACGTAGTCGTCGGCGCCCAGTTCCAGCCCGACCACCTTGTCGATCTCGCTGTCACGCGCGGTCACCATGATCACCGGCACACTGGAACGGGCCCGCAACTGCTTGCACACGTCGGTCCCCGACATCCCCGGCAGCATCAGATCCAGCAGCACGATGTCGGCACCGCCCCGATCGAACTCGGCCAGCGCGGCCGACCCGTCGGTGACCACCGTGGCCTCAAAGCCCTCCTTGCGCAGCAGGAACGCCAGCGGGTCGGCCAGCGACTCCTCGTCCTCCACGATGAGCACATTTGTCATGAGCGCCACTCCCTCTGATCGCCTCGTTGTGCAACGTCGCCAGCGCGGGTCATCGACTCAGTTCTTCCTCTCGTTGGACGCGACCGGGCCGCATGTCACGACCTGGTGGTTGCTCGAGTTCACCCTCGTCGTCCGGCTGGGACGGCGGGGCAGCCGGGATCGACAGCGTGAACGTCGAACCGGTGCCCGGTTTGCTCCACACGCCGATGCTGCCGTTGTGGTTGGCCACGACGTGCTTGACGATGGCCAGGCCCAGCCCGCTGCCGCCGGTGGCCCGGGAACGCGCCTTGTCGCCGCGGAAGAACCGCTCGAAGACCCGCTCCTGGTCCTCCAGCGCGATCCCGATGCCGCGGTCGGTGACGGCGATCTCGACGTTCTCCCCACGGCGGCGGCGGCTGATCGAGACCAGCGAGCCCTTCGGGGAATAGGCGATCGCATTGGACACCAGGTTGGCCAGCGCGGTGACCAGCAGCGTCTGGTCCCCGAGTACCCGCAGGCCGCTGGGCGAATCGGTGCGGATCTCGATGTCGGCGTTATCGGCGGCCACCTTGTGACGGGAGATCGCCTCGGAGACGACGCTGTCGACGTCGATCGGGGTCACGTTCGGCAGCCGCTCGGCGCCCTGCAGCCGGGACAGTTCGATGAGCTCGGCGACCATGTCGCCGAGCCGGTTGGCCTCGACGAGCACCTTCTCGGCGAATCGGCGGACGGTCTCGGAGTCATCGGCCGACGCCAGCAGCGCCTCGGCGAGCAGGGCCATCGCCCCGACCGGGGTCTTGAGCTCATGGCTGACGTTGGCCACGAAGTCGCGCCGGGCCGCCTCCATGCGGGCGTAGTCGGACTGGTCGTGGACGAAGACCGCCGCGAACCGGCGGTCCTCCTCGCTCAACAGCCGGGCGTGCCCGTGCACCGACAATCCCGACCGGCCGGGGGCGCGTTTCGCAGGCCGCAGGTCGAACTCGACGTCGTCACCGGCCAGCGCCTGCTGCGCGGCCTGCCAGGCCTGGTCGTCGAGTTGCCGCACGCTCACCAGGCCCAGCTCCCTGGCCCGTTCGTTGTGGTAGACGACGTCGCGATGGCGGTCCACCACCGCGGTGCCCAACGGCATCAGCGCGACGATCCGCTGCAGCATCTGGGCGACGGTGATCCCGGTCGACTCGGCGACCGCCTGCTGCCGGCGCCGGCCCAGCCATGACGACAGCCGAACGCCAACCGCGACGCCTATGGCCATCGCCAGCATGGACAAGACCCCGGCCAGCAACACTGCCGAGAACACAGTCACATGGAGAATCCTACAAATCCTTCTGAACGCAGCCCTAGCGGAATGAAGCCAAAATCGGACAAGTCACAGGCTGCGTAACAGTTATTCGGCTGCCGTTCACGTGCCGTTTGGCAAACCGGAGTTTTGGAGCCCCTCGCCCAGCCGCCGCGGGCTAGGTGCGCCCCTGCCCCGCAACCTCCGCGGCACCGCCGGCGGCGGCCTCCGGGTCGAGGTAGACGCCGCCGGGAATCACCGGCCGCAGCTGCGCGTCCAGGTCGTAGCGCAGCGGGATGCCAGTGGGGATGTTCAGCCCGACGATCTCCTCGTCGGACATCCGGTCGAGGTGCTTGATCATGGCGCGCAGCGAGTTGCCGTGCGCGACGACCAGTACCGTTTTTCCGCTGCGCAGATCCGGGACGATGACGTCGGTGAAATACGGCAGGAAGCGGACCACCACGTCGGCCAGGCACTCCGTCAGCGGGCCGCCGCCGAGGTCGGCGTAGCGCGGGTCGGCGTCCTGGCTGAACTCGCTGCCCGGTTCGATCGGCGGTGGCGGCACGTCGTAGCTGCGTCGCCACGCCATGAACTGCTCCTCGCCGTAGCGCTCCTTGATTTCGGTCTTGTCCAGCCCCTGCAGCGCGCCGTAGTGACGCTCGTTGAGCCGCCAGCTGCGCCGCACCGGGATCCACGGCCGGTCAGCGGCCTCCAGCGCGATGTTCGCCGTGCTGATCGCGCGCCGCAGCAGCGAGACGTACAGCACGTCGGGCAGCAAGTCGTGTTCGACGAGCAGCTGGCCGCTGCGAACCGCTTCGGCCCGCCCCCTGTCGGTCAGCCCGACGTCGACCCAGCCCGTGAACTGATTGCTGGCGTTCCACTCGCTTTCACCGTGGCGCAACAGCACCAACGTGCCCGGGTCTCGTAGTCGCATCGGCCTAGCATCTCACGGGCACGCGCGGTCCATGTCGTCGTCCTCGTCGACTTGCCCGACTCCTCCTCATCGCGCTTCGCGCTCTGCATCGTCGTCATGGTCGATCAGGTGCGCGAACGCCTGCAGGTTCTTCAGCGACGCCCCGCGCGAAACGCGCCACTCCCACTCCTTCTGGATCGACGAGCGAAAACCCAACTCCAGCAACGTGTTGAAGTCTGAGTCCACCGCCTCGAGCACCTGCCCGAGCACCCGGTCGAGTTCGTCCGCGTCGACCGCGGACAGCGGCAATCGCCCCACCAGATAGATGTCACCGACGTTGTCGAGGGTGTAGGCGACCCCGTAGAGCCTGCGATTGCGCTTGAGCAGGAACCGGTAGACGCCCTCGTGGTTCTCGTCGGGTTTGCGGCACACGAACGCCTCGACGCGCACCGAGTGTTCTCCGATACTCAAGATGGTGTTGGTCTTGAGCTTGCGCTCCCCGGGCAGCTCCACGACGAGCCCGGGCAGACCGCCGTGGAAGCCGGGAGTCTCGGAGTAGGGAAGGTCGCTGGCTTGCAGCGCGCGCTCGATCACCTGGCGCACGGACCGATCGGACGGCGTCATGCCCCCACACCTCGACGCGACACCCAGCGGAGCGGACCGCGCGTCGACGTCCGGTCCGACGACAGCGCGCCGCGGCGGCGCCGGCGCCCAGCAGTGAAGTCCCCGATCGCGCGCCGGTAGCTGGCCAACAGGGCGTCGGTGGTGTTCTCCCAGGAGAACCGCCCCGCATGCGCTGCCGCAGCCCGGCTCATCGCCCCGGCCCGCGGGCCGTCCCCGAGCGCCAACAGGTCACTGAGGGCCGCGGCCCAGTCGTCGACGTCGTGCCCGACCACCAGGGTGCCGGTGACCCCGTCGCGCACCGCGACCGGCAGCCCACCCACCGCGGCGGCCACCACCGGCGTTCCGCATGCCTGTGC
>CAYVQQ010000155.1:0-7651 GCA_964453085.1 uncultured Mycobacterium sp.
CACCCGCTGCAACAGGTGCGGGCGCCCGCGTGCGGTCTTCCGCAAGTTCGGGCTGTGCAGGATCTGCCTGCGCGAGATGGCGCACGCCGGCGAACTGCCCGGTGTGCAGAAGAGCAGCTGGTGACGAGCACCACCCAGGATGTGACGACCCCAGAACAGGTTGCGCGGCAGGCCCCCATGCGAACACTCCGGCCGGGAACCACCGCGAGGAAGGTGACAGACGCTGTCATGATCGCGACTACGACGATCCAGAGCGCCGCGACGAACAGGAGCGGGCGCAAATGACTATGACGGACCCGATCGCAGACTTCTTGACGCGTCTGCGCAACGCCAACTCGGCGTACCACGACGAGGTGAGCCTGCCGCACTCGAAGATCAAGGCCAACATCGCCGAGATCCTCAAGAACGAGGGCTACATCAGCGACTACCGGACCGAGGACGCCCGGGTGGGCAAGTCGCTGGTGGTGCAGCTGAAGTACGGGCCCAGCCGGGAGCGCAGCATCGCGGGGTTGCGACGGGTTTCCAAGCCGGGACTGCGGGTGTATGCGAAGTCCACCAACCTGCCGAGGGTGCTCGGCGGCCTGGGTGTCGCGATCATCTCGACCTCCTCGGGTTTGCTCACCGACCGTCAGGCGGCCAGGCAGGGCGTGGGCGGCGAAGTCCTCGCGTACGTGTGGTAGTGGGAGAGGCAGCGTAAACAGAGATGTCGCGTATTGGTAGACGGCCGATTCCGGTTCCTTCCGGGGTGGACGTGACGATCGACGGGCAGAAGGTCTCGGTGAAGGGCCCCAAGGGCGCCCTGGACCTGACGGTCGCCGAGCCGATCACCGTGGAGCGCAGCGAGGACGGCGCGATCGTGGTCAACCGTCCCGACGACGAGCGGCGCAACCGCTCGCTGCACGGGCTGTCCCGCACGCTGGTGTCCAACCTGGTCACCGGCGTCACCCAGGGATACACCACCAAGATGGAGATCTTCGGGGTCGGCTACCGGGTGCAGCTCAAGGGTTCCAACCTGGAGTTCGCGCTCGGATACAGCCACCCGGTCGTGATCGAAGCCCCCGAGGGCATCACGTTCGCGGTCGAGTCGCCGACCAAGTTCTCGGTCTCAGGCATCGACAAGCAGAAGGTCGGCCAGATCTCGGCGAACATCCGCCGCCTGCGCCGCCCGGACCCGTACAAGGGCAAGGGTGTGCGTTACGAGGGCGAGCAGATCCGCCGCAAGGTCGGAAAGACAGGTAAGTAGTCATGGCGCAATCACAGACCGGCGCCGCCGCGCGAAAGCCGGTGGGGCCGAGCATCTCCGCGACCCGGCGGGTGTCCCGGCTGCGCAGGCACGCGCGGCTGCGCAAGAAGCTGTCCGGCACCCCGCAGCGTCCGCGGCTGGTGGTGCACCGGTCCGCCCGGCACATCCACGTGCAGCTGGTCAACGACGAGAACGGCACCACGGTGGCCGCCGCGTCGTCGATCGAGGCCGACGTGCGCGGCCTGCAGGGCGACAAGAAGGCCCGCAGCGTGCGGGTCGGGCAGCTGATCGCGGAGCGCGCCAAGGCCGCCGGCATCGACTGCGTGGTGTTCGACCGGGGCGGATACTCCTACGGCGGACGGATCGCGGCGCTGGCCGACGCCGCGCGCGAAAACGGATTGAAGTTCTGATGACAACTGGAAGGACCGCATAATGGCGGAGCACTCGGCCGGCGGGCAGGACAGCCGCGACTCGCGCGGTGACCGCGACAGCCGGGGCCGACGCGACGGAGGCGGCCGCGGCGGTCGGGACCGGGACCGCGACGGCGACAAGAGCAACTACCTGGAGCGGGTGGTGGCCATCAACCGCGTCTCCAAGGTGGTCAAGGGTGGGCGGCGCTTCAGCTTCACCGCCCTGGTCATCGTGGGCGACGGCAACGGCATGGTCGGCGTCGGGTACGGCAAGGCCAAAGAGGTGCCGGCCGCCATCGCCAAGGGCGTCGAGGAAGCCCGCAAGGGCTTCTTCCGGGTCCCGCTGATCGGCGGCACCATCACCCACCCGGTGCAGGGCGAGTCCGCGGCCGGTGTGGTGATGCTGCGCCCCGCCAGCGCCGGTACCGGTGTGATCGCCGGCGGTGCGGCACGCGCGGTGCTGGAATGCGCCGGCGTGCACGACATCCTGGCCAAGTCGCTGGGCAGCGACAACGCGATCAACGTGGTGCACGCCACCGTCACCGCGCTCAAGCTGCTGCAGCGTCCCGAGGAGGTGGCCGCCCGGCGCGGGCTGCCGCTGGAGGACGTCGCCCCGGCCGGGATGCTGCGGGCGCGACGGGAAAGCGACGCGCTGGCCGCGAGGGCCGCACGCGAAGGAACGGCATAACCATGGCAGAACTCAAGATCACTCAGGTGCGCAGCGCCATCGGGGCACGGTGGAAGCAGCGCGAGAGCCTGCGCACCCTGGGACTGCGGCGGATCCGCCACTCGGTGATCCGCGAAGACAACGCTGCGACCCGCGGGCTGATCGCGGTGGTGAACCATCTCGTCGAGGTGGAGGAGGCCGAATGACGATCAAGCTGCACGACCTGCGCCCGGCGCCCGGGTCGAAGACCGCCCGGACCCGGGTGGGCCGCGGTGAGGGCTCCAAGGGCAAGTCGGCGGGCCGCGGCACCAAGGGCACCAAGGCCCGCAAGCAGGTGCCGACGACCTTCGAGGGTGGGCAGTTGCCGATCCACATGCGGCTGCCCAAGCTCAAGGGCTTCCGCAACCGGTTCCGCACCGAGTACGAGGTCGTCAACGTCGGCGACATCGACCGGCTGTTCCCGCAGGGCGGCGCCGTCGGCGTGGACGAGCTGGTGGCCAAGGGCGCGGTGCGCAAGAACTCGCCGGTCAAGGTGCTCGGCGACGGCGAGCTGACCGTCAAGGTCGCGGTGACGGCGCACAAGTTCAGCGGCAGCGCGCGGGAGAAGATCAACGCCGCGGGCGGTTCGGCCACCGAGCTGTAGACCGCGCCCGCCGTGCCCGCACCGGGCGGGGTGCGGGTCGGTACGCTGAACGGATATGCCTGTGTTCCCGCCCTCGATTTTCGGTGTCGCCTCCCTCGGCAAAGAGGTCCGTGCCCTGGCCGGCCGGTTGGACACCGCACGCCACCGCGGTGTGCCCAACGGCTGCGTGCTCGAGGTCGACCTGCGGACGGTGCCTCCGGAGACCGTGGGTTTCGATCCGCTGGCGTTCCTCAGCGGCGGCCGGCCGCTGTCGCTGCGCGACACGGTGGCCGCGATCCACCGCGCCGCCGAGGACCCGCGGGTGGCGGGGATGATCGCCCGCGTGCAGCTCTCGGCCTCCCCGGCGGCGGCGGTCCAGGAGCTGCGCGAGGCGGTCGCGGCGTTCAGCGCGGCCAAGCCGTCGCTGGCCTGGGCCGAGACCTATCCGGGCACACTGTCCTACTACCTGGCCTCGGCGTTCCGTGAGGTCTGGATGCAGCCGTCGGGGACGGTCGGGCTGATCGGTTTCGCCGCCAACGCGCTGTTCCTGCGTGACGCGCTGCACAAGGCCGGTGTGGAGGCCCAGTTCGTCACCCGCGGCGAATACAAGTCGGCGCCGAACCTGTTCACCGAGAACGGTTTCACCGACACCCACCGGGAGGCCGTCACCCGGATGGTGGAAAGCCTGCAGCAGCAGGTGTGGCAGGCGGTCGCGGAGTCCCGCAGGATCGACCCCGACGCGCTCGACGTGCTGGCCGACCGGGCCCCGCTGCTGCGCGACGACGCGGTGTCCTCCGGCCTGGTCGACAGGATCGGCTTCCGCGACGAAGCCTACGCGCGGATCGCGGCGATGGTCGGCGTCGACGATGTCTCCGACGACAACGAACCGCCCCGGCTGTACCTGGCGCGGTACGCGGGCGCGGCCCGGGCGCGGCTGGGCCCGCCGGTGCCGGCGGTCCCGGGCCGCAAGCCCAAGCCGACGGTGGCCGTGGTGACCCTCGACGGCCCGATCGTCAACGGGCGCGGCGGACCGCAGCTGCTGCCGGTGGGCCACTCCTCGGTGGGCGGGGACACCATCGCCGCGGCGCTGCGCGCGGCTGCCGCCGACGACGCGGTGGCCGCGATCGTCGTGCGGATCGACAGCCCCGGGGGGTCGGTGAGCGCGTCGGAAACCATCTGGCGCGAGGTGACGAGGGCGCGCGAACGCGGCAAGCCGGTGGTGGCGTCGATGGGCGCGGTCGCGGCCTCGGGCGGCTACTACGCGGCGATGGGGGCCGACGCGATCGTGGCCAATCCGGGCACCATCACCGGCTCGATCGGGGTGCTCAGCGGCAAGCTGGTGGTCCGCGACCTCAAGCACCGCCTGGGTGTCGGCTCGGACACCGTGCGCACCAACGCCAACGCCGACGCGTGGTCGGCCGACGCGCCGTTCACCCCGGAGCAGCAGGCCCATCGCGAGGCCGAGGTGGACTTGTTCTACGCCGACTTCGTCGAGCGGGCCGCCGCGGGCCGCAAGTTGAGCGCCGAGGCGGTCGACGCGGTGGCCCGGGGCCGGATCTGGACCGGCGCCGACGCCCTCGACCGCGGCCTGGTCGACGAGCTCGGCGGGTTGCGGGCCGCGGTGAGCCGGGCCAAGGTCCTGGCCGGGTTCGACGAGGACACCGACGTGCGCCTGGTCGGGTACCCGGGGCGTTCGCTGCTGGACCTGGTGCGGCCGCGGCCCTCCTCGCAGCCCGCCGCCGCGTCGCTGCCCGACGCGCTGGGCGCGCTGGCGGGCCGCGCGGTCGCCGGGGTGCTGGACCACCTCGAACAGGCGTCGAGCGGCGTGAGCGCGCTGTGGCCGGGGGAGTCGCGGTTTTAGCGGGGGAGACCGTGGGAAGGCGCTAGGTGAGGGTCGCCTCGACGTAGTTCAGGTCGCCGAAGGCGGCCGTCAGCTCCTCGGGGAACTCGAAACCGTGCCGCGCGTACAGGTCCCTGACCGGGTGGGCCGCCACCTGCCATCCGTGGCGGCTCAGGTAGTCGACCACGACGCTGCGCTCACCCCGGTAGAACAGGTCCGCGGCGTCGAGGTCGAAACCGGCGCGCTGCCACCGCTCGGTGATGCGCCGCAACCGCTCGTCGGTGAAGGCGTCGGGGTCCGGCACATGCTCGGTGGCCAGCCGGCTGCCCGGCGCGCTGAGGGCGGTGACGTGGTCGAACAGCCGGTCCTGGGCGTCGGGCGGCAGGTAGGGCAGCAGCCCCTCCGCGCTCCACGCGGCCGGCCGTCCGGCGTCGAAACCGTTGCGCCGCAACGCCTCCGGCCAGTCGTCGCGCAGGTCGACGCCGACGGCGCGGCGCTCGGCGGTCGGGGCGGCGCCCAGGCCGGCCAGGGTCTCGGTCTTGAACGCGATCACCCGCGGCTGGTCGATCTCGTAGACCACCATGCCCGCGGGCCACGGCAGCCGGTAGGCGCGGGTGTCCAGGCCGGAGGCCAGGATGACCGCCTGCCGGATGCCGGCCGCGGCGGCGCCGGTGAAGAAGTCGTCGAAAAACCTGGTCCGGACCGTCATCTGCTCGGCCCGTGACCGGCGGTTGAGCAGCGGGTCGTCGGCGAAGTCGACCTCCCCGTCGAGGATGCGGACGAACGGGTCCAACCCCACCGCCCGCACCAGGGGATCGGCCAGCGGATCGTCGAGCAGCGGGTCGGGCCCGCGGGAGGCCAGCGCGCGGGAGGCCGCGACCATGGTGGCGGTCGCGCCCACGCCGGAGGCCAGGTCCCAGCTGTCGCCCTCGGTTCGTCCCGGGTTGGTGGTCATCGGCGTGCGCTCCTGTCTGTCGTCTCTCTCTCGTCGAGGATGCCGCTGGTGTAGAGCATCTCGCCCATGCGCAGGTCGTCCTCGGGCAGGGGCGGGAGCCCATTGGCCGCGCACAGCTCCCGCATGCTGACGCTGTCCAACCGCCAGCCGCGGTCGGCCAGGTAGGGGGCCGCCTCATTGCGCTCACCGAAGTAGATCAGCCCCGCCATGTCGAGGTCGAAACCGTGCTCGCGCCAGCGCTCGGAGACGGCCCGCATGTGCCGCTTCACCGTGTCCTCGCTGCCGGGCGCGGGATTGGGCACGCTTTCGACGGCCAGCCGACTGCCCGGCGCGCTGAGCGCGGTGACGGTGTCCAGCAGGCGGTCCTGGGCGTCGGGCGGCAGGTACCCCAGCAGCCCCTCCGCGCTCCACGCGGTCGGCCGCGCCGGATCGAACCCGGCGGCGCGCAGGGCGGCGGGCCAGTCATCGCGCAGGTCGACGGCGACCGTGCGCCGCTCGGCGGTGGGTGCGGCGCCCAGGCCGGCCAGGGTGCGGGTCTTGAACTCGATCACCCGCGGCTGGTCCACCTCGTAGACGACCGTGCCCGCGGGCCACGGCAGCCGGTAGGCGCGGGCGTCCAGCCCGGAGGCCAGAATCACGGCCTGCCCGATGCCCGCAACGGTGGCCGCCAGGAAGAACTCGTCGAAGAACCTGGTGCGCACGGCCATGCCGTCGGTCATGCGTGACATGGCGCCCACCGAGCCGGCCGCGCCGTCGTGCACGTCGTTGAGCTCGGCCGGGTCGAGGTCTCCGCCGGCCAGGCGCGACAGCAGGTCGACGCCGACGGCGCGCACCAGCGGTTCGGCGAACGGATCGTCGATCAGCGGGCGCTCGGCGCGGCTGGCCATCGCGCGGGCGGCCGCGACCATGGTCGCCGTCGCCCCGACGCTGGACGCCAGGTCCCAGCTGTCTCCCTCGTAGCGGGAGCCGGGGGAAGTCGTGGAGGTCATCGGTCGCACCCCTTAAGCGGTTAGTCCAACTCACCTAATAATTAGCCAGTTTAACAGCCTTTGTCACTGTACGCCGGGGCGCGCCGGCCCCGCTCGCCGCCGGGACGGTCCGGACACCGGGAAGCCGCGGACCCGAGCGCGACCTGCGGCGGCGTTCTAGGCTGGATGCCATGATCGACCATGACCGCAAAGCCGCTCGGCGGGAGATCGCCGACGCCCTGTTGAATGCCCTCGAGCGCCGGCACGAGGTGGCCGACGTCGTGGTGGAGTCCGAGAACAAGGCGGCCGCGGTCGGGGCGGTCGCCGCGTTGCTGGACACCTCGCGGGCCGCGGCCGAGGCGGTGCTGGGCATGTCGTTCGACCAGCTCACCATCGAGTCGCGCCGCAAGATCCTCGCCGAACTGGAGGACCTCAACAAGCAGCTCAGCTTCACCGTCAGGGAGCGGCCGGCCAGTTCGGGGGAGAACCTCGAGCTGCGGACGTTCTCGGCGCAGGCGGACCGGGACCTCTTCGCCCTGCGGACCCGGGAGATGGGCGCCGGAGACGGCTCCGGCGGACCGGCCGCCAGCATCGACGACGAGATCAACGCGGCGCTGCGCCGGTGCGGCGACGAGGAGGCCGCCTGGTTCGTGGCCGAGGAGTCGGGGCAGAAGGTCGGGCTGGTCTTCGGTGAGCTGGTGCGCGGCGAGGTCGATGTGCGGGTCTGGATCCACCCCGAGCACCGCAGGAAGGGCTACGGCACGGCGGCGCTGCGCAAGTCCCGTGCGGAGATGGCGTGCTGCTTCCCCGGCGTGCCGATGGTGGTCCGCGCGGCGGCCGCTGGGCCCGCCCCCACGGCGTAGGCGCGAAGCGGCCCGCTGCGCGCCGAAGGTGTGGTCATGACCCGATGTCGACGCTTTGCGGTGCGGGGCAGCCACGGTCTGGT
>CAYVQQ010000156.1:0-7645 GCA_964453085.1 uncultured Mycobacterium sp.
CACCACATACGCGTCGAGTCCCTCGTGGTGGAGCACCTTGGGGATGTCGTAGATCGACGGCGCGTCGGGGGTGGAGATCACGCCGTCGATGTCGACGTCACACATCAGCGCGATCTTGTTCTTCAGCGCGTCCGGGACGTCGCGGTCGCAGCGCAGGATCAGCGCGTCGGGCGTGATACCGATGCTGCGCAGCGCGGCCACCGAGTGCTGGGTCGGCTTGGTCTTCAACTCTCCCGACGGGGCCAGATAGGGCACCAGCGACACGTGCAGGAAGAAGACGTTCTCACGCCCGAGGTCGTGGCGGACCTGCCGAACCGCCTCCAGGAAGGGCAGTGACTCGATGTCGCCCACCGTGCCACCGATCTCGGTGATGACGACGTCCGGGCGGTGGCCGTCGGCGTCGGGCTCGGCCATCGCCAGGATCCGCCGCTTGATCTCGTCGGTGATGTGCGGGATCACCTGCACGGTGTCGCCGAGGTACTCTCCGCGCCGCTCCTTGGCGATCACGCTCGAATAGACTTGCCCGGTCGTGACATTCGCCGAACCGGACAGATCACGGTCCAAAAACCGCTCGTAGTGGCCGACGTCGAGGTCGGTTTCGGCGCCGTCCTCGGTGACGAACACCTCGCCGTGCTGGAACGGGTTCATCGTGCCCGGGTCGACGTTGAGGTACGGGTCGAGCTTCTGCATCACCACGTGCAATCCGCGGGCGGTCAGTAGCTGGCCCAGGCTGCTGGCGGTCAGGCCCTTGCCGAGCGACGACACGACGCCACCGCTCACGAAGAGGTGCTTCGTGGCGGTTTGCGGATGCTTACGCAAGAGGCGACCTCCGTGAAGACGGGCAGGGCTTTGGTCTTTCTAGGGTCTTCCCAGCTTCCAAGGGGCTGTCCAGCTGCCAAGGATCGCTAGGAATTTCTCGTTCCTACTAGTTGGGCCTGCCTACCCACGGAATCCCACCCTAACACCCGGCACGCCACGCTGTCGCGAACACGCCCGATGGGACGCCCTTACTGGGGAACGGTGACCGAGGTCGCCCCGTGGCCGGTTCCGTACTGCCCGACGTGGCCGCCGTTGATCAGGTCGTGCAGACCCAGGATCGCCGTGATCCTCCCCGGTGCGGTGTCCACGTCGTCGACGGTGCTGACCACCGACGACATGCCGGAGTCGGCGCGGATCACGGCGACCGCGGCGCCGCCCGTGGCCGAGCCGTCGCGCCCGGCGAGCAGCGTGCCCGAACCGTGCGGCGCCAGCGCCGCGGCGAACCGCGCCACACTGACCCCCTGGTTGCCGGCATCCTGCGGCAGCGCACCCCCGGTCACCACGAGTGCAGCGTTCGCCGCCCCCAGGTGGTCGGCCGGCTGGTAGGTGATGAACCCGGTGTCGCGCAGCGACACCAGCACGGCATCGCGCTCGGGGTCTTGAACCTGTTGGACCTCCGGGTTGGCGTTGATCAACAGCGCGATGCCCAGCAGGTCGCCGGCCTGTGAGCCCTGGTCGACGAGCTTGGTGCTCAGTTGCTGACCGGCGGGCAGGACCGAGGAATTCACCACCGTCCGCAGCTTCTCGGCGGAGTTGGCATCGACGAACTCCTGGGTCAGCCCCACCGTTCCGGTGACCGTGCCGCCGGCCTCCCCGACGAACTTCGAGACGGCCGCGACGTCGTCGTCTTTGGCGTCGGGGGTACGGAACACGACCACCGACTTGCCCCCGAGCGCATCGTGCAGGATCCGTCCGGCCAGCTGGTCATCGAAATTGTTTGCCGCACCGAGTTTTTGGTTCAGCAGATTCTTCTGGTCGTTGAGCCCGCTGATCTGCCCGTACAGATCACGCCTCTCCGCCCGCAGGCTGGACAGCAGGGTGTCGGACAAAAAGCCCGAGCCCAGCACCACGCCGACGGCCAACGCCAGGAAGACCGCGGCCAGCGAGAGCGCGTGTTGGCGTAACGAGATCATCTAGCTCATCCACTTCTGCACCATGAGGGTCAGGTGGTTCCAGTACTCGGTGATCCAGTGCAGCACCACGGCGTCGGTGCGCGACACCCACAGGGCCACGACGACGGCGATCAGCATCGTCAGCGCCAGCAGCGCGATGGCGCCGCCGGAGATGTTGTGGCGGTACAGCGTGGCCACGGCCTTGGCTTCCACCACCTTCTCCCCCACCCGCAGCCTGGTCAGGAAGGTCGACGGGTTGCTCTGCGCGCGCGTGCGGTCGAAGAACGTCTCGATGTTGGCGGTGTGGCCGGCCGTCACCAGCAGCGCGGCTCCGTGGTGGTCGGCCAGCAGCAGGGCCAGGTCGACCGCCGAGCCCGCCGCCGGGAAGGTCATCGCCCCCACGCCGAGGTCCTGGATCCGTTCCAGGCCGGGCGCGTGACCGTCGGCGTCGGCGGGCAGTACCACCTGGGCGCCACACTTGAGGGCCTCGGTGCTGATGTGGTCGGGGTCGCCCACGATGAGCTGCGGGCGGTATCCGGCCTTGCGCAACACGTCCGCGCCGCTGCCGACACCGATGAGGACCGGCTGATACTCCTTGATGAACGGCTTGAGCGAGCGCAGGTCGTCTTCGGCGTCGGGCTCGTCGGCGACGATCACCACATGGCGGCGGCGCAGGTCGACGTCGACGTCGGGGATGCCGATCCCGTCGATGAGTAGCGGGCTCTCGCTCTTGATGAACTCAACGGTGTTGCCGGCGAACGCCTCCAGATGCGCGGCCAGGCCGCTCTTGGCCTCCTGCATCAGGTCGGCGATGTCGTGGTCGGTGCGCTCGGTCCCGTGGACCAGCCGGCGGTCGCCCACGTACACCCCGCCCTCGTGCAGACGGATCTTGGCGCCGTCCTTGACCTTCTTGAAGATGTCCGGACCGGTGTCGTCGATGAGGGTGATCCCGTTGTTGACCAGCACCTGCGGGCCCATGTTCGGGTAGCGGCCCGACACCGACGGAGATGCGTTGACGACCGCGGCGACATCGGCTTCCACCAGCGCGTCGGCGGTGATGCGGTCCAGATCCAGGACGTCGAGCACCACGATGTCGCCGGGACATACGCGCCGCAGCAACCGGTCGATGTTCCGGTCGACCCGGGCGGTGCCGGTCAGGCCCGGGCGGGACGTATTACGCGAGAGCAGCCCTGACATCTTCATGGGCCGATTCTGTCGGCGAAGCGCCTCCGGGGCGGGGAGGCGCGCCGAAACACCAGCACCATAAGTTATCTAGAGTCACAACTATCACAGGCTGGTGGCCATCGGGGCGTCACACGTCGTGCTGGGCCGCGTCGAGCAGTTCGCGGGCGTGGGCGCGGCCGCTGTCGGATTCGCCCAGCCCGGCCAGCATCCGCGCCAGCTCGGCGACCCGCTCATCGCCGGTGAGCGCCCGCACGGAACTGGCGCCCCGCGCGCTGTGCACCACCAGATGCACGTCCGCGTACGCCGCGACCTGCGGCAGGTGCGTCACCACGATGACCTGATGGGTGCGCGCCAGCCGAGCCAGCCGCCGCCCGATCTGCACCGCGGCCCGGCCGCCGACACCGGCGTCGACCTCGTCGAACACCATGGTCAGACCCGACGCGGAGGCCGCCAGCACCACCTCAAGCGCCAGCATCACCCGCGACAGCTCGCCACCCGAGGCGCTCTTGGCCAGCGGCAGCACCGCCATCCCCCGGTGCGCGGCGAAGCCGAACTCAACGGTGTCGACGCCGTCGCCGCCCACCTTGGCCAGCTCCCCGGAGGGCAGCGTGAGGGCGGTGGGGTCACCGGGCTCCGCCGCGTCGATGGCGACGTCGATGGTGAACTCGGCGTCGCCCATCGCCAGGCCCGACAACTCCGCGGTGACCTCCCTGGCCAGCCGCTGCGCCGCCTTGCGCCGCGCCTTGCCGAGTTCGACGGCGGCCTGAGCCAATTCGCGCGCCAAGTCGTCCACCCGGGACGCCAAGGCCGCCAACCCCTCCTCGGAGGTGTCGAGTCGGGCGAGCCGCTCCCGCGCGTCGCATGCCCAGCGCAGCACCCCGTCGATGTCGGCGGCATACTTGCGGGTCAGCGTGCGCAGTTCGGCCTGCCGGGCGAGCTTGGATTCCAGCGCACTGGCGTCCACCGGCAGCTCGTCCAGAAATCCGCCGAGTTCGCGGGCCGCCTCGGCGACCGCCGTGAGGGCGTCGCGGACCTGCCCGGCCAGCGCCTGCAGCGTCGCATCGTCGACCGACTCCAGGGCCGTCCTCGCCCGCCCCAGGCAGTCGGAGGCACTCGGGGACGACCCGTCCGCGTCGTCGAGCGTGCCGGCCAGCGCCGCGCGTGCACCGGCCGCGGCCTCGCGCAACGTGTCCAGCTCGGTGAGCCGCACGATGTCGGCGACCAGCGCCTCGTCCTCGCCGGGTTGCGGGTCCACGGCGTCGATCTCGGCGAGCGCCAACTTCAACCGGTCCGCCTCCTGGGCCAGTTCGCGGGCCCGGCCCCGCCGGTCGATCAGGTCGTGGCGCGCCGACAGCCAGGCGTCGCGCAGCTTGCGGTACCGCTCGCACGCCGACGCCGTCCCCGCGAAGCGGTCCAGCGCCGCGCGCTGTTCCTCGGGACGCATCAGCCGCAGCTGGTCGTTCTGCCCGTGCAGGGTCAGCAGCTCGGTGGTGAAACCGCTCAGCGTCCTCGCCGGCACGCCGCGGCCCCCCAGATAGGCCCGCGAAGGTCCCTCGCGGCTGACCGACCGCGACACGATGACACTGCCATCCTCGTCTCGCTCCGACCCCGACGCCTCCAGCACGCCCTCCAGGCGGGTGGTCGCCGCGTCGTCGAGATCGATGGTGGTGAAACGCCCTTCGATGACGGCGCGGTCGGCCCCGGACCGCACTCGGGTCGGGTCGGCGCGGGCGCCGCCGAGCAGCTGCAGCCCGGTGACCACCATGGTCTTGCCGGTGCCGGTCTCACCGGTGAGCACCGTGAGGCCACGGCCGAACTCGGCAACGGCCATGCCGATGGCGCCCAGTGACTCGATCCGGATCTCGGTCAGCACTCGCGATTACTTCCCGCGCCACCCGGTCACCGGCAACCGGAACTTGCGTACCAGCCGGTCGGTGAACGGCGCGCTGTCCAGGCGCGCCCATTTGACCGGCGTGGCGCAGCGGCTGACCTCCAGCCGGCTGCCGGCGGGCACCGGCATCTCGCGGCGCCCGTCGCAGAACACCAGGGCGTCGTGACCGTCCGCGTCGATCTCGATCGCCACCATGGCGTCGGGGCTGACGACCATGGGCCGGGCGAACAATGCGTGGGCGTTGTTGGGCACCACCAGGATCGCCTCGAGATCCGGCCACAGCACGGGGCCACCGGCGGAGAATGCGTAGGCGGTGGACCCGGTCGGCGTCGACACCAGCACCCCGTCACAACCGAAGGCCGACACCGGGCGTCCCTCGACCTCGACGACCACCCCGAGCACGCCCAGCCGCCGGCTCCTTTCCAGGCTCATCTCGTTGAGCGCCCACTCCCGCCGGATGACCCGGCCGCCCTGGCTCACCACGACGTCGAGGGTCAGGCGCTCCTCCACCCCGTAGTTGCGGGTGACGACACAGTCCAGCACGCGATCGATTGCCTCGGCCTCGGCCTCGGCCAGGAATCCGATCCGGCCCAGGTTGACCCCCAGCACCGGAATCCCGGCGTTCTTTGCCAGCTCGGCGGCTCGCAGGAAGGTGCCGTCACCGCCGAGCACCAGCACCAGCTCGCACCCCTCGGCGGCATGCGGGCCGGTCTCGACCACCTCGATCTCGACACCCATCGCCCGGATCTCGCCGGGCGCCAGGTGCAGCGAACCCCGGTCGACAGCCTCGGCCGAGAGCAGGCGCAGCGCAATCTCGTTGTCGGCCAGTAGCTTCACTATCCGCCGGGCGGTCTCGTTCGCCTCGTCACGGCCGGTGTGGACCACCAGCAGGACGGTGCGGCGCACCCTCGGTTGAGCACTCATTGCGGCCCCCCACGCACCGCGCGGCGCACGGCGTCCCCCAATTCGTCTCCGGCCAGCGCGCGATCGGTCTCGGCGCGCAGCCACAGGAAGTATTCGACGTTGCCCGCCGGGCCCGGCAGCGGGCTGGCCGCGACGCCAACCGTGTGCCACCCCAGGTTCCCGGCGCGCCGCGCGACGGACAGCACCGAGTCGGCGCGCAAACCGGGATCGTGCACCACCCCGCCGGCACCCACCTGGCCCCTGCCCACCTCGAACTGCGGCTTCACCATGGGAACGATATCCGCGTCCCACTGCGCGCACCCAACCAGCGCGGGCAACACGGTGGTCAGCGAGATGAACGACAGGTCGGCCACCACCAGGTCGGCGGGCCCACCGATCGCCTCGGCTGTCAGGTCGCGGACGTTGGTCCGCTCGACGACGACCACCCGCGGGTCGGTGCGCAGCGACCAGGCCAGCTGGCCGTACCCCACGTCGGCGGCGACCACCTCGGCGGCCCCGCGGTCGAGCAGCACCTCGGTGAACCCGCCCGTCGACGCCCCGGCGTCCAGGCAGCGGCGGCCCGCCGCGGACACGCCGAACGCGTCGAGCGCACCGATGAGCTTGTGCGCCCCACGCGACACCCAGGCACGTTCACCGTCGGCGACGGTCAGCTTGGCGGTGACGGCGACGGCGGTGCCGGGCTTGCGCGCGGGCAACCCGTCGATGCTGACCTTCCCGGCGCCGATCAACTCCGCGGCCTGCTGGCGCGACCGGGCCAGGCCGCGCCGGACCAGTTCGAGGTCAACGCGGGCACGTCGCGCCACCACGCTAGCCTTTCTCCGCCGACTCCAGCGCGGCCACCAGCACGTCGTGCGCCTCGGCGAGACGGCGCGCTACGTCCTCCAACTCGGCCAGAGACGGACCGTCCGCGGCGGTTTCGCCATCCCCGGGGTCGGGCAGCCGGGCCAGCAGGGTGTTGATCTCGGCGCGGATCCGGTCAGGGTCGATATCCATCGCGTCCCTACGCTAGTCATCTGTCAGGCGGGGTGCAGCAAGGACCAACGGTGCAGGGCGTCGCGGGCCCGGTCGTCGCCGGCCTCGATGCGCAGCGGGCCCGCCCCGGCGCTCCACACCGCTCCGGCGACCGCGCGCACGACCGCCAGCCCGTCCTCATCGACACCGGCACCGTCGGCGCTGACCGTCACCGCCGTGCCCGTGGCCTCGACGCGCCAGCCGGGTTGCGGGCCCACCGCGAGCGAGTCGCCACGGCAGTGCAGGGAGCGTAGGTCGTAACCGATGAAGGTGGGCCGGTGGGCGGGTTCGGCATACACGGCGTCACGCGCGGTGTGGACCCCGCTGAGCACCATCAGGCTGGGCAGTCCGGCGGCGTTGGCGCCTTCGATGTCGGTGTCGAGCCTGTCCCCGACCACCAGCGGCGCGCGGAAGTCGCCGCGGGCCACGGCGTCGGTGAGCAGCCGCGGCGCCGGTTTGCCGGCTACCTGCGGCTCGGCGCCGGTCGCGGTCCGCAGCGCCGCCACCAAGGACCCGTTTCCGGGCATCAGTCCCCGTTCGGTGGGCAACGTCGGGTCGACGTTGGCCGCCACCCACAACCCGCCGGCCCGGATCACCTGGGCGGCCTCGGCCAGGTCCGACCAACCGACGGTCATGGACAGCCCCTGCACGACGGCGACCGGGTGGTCGTCGTAGCGGCGAACCGGGCGCAGCCCGACGCCGG
>CAYVQQ010000157.1:0-7643 GCA_964453085.1 uncultured Mycobacterium sp.
GAAACTCGGGGGTGTCCAGCGTGTGCAGAAAGTTCTGCGCCGAAGCCACCGCGTTGCCCGTCTTGGCATGGTCCTCGCCGGCCTCGAGGGTCACGCGCGGGAACTGCGTGCTGTAGCTGCCGACATAGCTCGGGCTCAGCGTGAGGACCGTGGCGTCGTGGTAGTCGGCGCCGACCACGGTCGAGATGTCGCGCAGGGGCGTGTCGTTGGGCGGGTTGTGGTCGAGCAGCACGATCTTGAGGTTGACGCCCTCGGCGTGAGCCTGGTTCACCACCTCCAGCAATCCCGGCACCGCCGCCGGCGGCGCGCTGACCCCACTGGCCGCCACCTGCGCTTTGACCGCGGCCATGTCGACGTCCTGCGGGATGTAGGTCGGCAGGAGGGGTTGCCAGAGGAAAGTCATCGTGTCGCTCCTGATACGCCGTCGCGCCCGCGTGGCACCCGGCCACGGCGGCCACTCTAGCGTGGCCGCGGCGGGATCCCGGGCGCCACACGCGGCGAAAAGGGGTGCAAACCCCCACCCGACGCGACCAGACTGGGGTCATGGCCCGTACCGCGGGTATGCAGGACAAGCGTACTGTTAATGTGGCTTTGCCGGTTCGCCCGGCGGCGCGAGAACCAATCCCCGGGAGTTGATGTGACGAGCAAGGATCCTGTGAACTCGTTCGGAGCCCGCGCCGACCTGAAGGTCGGCGACAGCACCTACCAGATCTATCGCTTGGGCGCCGTCGCCAACACCGAGAAGCTCCCCTACAGCCTCAAGGTGCTTGCCGAGAACCTGCTGCGCAACGAGGACGGCAGCAACATCACCAAGGACCACATCGAAGCCATCGCGAACTGGGATCCCGGGGCCGAGCCCGGCATCGAGATCCAGTACACCCCCGCCCGCGTGATCATGCAGGACTTCACCGGCGTGCCCTGCATCGTCGACCTGGCCACCATGCGGGAGGCCATCGCCGACCTGGGCGGCAACCCGGACAAGGTCAACCCCCTCGCACCCGCCGATCTGGTGATCGACCACTCGGTGATCGCCGACGTGTTCGGCCGGGCCGACGCTTTCGAACGCAACGTCGGGCTGGAGTACCAGCGCAACGGGGAGCGCTACCAGTTCCTGCGCTGGGGCCAGGGCGCGTTCCGCGACTTCAAGGTGGTGCCCCCGGGCACCGGCATCGTGCACCAGGTCAACATCGAGTACCTGGCGAGCGTGGTCATGGCCCGCGCCGACGAGGCGGGAAAGATGGCCGCCTACCCCGACACCTGCGTGGGCACCGACTCGCACACGACGATGGTCAACGGCCTCGGCGTCCTGGGCTGGGGCGTGGGTGGCATCGAGGCCGAGGCCGCCATGCTCGGCCAACCGGTGTCGATGCTGATCCCGCGGGTGGTGGGCTTCAAGCTGACCGGCGAGATCCAGCCGGGCGTCACCGCCACCGACGTGGTGCTGACCGTCACCCAGATGCTGCGCGAGCACGGCGTGGTCGGCAAGTTCGTCGAGTTCTACGGCGCGGGCGTCGCCGAGGTGCCGCTGGCCAACCGCGCCACCCTGGGCAACATGAGCCCCGAATTCGGTTCCACCGCAGCCATTTTCCCAATCGACGAGGAGACCATCTCCTACCTGCGGTTCACCGGGCGCAGCGAGGAACAGGTGGCGCTGGTCGAGGCCTACGCCAAAGAGCAGGGCATGTGGCACAACCCGCAGCACGAGCCTGCCTTCTCCGAGTACCTCGAACTGAACCTGGCCGACGTGATGCCGTCGATCGCCGGGCCGAAGCGTCCGCAGGACCGAATCCCGTTGTCGGAAGCCAAGGCAACGTTCCGCAGGCAGCTCCCCGGCTATGTCGACGGCAGCCAGGGCGCCGAGGAGTACTCGAAGCTCGACGAGGCCGTCGACGAGAGCTTCCCCGCCAGCGACCCGTCGGCGCTGTCCTTCAACGACCACGGCGGCACCCACGTGGAATCGGCCGCCGAACGCGCCAACGGCCGTCCGAGCAACCCGGTGACCGTGAAGTCCGCGGAACTCGGCGAATTCGTGATCGACCACGGCGCGGTGGTGATCGCCGCGGTCACGTCGTGCACCAACACCTCCAACCCCGAGGTGATGCTGGGAGCGGCGCTGCTCGCCCGCAACGCCGTCGAGAAGGGGCTGACCTCCAAGCCGTGGGTGAAGACGTCGATGGCGCCCGGCTCGCAGGTCGTCCACGACTACTACGAGAAGGCCGGGCTGTGGCCCTATCTGGAGCGGCTCGGCTTCTACCTCGTCGGCTACGGCTGCACCACCTGCATCGGCAACTCCGGGCCGCTGCCCGACGACGTCTCGAAGGCCGTCAACGACAACGACCTCGCGGTGACCGCGGTGCTGTCCGGCAACCGGAACTTCGAGGGCCGCATCAATCCCGATGTGAAGATGAACTACCTGGCGTCGCCGCCGCTGGTGGTCGCCTACGCGCTCGCCGGCACGATGGACTTCGACTTCGACAGCGAGCCGCTGGGTACGGACAAGACCGGCAAAGAGGTCTACCTGAAAGACATCTGGCCGTCGCAGCAGGATGTCGCGAACGCCATCGCCTCGGCGATCAACTCCGAGATGTTCACCAGGAATTACGCAGACGTGTTCAAGGGCGACGAGCGCTGGCGCAGCCTGCCGACCCCGAGCGGCAGCACCTTCGAGTGGGCCCGGGACTCCACCTACGTGCGCAAGCCGCCCTACTTCGAGGGCATGACCGCGGACCCCGAGCCAGTCGGCGACATCACCGGCGCCCGGGTGCTGGCGCTGCTCGGCGACTCGGTGACCACCGACCACATCTCCCCGGCCGGCGCGATCAAGCCGGGCACCCCGGCGGCACAGTACCTCGACGAGCATGGCGTGGATCGCAAGGACTACAACTCCTTCGGGTCGCGGCGCGGCAACCACGAGGTGATGATCCGGGGCACGTTCGCCAACATCCGGCTTCGTAACCTGCTGCTCGATGACGTCTCCGGCGGCTACACCCGCGACTTCACCCAGCCGGGCGGCCCGCAGGCGTTCATCTACGACGCGGCGCAAAACTATGCGGCACAACACGTTCCGCTGGTTGTGCTGGGCGGCAAGGAGTACGGCTCCGGCTCGTCGCGGGACTGGGCGGCCAAGGGCACGCTGCTGCTGGGTGTGCGGGCGGTGATCGCCGAGTCGTTCGAGCGCATCCACCGGTCCAACCTGATCGGCATGGGCGTCATCCCGCTGCAGTTCCCCGAAGGCGGCTCGGCCGGTTCGCTCGGCCTCGACGGCACCGAGGTCTTCGACATCACCGGGATCCGCGCGCTCAACGACGGTACGACGCCCAGCACCGTGCACGTCAAGGCCAGTAAAGACGGAGCCGACCCGGTCGAGTTCGACGCCGTGGTGCGCATCGACACCCCCGGTGAGGCCGACTACTACCGCAACGGCGGCATCCTGCAGTACGTGTTGCGCAACATGCTCAAATCGGGCTAGCCCGCACCACCTGTGCCCAAAGTCAGCCAGGACCATCTCGCGGCCCGCCGCCGCCAGATCCTGGACGGCGCCCGTCGTTGCTTCGCCGAGTACGGCTACGACAAGGCCACCGTCCGGCGACTGGAGCAGGCGATCGGACTGTCGCGCGGCGCGATCTTCCACCACTTCCGGGACAAGGACGCGCTGTTCTTCGCGCTCGCCCACGAGGACGCCGAACGGATGGCCGACGTGGCCGCCCGCGAGGGGCTCGTCCAGGTGATGCGCGACATGCTCGCCGCGCCCGAACAATTCGATTGGCTGGCGACGCGGCTGGAGATCGCGCGCAAGTTGCGCAACGACCCCGCATTCAGCCGCGGGTGGGCGGAGCGGTCCGCCGAACTGGCGGCGGCCACCACCGCACGCCTGCGCCGCCAGAAGCAAGCACATCGGATACGCGACGACGTCCCCGGCGACGTGTTGCAGTGCTATCTGGAACTCGTCCTGGACGGCCTGGTGGCCCGGCTGGCATCCGGGGAGGATCCGGGGCGCCTGTCCGCGGTGCTCGACCTGGTGGAGAAGTCGATGCGCCGCAACGACTAGCGCGCCCGGCGAGGCGCCGGCTTCATGGTACGGCCGATGTTGGTTCGCTGCGGCACAAGCAGTCGGTGCTCTCACGGTTGATGTGGGGCGGCCCGCCGAGTTGGGCCGACCTTCCGACCGGGGCAGGCGTGCTGTGTGCCTGAGGCCGTCGAATGCCACTCCGCAAAGGCCCTACCGAGACTCAAGAGAAGACGACGGTTTCGTTTCCGACCCGCATGACGCGGTCCTGGCAGTGCCACTGCACCGCTCTGGACAGCACCGCTCGTTCTACGTCCGCGCCAAGACGGACGAGATCCTCAACGGTGTGGGTATGGTCGACTCGGACGACGTCTTGCTCGATGATCGGCCCCTCGTCGAGGTCTTGGGTGACGTAATGCGCGGTTGCGCCCACGAGTTTGACCCCTCTTTCCCGGGCTCGCCTATAGGGTGCTGAGCCGATGAATGCCGGCAGGAAGGAGTGGTGGATGTTGATCAACGGACAATTGACCGCGGCCAGGAAATCCGGTGTGATGATCTGCATGTAGCGGGCCAGAATCACCAGATCGACATTGCCGGTCAGCAATTCCAGTTGGCGTTGCTCGGCTTCGCGCCGATTGTCCTTGCTGGCGGGTATGTGGAAGAACGGCACTCCGAAGGGACGGACTTCCGCGGCAAGTTCGGGATGGTTGGATATGACCATCACCACGTTCATCTCCAGTTCCGCGCGCCGAACTCGCCACAGCAGGTCGAGCAGGCAGTGGTCTGTTTTGGACACCATGATGGCGACGCGTTTGGGTTTGGCGGCTTCGCTGAACTGGTAGTCGATACCGAACTCACGGGCTACGGTGTCGGCAAAGCTGCGTTCGAGGTCTACGATCGACGCCGTCAGACCGGGCAACCGGAAGATCGTTCGCTGCACCAGCGTGCCACCTTCGGGATTGGTGGAATGTTGACCCAAGCTGACGATGTTCGCACCGGCCTTGGCTAAGAAAGTGCTGACGGCGGCGACCACTCCGAGTCGGTCGGGACAGCGCAGCAGCAGGCGGCCGACATCGCCGTCCGCGCTGGCGGCATGGTGGTGCGGGGACACCGCGGGAAGTGTGGCTGTCGATGCAGATAATGCGACCATGAGGTGTCTTTCGGGGCGATGGCGGTGAATCGGACGGATTCGGCGGTTCTATTCGTGAGTCGAGGGCGAGCGGGGGTGGCGGCGAGGATGAAGAGCGTGCCGCTTCGAATGGAAGATTATGCCTCAACATTCCACCTCAAAATTCCACGGTTGCCCGAGTTCTCCCTTGGTTCTGGGTCTCTGGGTGGTGACGGTGTAGCGGACCGGCTTGCCGGTATGACGGCTGCCACCGCCGGTGGTCCCATCACCCCTGGCAAAGATCAGGTCACACCGGTCCCATCCTCATGGCAGGCGACATGATATTCCAATTACCTTGCACCGCAGTATATTTGCCCTTCACACCGATGCCGTGAAGGTGCGTCCTGGGAAGTGGCGGGCCTGCGCGTGTCACCGCTCACTCACCAGCAACGCCCCCCTGAGCCGGATTGACCGCTTGCCGGAAGAAGTCCGTGCTCAGGCCAGTTCGATGAGATCGCGGTATTCGGCGGACCAGTAGTCCTCGGTGCCGTCGGGCAGCAACAGCACCCGCTGCGGATCGAGCGCTTCGGCCGCGCCCGGGTCGTGCGTCACCAGCACCACCGCGCCGGAGTAGCTGCGCAGCGCGTCGAGTACCTGTTCCCGCGACGCCGGATCAAGGTTGTTGGTCGGTTCGTCCAGCAACAACACGTTGGCGGTGGAGGCCACCAGACCGGCCAACGCCAGCCGTGTCTTCTCACCGCCCGACAGCGTGCCCGCCGGCTGCTCGAGCTGCGGGCCGCTGAACATGAACGCCCCGAGCAGACCGCGCAGGTCCTGTTCGCCGGATTCGGGTGCGGCGTGCCGGATGTTCTCCCACACGGTCGCGTCGTCGTCGAGGGTGTCGTGCTCCTGAGCGAAATAGCCGATCCGCAAGCCGTGTCCTGGCACGATACCGCCGGTGTCGGGACTTTCCACCCCCGCCAGCAGCCGCAGCAGCGTGGTCTTGCCGGCGCCGTTGAGTCCCAGCACCACTACTCGCGAGCCGCGGTCGATGGCCAGGTCCAGGCCGGTGAACACCTCGAGCGAGCCGTAGGACTTGCTCAGCCCCTTGACCACCAGCGGTGTCCGCCCGCACGGAGCCGGGGTCGGGAACTTGATGCGGGCCACCTTGTCAGCGACCCGCTCGTCGTCGAGGGCGGCCATCATCCGGTCGGCGCGACGCAGCATGTTCTGTGCCGCAGCGGCTTTGGTCGCCTTGGCGCCCAACTTGGCCGCCTGCTCGCGCAGGGCGGCGGATTTACGTTCGGCGTTGGCGCGTTCCCGGCGGCGACGCTGCTCGTCGGTGGCCCGGGCGTCGAGGTATTTCTTCCAGCCCATGTTGTAGATGTCGACCTCGCCGCGCACCGCGTCCAGAAACCACACCCGGTTGACGACGTCGCCAAGCAATTCCACGTTGTGGCTGATGACGACCAGGCCGCCGGTGTGCGCCCGCAGGAAATCACGCAGCCAGCCCAGCGAGTCGGCGTCGAGGTGGTTGGTCGGCTCGTCGAGCAGCAGCGTGGTGCCCGAACCCGAACCGCCGGCCCCGCCTTCAGCGGCGGCGAACAGGATGCGCGCCAGCTCCACCCGGCGACGCTGCCCACCGGACAGGGTCCGCAGCTTCTGTGTCAGGACCCGGTCGGGCAGCCCGAGACTCGCGCAGATGCGACCGGCCTCGCTCTCGGCACCGTAGCCGCCCAGCGCGACGAACCGCTCTTCCAGCTGCCCGTAGCGGCGGATCGCGCGATCACGCGCCTCGTCGTCGGCGACCTCGGCCATCAGCACCTGTTGCTTTTCGAGATCGCTGAGCAGCACGTCGAGTCCGCGGGCCGACAGCACCCGGTCACGCGCCAGCACCTCCAGATCCCCCTGTCTGGGGTCCTGCGGCAGGTAACCGATTTCGCCGGTGGTGGTGACGGAGCCGGCGTAGGGCTGACCCTCCCCGGCCAGAATCCGCAGCGTGGTGGTCTTGCCCGCGCCGTTGCGCCCGACGAGCCCGATACGATCACCGGGCTGCACCCGCAGGTCCGGGCCGTCGGGCGAGAGCAGGATGCGCGCGCCAGCGCGGACCTCGAGGTCCGTTGCCGTAATCACGATCGCGCCCCTTGCCTGTCTGTCGTCGGCGAAAACCGCAGGCAGGCGCTCCTTGCGCCTCGGCCTGCATGTGCCCTACCAGGCTACCGGTGTCGAGTCCGCTCCATGGTGTGCGCTTGGGCAACTCGATGCCCGCCCGGGGGAAATCCGCCGACGCGGCATGCCGGGCGGCTCAGGTCTGGTCGGACCGCGCCGCTTGAGCGGCCTCGACGTCGAAGGCCCTGACCTTCTGCACCAGGTCCTCCAGAGCCGCCGGCGGCAGGGCCCCGGGCTGGTTGAACAGCAGGACACCCTTCTTGAACGCCATCAGGGTGGGGATGGACCGAATCTGGGCGGCCGCTGCCAACTCCTGCTGGGCCTCGGTGTCCACCTTGGCGTGCACGATATCGGGGTGAT
>CAYVQQ010000158.1:0-7632 GCA_964453085.1 uncultured Mycobacterium sp.
AATCTCCACCTTCGACGCGATCGGGTGGATCGAGCTCGTCGAATGGTTGATGTAGGAGATCGACCCGGTCGGCGGAACCGCCTGCAGGTTCTGGTTGTAGATGCCGAAGGCGGCCACCGACTCCTTGAGCTGGCGCCAGTCATCCTGATTCGGGATGTGGATGCCCGCGTCGGCGAAGAGCTGACGGACTTTGTCGGTCTTGGGTTCCCACACCTGCTCGGTGTATTTGTCGAAGAACTCCCCCGACGCGTACTTGGAGGTCTCGAATCCCTTGAAGTGCGTGCCGCGTTCGATGGCGATGCGGTTCGAGGCCCGCAGCGCATGGTAGAGCACCGTGTAGAAGTAGATGTTGGTGAAGTCGATCCCTTCCTCGGAGCCGTAGAAGATGCGCTCGCGGGCCAGGTAACCGTGCAGGTTCATCTGCCCCAGCCCGATCGCGTGGGACTCGTTGTTGCCCCGCTCGATCGAGGGCACCGAGGTGATGTGGGTCTGGTCGCTGACCGCGGTCAGCGCGCGGATGGCCACCTCGATGGTCTGGGCGAAGTCCGGCGAGTCCATCGTCTTGGCGATGTTCAGCGAGCCCAGGTTGCACGAAATATCCTTGCCCACTTTGGCATACGACAGGTCCTCGTTGAACAACGACGGCGTGGACACCTGCAGGATCTCCGAGCACAGGTTCGAGTGCGTGATCTTGCCCTCGATCGGATTGGCCCGGTTCACCGTGTCCTCGAACATGATGTACGGGTAGCCCGACTCGAACTGCAGCTCGGCCAACGTCTGGAAGAATTCGCGCGCCTTGATCTTGGTCTTGCGGATCCGCGCGTCGTCGACCATCTCGTAGTACTTCTCGGTCACCGAGACGTCGGCGAACGGCACCCCGTAGACGCGTTCGACGTCGTACGGCGAGAACAGGTACATGTCCTCGTTCTTCTTGGCCAGCTCGAAGGTGATGTCGGGGATCACCACGCCCAGGCTCAGCGTCTTGATCCGGATCTTCTCGTCGGCATTCTCCCGCTTGGTGTCCAGGAAGCGGTAGATGTCGGGGTGATGGGCGTGTAGATACACCGCACCGGCGCCCTGCCGGGCGCCCAGCTGGTTGGCGTAGGAGAAGGCGTCCTCGAGCAGCTTCATGATCGGGATGACCCCCGAGGACTGGTTCTCGATGTTCTTGATCGGCGCACCGTGCTCGCGAATGTTGCTCAGCAGCAACGCAACTCCCCCACCGCGCTTGGACAGCTGCAGCGCGGAGTTGATCGAGCGGCCGATCGACTCCATGTTGTCCTCGATGCGGAGCAGGAAGCAGCTCACCGGCTCGCCGCGCTGCTTCTTGCCCGAGTTGAGGAACGTCGGGGTGGCCGGCTGGAACCGGCCATCGATGATCTCGTCGACCAGCTTCTTTGCCAGTTCGGTGTCACCGGCGGCCAGCGTCAGCGCCACCATGACGACGCGGTCCTCGAAGCGCTCCAGGTAGCGCTTGCCGTCGAAGGTTTTCAGTGTGTAGGAGGTGTAGTACTTGAACGCACCGAGGAACGTCGGGAACCGGAACTTCTTGGCGTAGGCGCGGTCCAGCAACTCCTTGACGAAATTGCGCGAGTACTGGTCGAGAACCTCACGCTCGTAATAGTTCTCGCGGATCAGGTAGTCGAGCTTCTCGTCTTGGTTGTGGAAGAAGACGGTGTTCTGGTTGACGTGCTGCAGGAAGTACTGTCGCGCCGCGAGGACATCCTTGTCGAACTGGATCCTGCCGTCCCGGTCGTACAGGTTCAGCATGGCGTTCAGCGCGTGGTAGTCCGTTTCGCCCGGGAGCGCGTGGGTGCCGGACGTTACCGGCTCTGCAGCGACGGTTCGTGACACGTCTGTTCCTTCCAGAATTCGGCGAGCCCGGCGCGGACGGCATCCACGTCGTCCGGGGTTCCCATCAGTTCGAAGCGGTAGAGGTACGGAACGCCGCACTTGCGGGAGATCACATTGCCCGCATAGGCGAATTCCGCACCGAAGTTGTTGTTGCCCGCAGCGATGACACCGCGGATCAGCGACCGGTTGTGTTCGTTGTTCAGGAAGGCGATGACCTGTTTGGGCACATGGCCTCCGGCTGGGTGGTCGGCGAGGTCCGGGTCGCGCCGGACGCCGCCGTATGTGGGCAGGATCAGCACGTACGGGTCGTGGACCTCGATGTGTCCGCGCAGGGGTATCCGCGTGGCGGGGATGCCCAGCTTCTGCACGAAGCGGTGGGTGTTCCCTGACGCGCTGGAGAAATACACCAGTGGCGATCGCGGGCCCGGCGCAGCCGAGCCCGGCGGGGCGCCATTCATCCGCCCCAGGCTGCGCCCCGCAATACCCATGGGCTCCGCAACCCCCTTCTTCTCAACCGGTCGTCGACTGGGCTAGGCGCTGAGCGCCGCACCCGCGAGCGCCTTGATGCGGTCCGGACGGAAGCCCGACCAGTGGTCGTTTCCCGCCACCACCACGGGGGCTTGCAGGTATCCCAGGGCCATCACGTAGTCCCGCGCCTCGGTGTCCAGCGTGATGTCGACCCTCTCGTAGGAAAGACCATGCTTGTCCAGTGCCTTCTGGGTGGCGGTGCACTGCACGCAGGCCGGCTTGCTGTACACGGTGATACTCATGGGACGCCGCTCCTTCGGGGGAGATGGGGACAAGGTCTGGCAACTGTTCGGGGCACGACAACTGTGCTGTCTTCAGCGATCCGCCCGAGTCCCGGATTCCGGTCGTACCGCCACCGAGGCCCAGCGGGCGGTGACACCGGTTCCGGGAACCTGGCCAGGTCGCCGGCTTGGTGAATCTGGGATCTGCCGGTGTTCGAAACACTACACCTAGTGGGTCCCAAGAAGAAGAGATACAACATGTTCTGAACAACATCAGTGAAATTCCCTGGTCGTAAGCTCTGAAACGGGCATCCGCCCGGCGTGTCGCATGCCGCAACCGGGCCCGAGGAGTCCATGGGTGCCGATATATCACCGGTCGCCGACAAGCCGGCCGGGCCTTCCCCGCGGGCTACCCGACAGCAAAGCCGCCGACACCGCGCGCGGCGGCTCTGCCGTCCGCTTTCGACGCCGCCGGTCCCACGGCCGGCGGCTTGCCAGTCGCCGCGGCGCTCAGCCGACCTCGCTCACCAGCTTGGCGACGACCTCCCGCACCTTGGCCGACAGCTCGGCGTGCTCCGCCGGAGCCTTGCCCTCCAGCGTCTTGAACGGCACGGAGAGCTTGATCGACTCCACCACCCGGGCACCCGCGAAACCGAAGGACTTGCGGGTTTCGTCGTGCGCCCACACCCCGCCGTAGCGGCCGAAAGACCCGCCGATGACCGCCAGCGGCTTGCCCTTGAGCGCGCCGTCGCCGAACGGGCGCGACAGCCAGTCGATGGCGTTCTTGAGGACCCCCGGGATGCTGCCGTTGTACTCGGGAGTGACCACCAGTGCGGCTTGGGCCCCGGCGGCCGCGGCACGCAGCGTCGCCACGGCGGCCGGTGCCTGCCGGACAGCGGCGTCGGCGGCGTCGGCCGTCACGGGATCGATGTCCTCGCTGTAGAAAGGCAGCTCCCCCAGCCCCTCGAACACCGTGACGGTCACGCCGTCGGGGGCGACCACCGCCGCCAGTTCGGCGATCTGCCGATTGATCGAGGCGGCCCGCAGGCTTCCCACCAAGGCCAAGACTGTGATGTTGGAGTTGTCTCTCACGTTCACGTCCCCTTTTGGTTCGTCGGTCCTACGGTTCGGCGGTCCCGTTGTCAGTCCTGCGCCATCCACGGGCACATCGGACCACGAGGTGCCTCACCATAGTCCGATTCATTCCGGTGGCGTTACGGTGCGGGCGCGACGCGGCCCGCAATCGCGCGCTGTTGGTGGACCCGGCGCGGCGGTCGTCACGGTGGACGACGCGGCGGCGGCGGCCGGCCACGGGCACGCTGTTCCGCCGCTTCGGCAGTCGCGCCGGCCCGATGACGGTGCTCGACGAGGATGAACGGGCCGCCCAGCAGCCGTTTCGGTTCGGCCCTTCACCGTTGGGCCCCGGTGCGTCACCGCTGGACTGGATGGTGGCATTCAGCAAGCCCGGCCGCCAACTCGTGCGGGAAGTGACGGCCGGTCCTATCGCCCGGGGGGCGGCCCGGGTCGGCCCCGCCGCCGCTCGGGCGCCGGGCCGGGCCGGAGTGCGCGCGTGAAGGCCGCGTTCACCGTCCGCATCGCCACGCTGTACGGCCACCAGGCGAGTCGCTTGACGGCGTACAGCGCCCGGATGTCCGCCGACGTGTAGATCAGGTACCGGTTCTTGGCGACCCCGGCGACGATCTTCTCGGCCGCCCGCTCCGGTGACACGGCGTGCCCGCCGAAGCGGGCGACCCAGCGGGCGACCCTGGGGTCTTCGCGGTCGACGCCGGCGATCTCGACCGTGTTGATCAACGGTGTGCGCACGGCTCCCGGCACCACGACCGAAACCCCGATGCGGTGGCGGGCCAGATCGAAGCGCAGCACCTCGGATAGGCCACGCAGCCCATACTTGCTGGCGCTGTAGGCGGCATGCCAGGGCAGCGCGACCAATCCGGCCGCCGAGGAGACGTTGACCAGGCGCCCGCCACGCCCGGCGGTGACCATCGGCGGGACGAACGCCTCGATGACGTGGATCGGTCCCATCAGGTTGACAGCGATCATCCTGTCCCACTGCTCGTGGGTCAGCCGATCCACGGTGCCCCAGGCCGACACCCCGGCGATGTTCATCACCACGTCCATGCTCGGGTGCGCGGCGTGGACGTCGGCGGCGAACGCCGCGACCGCGTCGTATTCGGCGACGTCCAGGGCGCGGTACGCGGACACCCGCGCGCCCAGCGCGCGTGCGTCAGCGACGGTGAGCTCCAGACCGTCGGCGTTGCAGTCGGTCAGGAAGAGTTCCGCGCCGTCGGCGGCCAGCCGCAGGGCGGTCGCGCGGCCGATGCCGCTGGCCGCACCGGTGACAAGGCACCGCTTTCCGTCGAAATACCCCCCGGATGCGCCGCGCGCCACGGTGCCCATCCGTTGACCTTGCACCACGCCGGATGAAATGTACACACCGCCCGCATACGGTGATCTGAAAGCCGGCCTCGACGAGCATGGCGATCGACACGCTCTCCACCGAGTCGAGATTCACCGCGGACGGCCGAGGTATCGGGTCGGCTCCCGGTTCCAGGACAACTTCACTGGCCAGCCCTCGAAGCGTCGTCGTGCACGGTGCCACCAGCGCACGACGAAGGCGGCGGATTGCGGCGTCACGGGACAGAACGACCACGGGCCGGCGACCGACGTCAACCAGCTCGCACCACCAGACCTCGGGCAGGACTGCCTGTCACGATGCACCGGCGGCGCGCCGCCACGAAGCCAGGTCGCCCCACTCGTCGGGTTGGTCGAGTGGCTGCTGGTCGTAGATGCCGGAGGCGACGTCGATCTTGGCAGCACGGTGCATCGCCGGCAGTGCACGCAGGGCCTCGTCCACCAATGGTGCGTCTTTTGTACCGGGGCGGAGGCGCCGGGCAGCGGCGATCAGGTCGGCATCCACTGTCGTGGACAGCCGCACACGCACGTCATGCCACAATTATGGCGTCAATGTGGCATGCGGGCTGTCGGTTCTGTACGCGAAGCCGGCCACGCCCGCGCAGCACCGTCTCAGCGGTTGAGACAGCCAACAAGATGGTCGCGACGACCGTACCGGGGAAGACGGCGGCAGGACGGCACGCCGGTCACGTTGCGCCCGCTCCGACGATCGCCGCCGCGACCAGCCGGTTGGCGCAGGCGATCACGGCGCGCAGCGCGGCCTGCACCGGATCGTCCGACCAGCCCAGCGCCCACTCGGCGCGGACGCCGTCGGTGCCGCGGACGAAGGTCACGGTGTCAGCCCCCGCACGTGTCTGATGGAACCTCAGGATCTCCACGGCGATCCCGCGTTCGTGCAGCATCGCGGTGAGGGCGCCGATCGGCCCGCTCGCGGCGGCGGTCGAGGTGCCGATACGGTCACCGACGGCGATGACGGCCCGGAAATTGCGCGGCTGCGGGCCGAGGCGCCCGGCGGGACGCTGCGCGTCGGTGCATTCCCACTGCCCTAGCCGGACGGGGCCCGCGGTGTGACCGAAGGTCGCGACGACGGTCTCCCAGGACATGGCGTCGGCTTCCTCCCGCAGACCGCGCGGCAGGGTGGCGTCGCACTGGTGCGGAGGACCGGAAACCGGCCGGGGAGCAAGCATTTCGATCTTCTTCGGTCGATGAGAGCGACCGACGGCAGTAGCTTTCCGGCCCGCAGCGGGGGGTCGGTCTGGGTCAGACCCCGCTACGGGTGCTGGCTACTACGACACGCAGGTGAAGGCGCACGGCCAAAACAGTAGACGCCGGGTGGCGACGATGCAACTTCGGGAGGAGGTGACGTGCGACGCAACCCTTCCAGCGCTTCGATGAACGCGGAGAAGACGGGCAAGGGGTGGCAGACGGTGCGGGTCCTGGTTGCCGTGGGGGCGGCATTGTTCGCGGTGTTGTCCGCGGGCTGCGCGGCAGAGGCACCGACGACGGGCACCGGCGTGGCTCCGGGGCCGCAGTCCGCTGCGCGCTGACCTTTCGCGCTGCCGACCTACTGCGAATCGGAATTCCACTGCCAGTCCGGACGGTGGACGTATCGGAGCGCCTCGGCCACCGTCAGCCCGCTCATCGCGCGGGCGCGGTTCAGCGCACAGTGACGCTGAAAGGTGGCCATCTCGGCCGGGCTCGGCGGATGCGCGTTGCGATAGGGCACCTTCTGCCCCACCAGCATGACGAGAAACCCTTCGAGCCCGAACTGGTTGTCCTGCCCGATCGTGCTCGTCAGGTAATGCCGGCAGAAACCCGTCGGCCCGTTCTCGCGATAGAAGTCCAGCAGCGGCAGCACCGGTGTCACGTTGACCTCGTTGCGGCACGCGGTCCAGAACTCGTTCTCGATGCGCGTGTTGAACCGGTAGTGGATCGACAGAAAGTCCCTGATGCCGTCCCACCAGTCGGCGAACAGCGTGTTGTACAGCGCCTTGATGCTCGGTGTCGGGTCGAGCTGCGATCGCACGAGCATCTCGACCATCGATTTGATCTGCGACGACGCGACCATGAGCGCCGTCGCCTCGAGGGGCTCGACGAAGCCGCATGCGTTGCCGATGGCGAAGACGTTCTTGACCCATCCCTTCTCGTAGCGCCCCGAGCGGAACTTCACGACGTGATCCCAAGGCGTGGCCTTCGGGTTCTTCTGCATGAACTCGTCACGCGCCCGGTCATCGCTGAGGAAGCGTGACGAATAGACGTAGCCCCGGTTGACCGCGTGCTCGTGGTCGATCTGCCAGCACCAGCCCGCCTCCATCGTCTCGACGACGGTGTAGGGGTAGATGAACTCGTCGGTCCGCTCCCAGGTGCCCACGATGGCGCGGTCGCAGAATAGCGAACTGTCGTACGAGACGAACGGCGTCCCCAGCGCGCGGCCGAGCAATTCGGAGCGAAAGCCGGTCGCGTCGACGTACAGGTCGGCCGAGAACGTGCGGCCGTCGTCGAGGATGACGGACTGCACGCCCTGCTCGTCGACGGGCACGCCGGTGATGCGGGCGTCGACGATCTCGATGCCACGCGCGACGGACGCGGTCTCCAG
>CAYVQQ010000159.1:0-7592 GCA_964453085.1 uncultured Mycobacterium sp.
CCCGGCCGTTGCACGAACTCGTCGAGCCGGGCTGGGCGCGGGCCCTGGAGCCGGTGGCCGATCAGGTGGCCGCGATGGGGCAGTTTCTGCGGGCCGAGCTCGCGGCGGGCCGACGCTATCTGCCGGCGGGTCCAAACGTATTGCGCGCCTTCACTTTTCCGTTCGACAGCGTGCGGGTCCTCATCGTTGGGCAGGACCCGTATCCGACCCCGGGACATGCGGTGGGCCTGAGCTTCTCGGTTGCCGCAGACGTGCGCCCGCTGCCCCGCAGCCTGGCCAACATCTTCGATGAGTACACCGCGGACCTGGGGCATCCGCAGCCTTCGTGCGGCGATCTGACGCCGTGGGCGCAACGGGGGGTGCTGCTGCTCAACAGGGTGCTCACGGTGCGCCCCAGCAATCCCGCGTCGCACCGGGGCAAGGGCTGGGAAGTGGTGACCGAGTGCGCGATCCGCGCCCTGGCCGAACGCCCACAGCCGCTGGTGGCGATCTTGTGGGGCCGCGATGCGTCGACGCTCAAACCGATGCTGGCCGCCGGTGACTGCGTGGCGATCGAGTCGCCGCACCCCTCGCCGCTGTCGGCATCCCGCGGCTTCTTCGGCTCGCGCCCCTTCAGTCGCGCCAACGACTTACTGAAGGAGCGGGGCGCCGACCCGATCGACTGGCGGTTGCCCTGACCGAGACCGACGACGCCGCTGCGGTACCGGTCCCCGTGGCGGCGTCTCCGGTAGGACCACGACGAGGCGGCGTCCGACGGCGTCACCCTGCCGCCGGCGGGTTGACTGCGGTGCCGGCATGCGGAACCGCATCGCGGCCGGTGGCGTGGCGCACGGGTTAGGTGCCGCCCAACCTGGGTAACTCTGGAATCCGTGGCGGTGTTGCCTGACCGATCGGGTCAGCAACATGGGTCGACATGCCCTACCGGCGGCTTTCGGACAGTGCAACAGCGATCGCCGTCGTCGTTGCAGTGACGGTTTTGAAGGAGAACCAACGATGAGCACCCCACGGTCCGGTAGGACCCGCAGCGAAGGCCAGTGGGCGTTGGGTGAGCGTGAGCCGCTCAACGACAATGAACGGTTCAAGCAGCAAGACCCGCCGCTCAACGTGCGTGAGCGGATTCTGGGTGTCTACGCCGAGCAGGGTTTTGACAGCATCGACAAGACCGATCTGCGGGGCCGATTTCGCTGGATGGGTCTCTATACCCAGCGTGCGCAGGGCTACGACGGATCCTGGACTGGGGACGAGAACATCGACACCATCGAGGCCCGCCACTTCATGATGCGGATCCGCACCGACGGCAAGGCGCTTTCGGCGACTGCGTTGCGCACCGTGGGTCAGATCTCCACCGAGTTTGCCCGCGACACCGCCGACATCGGGGATCGGGAAAATTTGCAGATCCATTGGGTGGAAATCGGAGATGTCCCCGAGATCTGGCGGCGGCTGGACTCGGTGGGGTTGCAGACCACCGAGGCGTGTGGGGATTGCCCTCGCGGCATCCACGGTTCTCCGCTGGCCGGGGAATCGTTGCGCGAAGTGCTTGACCCGACCCCGGCGATCGAGGAGATCACTCGACGCTTTTTGGGCAACCCGCACTACGCGGACCTGCCGCGCAAGTACAAGACTGCGATCTCGGGATTGCAGGATGTCTCCCACGAGACCCACGATGTGGCGTTCGTCGGCGTCAACCATCCGACCCACGGCCCCGGTATGGATCTGTGGGTGGGCGGGGGTTTGTCGACCAACCCGATGCTGGCCCAACGGGTCGGCGCCTGGGTGCCGCTGGCCGAGGTTCCCGACGTCTGGGAAGCGGTGACCGCGCTGTTTCGCGACTACGGCTACCGGCGGCTGCGGTCCAAGGCGCGCCTGAAGTTTTTGGTCAAGGACTGGGGAACAGCAAAATTCCGCGAGGTCCTCGAAAGCGAATACCTGCACCGCCGCCTGCTCGACGGGCCGGCCCCCGAGCCGATCACCCATCCGATCGACCACGTCGGGGTGCAGCGCCAAAAGAACGGGCGCAATGCGATCGGGGTCGCCCCGATAGCCGGGCGAGTCTCAGGGACCGTGCTGGCGGCGGTGGCAGACCTGATGGAGCATGTCGGCTCGGACCGGGCCCGCTTCAGCCCGTACCAGAAGTTGATCATCCTCGATGTGCCCGACCAGAACGTCGAGGAGATGGTGGCCGGTCTCGATGCACTGGGGCTGCCGTCAGAGCCGTCAAGCTGGCGCAGAAATCTGATGGCCTGCACCGGGATTGAGTTCTGCAAACTCTCCTTCGCCGAGACCCGGGTCCGCGCACAGGCGCTGGTGCCTGAGCTGGAGGCCCGCCTCGCCGACATCGACAACGGGTTGGATGTGCCCATCAGCATCGGTCTCAACGGCTGCCCGAATTCGTGTGCGCGTATTCAGGTCAGCGATATCGGGTTGAAGGGCCAGATGGTCGACGACGGCCACGGCGGATCGGTCGAGGGTTTCCAGGTACATCTGGGTGGCGGCGTCGGGCAGGACGCCGGCTTTGGGCGCAAGCTGCGCCAGCACAAGGTCTACAGTCACGAACTCGGCGACTACATCGACCGGGTGGTGCGCAACTTCGTCGACAGGCGTGAACCCGGCGAGCGGTTCGCGACCTGGGTGTTGCGCGCCGACGAAGACGATCTTCGCTGAGCACCGAAGGTCGCACGAGCGGGGAGAGTGACCATTGGCCCAGGCCGAACCTCGAGAGTTTGCCGCACGCGGCAGCGCCGAACCCGCCGGCACCGACGCTACCCACCTGCGGCATCGGACCCGCCAGACCTTGCCTGGCAAATGGATGGCCGCTTCCAACATGGAAGATCCCGTCCTCGTGGACGGGCAGGACCCACTACGCCGGGCCGTCGGCGTTTCTCGCCGCCGCAGCGCTGCTCAAGGTGCTGCGCGACTGCGTGGCCCGACGGCCGAGCCCGCGGACATCCCCGAATTGTCTTGCACTTCATGACTTCCCCGACCGAAATCCAAGGTGAAGGGAAACTCGAGCCCCACACGAACCGAGAACGTAAGGAAAGCTAAGGAAAAGTAAGGAGATGTGTCATGACTTATGTGATCACCGAACCCTGCGTTGACGTCAAAGACAAATCGTGCGTGGACGAATGTCCGGTCGACCGCATCTATGAGGGAGTTCGGATGCTCTACATCCAGCCCGACGAATGCATCGACTGTGGCGCATGCGAGCCGGTATGCCCGGTCGAGGCCATCTATACCGAAGAGGACGTACCAGAGGAGTGGAACGAGTACACGCAGTTCAACGCCGATTTCTTCGTCGACCTCGGCTCACCCGGTGGTGCAGGGCGAGTCGGACTCACCGAGAACGATCCGATCTCCGTCAAAAACCTCGAGGCCAAAAATTGAGACTCGGGGCGAAAAGACCCATCTGGCCCTGTAGTGCTCGTCGGTTTTCGCGTCGGCGACGGATGCGGTCGGACGTGGTAGCGACCCGGCGCGACAGGCTCTGAGCTTCCTCCGACGTGGCCTGCCGCCACGGAGTGTGCGACGGCGGCGCCGGCTTGACCGCAGTGCAAGAACACCTTCGGATCCTCAGAGGGGGACCGGCTTTGCGGCGCGGATGGCGGGCACCTCCGCGGCGAGGTCAGACCCGGGTCAGCCCCGGGCGACCTTGCCGGCCTTGATGCAGGACGTGCACACGTTGAGCCGCTGCTTGTTGCCGCCGGGACGGGTCGTGACGTGCACGGTCTGAACGTTAGGGTCCCACCGGCGGCTGGTGCGGCGGTGGGAGTGTGACACCGACTTGCCGAAGCCGGGGCCCTTCCCGCAGATTTCGCACACAGCGGCCATGCTAAAGCTCCTCAAATCATCGGGGGTCCGGCAACCTGGCCGCAGTAGCGCAGCCGAGATGTCCCGGAAAAACCGGGTCAGCCCAGGATACCGACTGTGGTAGGCAACCACCAAAACGCCCGGCGGCCGTCGCTGATCTTATGACGCGAGGTGTCGGCGCCGGTGGCTAGGCTCAAGGGGCCGGTCGCCGAGCCGGCGTGCTCCGGGGGCCGACGCGGAGGAGGTGGGTCGCTTGAGCGCTTCGCAGGGCACGATCGAGGGCAGGCCGGACCGTCCCCTGGATGCGGCGGCCTGGCGAGACTGGGCGCACACCGCCGTCTTAGACCTCCTCGTCCACGTCGACGAGATCAACCGCCTCAACGTGTACCCCGTCGCCGATTCCGACACCGGCGGGAACATGCTGTTCACGATGCGTTCGGCGGTTGCGGAGGCGACCGCCGCGGCGAGCGGCTCAGGGTGCGTCGCCCGGGTTGCGGCCGCTCTGTCGGCCGGCGCGCTGCACGGCGCCCGCGGCAACTCCGGGGTGATCCTGTCGCAGATCCTGCGCGGTATCGCCGAGGTCGCCGCGGTCCGCGCGACCGACTCCGGTGGGGAGCTGGCCGAGCTGGACGCCGCCGGTCTCGGGGCAGCGCTGCACCACGCCGTCGACCTGGTGATCGTCTCGATGGGCGGCCGGGAGGTGCCCGGGACCATCGTCTCGGTGTTGCGGGCCGCCGCCGACGCCATCGCGGGTTCCGCGGCCGGCGGGCTGGCCGCCGCGCTGGCCGCCGCGGGGGACGCGGCGGTGGTCGCGCTGGAGAAGACCACGGATCAGCTCGAGGTGCTCGCCGATGCCGGCGCGGTCGACGCGGGCGGCCGGGGCCTGCTGGTCCTGTTGGACGCGCTGCGGTCGACGGTCACCGGGCAGAGGTCCGCCCGTGCGGTGTATGAGCTGTCGCCGCGTGCGCCGCAGCCCGACGTCCCCGTCCGGCGGTCGTCGCCGCGGTTCGAGGTGATGTACAGGTTGGACGGTTGCGCGGCCGCCGCCGCGGACGCGCTGCGGGACCGGCTCGGGGCACTCGGTGACTCGGTGGCGATCGCGGCCGCGCCGTCGATCGGTGACGGCTACTCGGTGCATGTCCACACCGACGACGCCGGCGCCGCGATCGAGGCGGGGCTGGCGGCCGGGCGGCCGAGCCGGATCGTGGTGTCGGCCCTGAACTCCGGGGCCGCCGGGTTGCCGGCGGGCTGCTGGACGCGGGAACGGGCGGTGCTGGCCGTCGTCGACGGCGACGGTGCCGCCGACCTGTTCGGAAGCGAGGGTGCCTGCGTGCTGCGCGTGGATCCCGGCGCCACCGAGATGCCCGGCCACGTCAGCGCCCACCAGCTGCTGCGGGCCGTGGTCGACACCGGCGCCGCGCAGGTGATGGTGCTGCCCAACGGGTTTGTGGCGGTTGAGGAACTGGTGGCCGGCTGCACCGCGGCCATCGGCTGGGGCGTCGACGTGGTTCCGATACCGACCGGTTCGATGGTCCAGGGGCTGGCGGCGCTGGCCGTGCACGAAACCGGCGGGCAGGCCGTCGACGACGGGTACACGATGGCCCGCGCGGCCGGCGCGGCCAGGCACGGCTCGGTGCGGATCGCGACCGAGAGCGCGCTGACGTGGGCGGGTCGCTGCGAACCCGGCGACGGCCTGGGCATCGCGGGCGACGAGGTGCTGATCGTGGCCGCCGACGTGCCCGCGGCCGCGATCGGCCTGCTCGACCTGCTGCTGGCCTCGGGCGGCGACCTGGTGACGGTGCTGATGGGAGCCGGCATCGCGGCGGCCGGCGGGGATTCCGCGGGTATCGGCGAGGTGCTGCGGCGACACGTACACGACCACCACCCGGGCGCCGAGCTGGTGACCTACGACACGGGCCATCGCGGCGACGTGCTGCTGATCGGGGTCGAGTAGCCGTGGCAGCACTCGGCGATCGGCTGACTTTCGTCGTCGGCGCCAAGGCCGCCGAGCCACTCGAAGAGGCCTTCGGCATCCGCACCGTCAACGACTTGTTGCGCCACTACCCGCGCAGCTACACCGAGGGCGCGACCCGCTGGGGCGCGGACGGGGACGGTCAGGAGCGCCCGGAAGCCGGCGAGCACATCACGATCGTGGACACGATCACCGAGACCAAGTCGTTCCCGATGCGGACGAACCGCAGCAAGATGTGTCACCGCATCACCGTGGGCTCGGGCCGCAACGCGGTGACCGCGACGTTCTTCAACGCGAACTACATCAAGAAGGAGCTCGTCAAGGGCGCCAAGGTGATGCTGTCCGGTGAGGTCGGGTTCTACAAGAACGTCATGCAGCTCACGCACCCGGCGTTCCTCATCCTCGACTCGCCGGACGGCAAGAACCGCGGCACCAGCTCGCTGAAGAACATCGCCATCGCCTCGCAGGCCACCGCCGGCGAGGTGCAGATGTCGGCGTTCGAGCGGGCCTTCTTCCCGATTTATCCGGCAACCACGAAGGTGCAGAGCTGGGACATCTTCCGGTGTGTGCGTCAGGTGATCGACGTCCTGGATCCCGTCGACGATCCGCTGCCGGCGGCGTTGGTCGCTGAATACGGCCTGGTCTCCGAGGACCGGGCGCTGCGTGACATCCATCTGGCCGAGAGCGAGCCGGACCGCCGGCGGGCGCGTGAACGCCTGACCTTCGATGAGGCCGTCGGCTTGCAGTGGGGACTGCTCGGCCGCCGGCACAGTGAGTTGTCGCAATCGGGGCCCCCGGCGCCGCCGTGTGAGGGCGGCTTGGTGGCCGAGCTGTCGCGGCGGTTGCCGTTCGAGCTGACGGCGGGCCAGCGGGAGGTGCTTGACGTCATCGCGCGGGAGCTGTCGGCCACCAGGCCGATGAACCGGCTGTTGCAGGGCGAGGTCGGGTCGGGCAAGACCATCGTCGCCGTGCTGGCGATGCTGCAGTTGGTCGATGCCGGCTACCAATGCGCGCTGCTTGCGCCGACGGAAGTTCTTGCCGCCCAACATCTTCGATCGATCCGTGACATCCTCGGCCCGTTGGGCATGGCGGGGCAGCTGGGTGGGACGGACAACGACGGCGGGGTGGCCACCCGGGTGGCGCTGCTGAGCGGATCGATGACGACGGCCCAGAAGAAGCGTGTCCGCGCGGAGGTCGCTTCCGGCGAGGCGGGGATCGTCATCGGCACTCACGCGCTGCTCCAGGACGCGGTGGAGTTCCACAGGCTGGGCATGGTGGTGGTCGACGAGCAGCACCGGTTCGGTGTCGAACAGCGCGACCGGTTGCGCGCCAAGGCCCCTGCCGGGATCACGCCGCACCTGCTGGTGATGACGGCCACGCCCATCCCGCGCACCGTCGCGCTGACCGTTTACGGCGACCTGGAAACCTCGACGCTGCGGGAACTTCCACGCGGACGCCAGCCGATCACCACCAACGCGATCTTCGTCAAGGACAAGCCCGCGTGGCTCGAACGCGCCTGGCAGCGCATCGCTGAGGAGGTCGCCGAGGGACGCCAGGCCTATGTGGTGGCGCCGCGGATAGACGAGACCGACGGCAAGGAGGAGCGGGACGCCCGGCCGTCGGCGACGGCCGAGGGGCTGTTCGCGCGGCTGCGATCGCACGAGCTGTCTCGACTGCGGCTGGGCCTGATGCACGGACGGCTGCCGGCCGACGAGAAGGACGCCGTGATGGCGGCTTTCCGCGCGCGGGAGATCGACGTCCTGGTCTGCACCACCGTCATCGAGGTGGGCGTGGACGTACCCAACGCCACCGTGAT
>CAYVQQ010000160.1:0-7502 GCA_964453085.1 uncultured Mycobacterium sp.
GACGCCCGAGAAGGACGGTGCCGAACACTCAACAGAGTTGTTCGACACGCTTTAGAGCCAGAAACCTCAGCCCGAGTGGGCCGGGGCGACCTGCGGGCCCTCCGGCGAGGGCGCGGAAGCGGGACCCGGCGCGGGTACCGGCCCGGGCGGGGGTGGCGGCGGGTTCAGGATGAACGGAACCGCCTGCGAGCGCAGATTGCCCAGCTGCACGACCAGGTTATAGGTGCCCGGCCCGATCGCCGGCCGCGGCAGTGGGCAGTGCGGCGCCGACCCCATGCCGGTCCACGTCACCGCCGTCGTCACCTGCTCTCCGGGCGCGAACGTCTTGATCAGCGTCTCGTTGGAGGGCGCACAGTCCAGGTTGGACCACAGCCGCTTGTTGTCCAGCGAGTAGACGTAGGCGGCCAGCACCGCGGCGCCGACGTCCCGCTTACAGGACACCAGGCCGATGTTGGTGACGACCATGGTGAACTTCGGCTGGTCACCGATGAAGTACTGGGGCTGGTTGGTCAAACCCTTGACGGCCAGGGTCGAGTCGGGGCAGTCGTCACCCTCCTTGAGTATCGGCGGCGGTTGCACCGCGGCGGTGGGTGTGGGCAATTCCAGGTTTTGCCCCTGCCCCGGCGCCACCGGGTTGTTGCCGTCCCGCCCCGGTGCCGCCGGCGCCTGCGGCGTCGGCGAGCCGGATTTGCCCTGAGCGGAGTTGGGCTTGTCGGCACCGGCGGGTTTGGTTCCCGCGTTGCCGTCCATCAGGGCGACGACAACCGCGACCAGAATTCCGATCACGACGACCGCGATGCCCAGCGCCAGGGCCCTGCGCCGCCAATAGATCTCCGTGGGTAGCGGGCCACGCGGTTCCAGATCCAACACATTCACACCGTAGGCCCAGGTCATCCGGATTTGCTCGACCCGCCTCGGCGTGTCGCGGAGTTGGGGGCCGACCGCCGTGTTAGTGGGCCGCCCCCGGCCGCGCGCCGACGGATCCCGATTATTCCCCGATGTCGCCGACGTGGTCGCGCAGTACCGCGCGCCCGTCGGCGAGGTGGTAGGTGACGCCCGCGATCGCCAGCGTGCCCGCGGCGACGCGCTCGGCGATGGTCGACGAGCGCGACATCAGCTGCGCCACGACCTCGTGCACGTGCCGTTCCTCGAACTCGTCGACGCGGCTCAGACCCTCGCGGCGACCCATCAGGATCGAGGGCATGACCCGCTCCACGACGTCACGCACGAAGCCGCCCGGTATCGCGCCATCGTCGATCGCGCTCAGCGCCGCCTTGACGGCACCGCAGCTGTCGTGTCCCAGCACGACGACCAGCGGCACGTCGAGCACCGCCACCGCGAACTCGATGGAGCCCAGCACCGCGGCGTCGAGGGCCTGCCCGGCGGTGCGCACCACGAACATGTCACCCAGGCCCTGGTCGAAGATGAGCTCGGCCGCCACCCGGCTGTCCGCGCAGCCGAACACGACCGCACTGGGCTTCTGCCCCTCCATCAGACTGGCCCGATGCTCGACGCTCTGGCTGGGATGCTCGGGCCTGCCGGCGACGAACCGCTCGTTACCCTCTTTGAGTGCTTTCCATGCGGTCACCGGACAGGTGTTGGGCATGACCCACATCATGCCCGGCCCGCCCGTGAACGGGCAGCAAACTCTCCGTGCCGACGAGGTGCTGCCGTGGTATGACCGAAACCGCCGCGACCTGCCATGGCGGGCGCCCGGCGTCAGCGCGTGGCAGATCCTGGTCAGCGAGTGCATGCTGCAGCAGACCCCGGTGGCCCGGGTGCTGCCGGTCTGGCCCGACTGGGTGCGACGCTGGCCCTCCCCGTCGGCCACCGCGGCGGCCGGCGCGGCGGACCTCTTGCGGGCCTGGGGCAGGCTGGGCTATCCCCGCCGGGCCAAGCGGCTGCACGAGTGCGCCACCGTCATCGCCCGTGACCACGACGACGTGGTCCCCGACGACGTCGGCACGTTGCTGACCCTGCCGGGCGTCGGAAACTACACCGCGCGGGCCGTGGCGAGCTTCGCCTATCAGCGGCCGGTGCCGGTGGTGGACACCAACGTGCGCAGGGTGGTGGCGCGGGCCGTGCACGGGCGAGCCGACGCCGCCGCGCCGTCGGCGGCGCGCGACCCCGCCGACGTCGCGGCGCTGCTGCCCGCCGACGATACGGCGCCCCGGTTCTCGGCGGCCCTGATGGAACTCGGCGCGACGGTCTGCACCGCGCGCAACCCGCGGTGCGGGCTGTGTCCGCTCGGCGAGTGCGCCTGGCGGCATGCCGGTTACCCCGAAACGGAGGTGCCGCCGCGCCGCGCGCAGGCCTACGCCGGCACCGATCGTCAAGTCCGCGGACGGCTGCTGGAGGTCTTGCGCGGCAGCCACTCCCCGGTGACCCGCGCCGAGCTCGACGCGGCGTGGCGAACCGACCACACCCAGCGCGAGCGGGCGCTTGACTCGCTGCTCGCCGACGGCCTGGTCACCCGGACCGCCGACGGCCGATTCGCGCTCGCCGGCGAGGGATAGTGGTCACAGGTCTCGGTCGGTCCTCAAAGATCGTTGCCGGCATACGACTGGTTGAAGCTCTTGTTGGCCAGCGGGAAGTCGGGGACGATCGTGTCGTTCATCGCGACGGGTAGCGCCGGCCAGTTGAACCAGGACGGGTCGACGACCTTGGCGCGGGTGAGGCGGTGGGCGGAGTCGACCTCGACGCGGTGCACGATGGTGCCGCGCCAGCCCTCGACGATCCCCACGCCGCTGCGCTGACCGGCGACCGGTGCCGCATCAACGGTGTGACACGTCGGGCCACCGAAGTCTTCGATCAAACGGCACGCCAGGTCCGTGGCGGCCGCGAACTCGTCGCGGCGAACCGTGTAGCGGGCGAGCACGTCGCCACCGGTGGCGCCGGCCTCGGTGACGGACAGCTCGGTGGTGGGATGCTCGAGCCGGGCGTCGGTGCGCACGCCGCTGGCGCGCGCGACGTAGCCCAGGCAGCCCAACGCCCGCGCGTCGTCGGTGAGCAGGGCGGCGGTGCCGGCGAACCGGTCGTAGACCACGCTGTTGCCCAAGGTCAGTTCGGCGATCTCGGCGACGTCGGCGGCGATGGACCGTAACCGCGCCGGGTCGGGAAGAGCCCGCACCGCGACCGCACCCGGGCGGACGGCGCCGCGCAACAACCGATGCCCGGTGGTCGCTTCGTTGATTCGCAACAGTTGCTCGCGGACGCGCTGGGCGTGCGCGTTGGCGAGTCCGAATCCGACGTCGTTGGCCAGCGCGCCCAGGTCGGCGACGTGGTTGTAGAGCCGTTCGAGTTCGACGAGCAGCGCACGCAGCCGATGCACCGCGTCGGGCACTTGCAGCCCGAGCGCGTCTTCGACGGCGAGGGCATGGGCGAGCGCGTGTGCGACGGAGGTGTCGCCGCTGATGCGTTCGGCCAAGTCGACCGCGCCGTCCGCGGGCCGGCCCTCGAACAGCTTCTCAACTCCCCGGTGCACGAACCACAGCCGCGCCTTGAGCCGCAGCACCGTTTCTCCAGCGACGAAGAAACGGAAGTGGCCGGGTTCGATCAGTCCCGCGTGCACGGGACCGACCGGAATCTGGTAGACACCCGGGCCCTCGACGGGCACGAAGGGATAGCGGGCGGCACCGTTGAATTCCGTTGTCCGCCCGGCGTCGCGGCGCATCGGATACCACTCTTCGGGCCAGTGGGCGTGACGGACGAGCCGACGCAGCTTGGGGTGGCCGACGGGCCGGAGACCGTACAGGTCCGCCATCTCACGTTCGAACCTGCCGGCCGGGAACGACAGCTGCGCCAGCGAGAGCACCTGCGGGTTGTCCTTGCCGACAACGACTTCGACCTCGGTGCGGCGCTCGGGCCGGCCGGCCAGAAACAGGTAGACGACGCGCAGAGCGTCCCCGTCGTCGTGCGCCGCCACCAGAGCGAGGCGAAACCCGTTGCCCAGCATGGCTTCCGCCAGTCCGACGAGCTCCTCCTGAGAGCTCTTGTGGTGCAGCCGGACCATGTTCACGGCGACAATCCGACGTCGACGGCCGCGGCGGTGAACAACTCTGCCAGCGGGCCCGCGGTGATACCGAGGACGGCCGATGCCACCACCCCGAGGAGCAGAGCCACCGCCATCGTGCGCGGCACGGCTATCCGCGCGCCGCCGTCGCCGCCGAACAGGATGCGACCCGAGTTGCGCGCCAGCGCGGCGAAGCCGACCGCGACGAGCAGGGCGACCGCGCCGAGAACCCACGCGAGCCCGGCCTGGGCCAGCGAGCGGGCGATGGCCACCTCGCTGGCGAACATCGCAAAGGGCGGCAGCCCGAGCAGCACGATCACACCCACGGTGAGCGAGACTCCGAGCAGTCGGGAGCGCCGCAGCACGGCGGTGATGTCGGCGATCGCGGTGGAGCCGTGCGCGGCCTGCAGCTGACCTGCCGTCAGGAACAGGATCGTCTTGCCGATCCCGTGGGCGAGCACGTGCAGCAGCAGCGCCGCGATCGCCAGGGTGGTTCCGGCAGCGGCGGCGATCGCGATCAAACCCATGTTCTCCATCGAGGAATAGGCGAGCATGCGCTTGACATCGGGTGTGACGGTCAGCATCAGGGCCGCCGTCAGCAGCGTCGCCAGCCCCATCACCAGCAGCCCCGAGCGCATGAAGGCGGGCCCGGCCGCGGTGTCGATGATCGGTTTGATCCGCACCAGCACCGACAACGCCACCGACAGCAGCACCCCGCTCATCAATGCCGAGACGGGTGCCGGTGCTTGGCTGTGGGCGTCGGCCAGCCAGGTGTGGAACGGGAACAGCCCGGCCTTGGTGCCGTAGCCGATCAACAGCAAGCCGCCCGCCAACCGCGCGATGCCGGGGTGCAATCCGCCCGCGTGAGCCCGCAGCACGTCGAAGTCCAGCGCCGCCGCGGCCGGCGCGCCGGCACGCTCGGCGGCGTAGTACAGCAGGACGGTGCCCAGGAAGGCGACCGCGATGCCCACCGAGCAGATGACGACGTACTTCCACGTCGCCTCGAGCGCCGTGCGGGTGGAACGGTGCCCGACGAGAAAGGCGGTGATCACCGTCGTGGCCTCGATCGCGACCCAGACGACGCCGATGTTGTTGGCGCACACCGCCACGATCATCGCCGCCAGAAACGCCGGCATCAGCGTCCCGTAGAGCCGGGCGCCGCGCGAGTCGGTGTGCCCTTGGGCCAGTTCGGCGTCGAGGTAGCCGATGCCGGCCCAGGTGGCCAGCGTGGCGACGGTTCCGACGACGATCAGCATGACGACGGTGAGCGCGTCGACCCGCAGCAGACCGCCCAGCGCGAACCGGGTCGCCGATCCGGCGCGGACCCCCAGCAGCACGCCGCAGCCGAGCACCGCGACCGACGCGAGGGCGGTCAGCGTGGCGGTCGCCCGCCGCCACCCGACGACCAGGGTGGCCAGCGAGGCGCCGACCGGCGCGAGAATCGCGGAAAGCAAAAGGGCGGTCATCAGTCGTGCAGCTCCCGCAACGCGTCCAGATCGGCACCGCCGTAGGTGCTCGACAGCCGGCCCGTCAGCACGCCGATCACGATGACCGCGAACAGCACGTCGAGGGAGGCGCCGAGCTCGACGATCAGGGGCACCCCGGCGGTCAGCAGAAACGCCGTCGCGGCGATCCCGTTGTCCAGCATGAGGAATCCCGCCGCCTGCGACACCGCGTGCCGCCGGGTCACCATGACCAGCAGCGCGATGAGCACCACCGCGGTGGCGGCCGGGACGGCGGTGGTGGTCGCCGCGGGCTGCAGGTCCACCAGCGGCTCGGTCGCGGCGAAGGCGGCCAGGGTCAGCCCGGCGGTGATCAACAGCGAGGTGGCGGTGTTGATCACCGGGGTGACCTCGCGGTGGGACCGCCGGTCGGCGCCGGCCGCCCGCGCCAGCAGCTGGGGCAGCACCAGGGCACGCAGCACCAGCACGGCGAGGCCGACACCGACGAGCGCGCCGTCGCCGTCGTGCGCCCCGCGCAGCAGGGGAATGGCCGCCAGTGCGGCGCCCTGCCATGCCAGCAGGTGGACGATGGCGACCAGGTCGCGCCGCCACACGACCAGTACCGCCGCCAGGACCAGCCCGCCGGCGGCCAGGTCGACCAGGGTCGCGTAGCTGTTGTCGGTCATGCCGGCACCGGGAAGAAGTCGGCTGCGACGACCGCCAGCAGCGCCAGCAGGAACGACCCGGCCAGCAGCTCGGGGACCCGGAACAGCCGCAGCTTGGCTACGAACACCTCGACGGTGGCGAGCAGCCCGGCCAGCACCGCGACCTTGACGGCCACCGCCACGGCGCCGATGAGGACGTCCGTCACGCCCGGCCGGCTGCCTGCAATGCCCCACGGCGCGAACAAGTTCGCCAACAACGCCAGCAGCACGGTCAGCCGCATGCCGGCCGCCCATTCGACCAGCGCCAGCCGCGGACCGGCGTATTCGAGGACCATCGCCTCGTGCACCATCGTCAGCTCGAGATGGGTCGCCGGGTTGTCCACCGGCAGCCGCCCGGTCTCGGCGACGATCACGATCACCAGCGCGGCGAACGCCAGCAGCGCGGCCAGTGAGACCACCTGCCCGGGATTGGCGATGGTGTGCGCCACCACCGCACCGAGATTCGCCGACCCGACCGGGATCGACAGCGCGAAGACGGCCAGCAGGATCGTGGGTTCGACCAGCGCGGCGATCGTGATCTCGCGGCTGGCGCCCATGCCCCCGAAGGAGGTGCCCGTGTCGAGGCCGGCCAGGGTCAGCGACACGGTGCCCACGAACAGCAGGCCGATCACGGCGAACAGATCCGCGGCCACGTCCAACGGGGAGCCGGTGGCGACCAGCGGCGCGACCGCGGCGATCAGCAGCGTCGTCGCGGCGACCAGCACGGGCGCCGCCGCGAACACGACCGTCGTCCCGAGGGGCGTGATCTGCTGCTTGCCCAGCTGTTTGCGGATGTCACGCCACGGCTGCAGGACACCGGCGCCGGCGCGGCCCTCCCAGCGTGCGCGTACCTGCCGCGTGAGGCCCACCACCAGCGGTGCTCCCGTGAGCACGCCGCCGATCTGCACCACTCCGGCGACCACTGACATGACGGTCATCGGGCCGCCATCATCACGATGAGCACACCGAGAGCACCGTACGCCAGGTACAGGTGCACGTTTCCGGTGTGGGCGCGCCGCGCCAGTCCCGCCGCCACCGCGAGCGCCCGGACCAGCGGCGTGTAGCAGCGCTCCTCGATCGCGTCGGCGATCCTGGTCCGATAGGTGACGCCTTCCGCCAGATACCGCGACCCGGCGGTCTGGGTGATCTCGATGTCGGTTTCCGGACGGAGGACGTCGCTGAACACCCTTTGCAACGGTTCGGCGAACGACGTGGCGGTGTACTGCATGCGTTCGGTGAGACTGGTGGCCCCGCAGGCCCACAGCGGCAGGACGGCGGGTTCGGGGCGACGCCCCCGGCGCCACCCGGCCAGCGTCGCCGCGACGACGGCGGCCACCCCGACGC
>CAYVQQ010000161.1:0-7477 GCA_964453085.1 uncultured Mycobacterium sp.
CCACGTCCAGATCACGATGGCCGAGGACATCGGGCTGGGCGGGCGCGCCGGTTACTACGACGGCATCGGCGCCGCCCGCGACGTCATCCAGAACCACCTGATGCAGTTGCTGGCGCTGACCGCGATGGAGGAACCTGTCAGCTTCAACCCCGTGGCGCTGCAGACCGAGAAGATCAAGGTGCTCTCGGCGACCCGGCTTGCGCAGCCTCTGCACGAAACCAGCAGCCGGGGCCAGTACACGGCGGGCTGGCAGGGCGGCGAGCAGGTGGTCGGCCTGCTCGACGAGGAGGGCTTTTCCAAGGACTCCACCACCGAGACGTTCGCCGCGATCACCCTCGAGGTCGACACCCGCCGCTGGGCCGGCGTGCCGTTCTATCTGCGCACCGGAAAACGCTTGGGCCGCAGGGTGACCGAGATCGCACTGGTGTTCAAGCGCGCCCCGCACCAGCCGTTCGACGCGACCATGACCGACGAACTGGGCACCAACGCCCTGGTGATCCGGGTCCAGCCCGACGAGGGCATCACCCTGCGGTTCGGATCGAAGGTGCCGGGCAGCGCGATGGAGGTGCGCGACGTCAACATGGACTTCTCCTACGGCTCGGCGTTCGCCGAGGATTCGCCGGAGGCCTACGAACGGCTGATCCTCGACGTGCTGCTCGGCGAGCCGTCCCTGTTTCCGGTAAACGACGAAGTCGAACTCGCTTGGCGCATCCTCGATCCCGTGCTGGCCTATTGGGCCGACAACGGCAAACCCGACCCGTACGAGGCAGGCACCTGGGGCCCGGAGTCGGCCTTCGAGATGCTGCGCAGGACCGGCCGGGAATGGCGGCGGCCATGATCCGCGCGGGCGACGACGCAGAGCGCGGCGATGCCGAGGAGAGGCGCGCATGATTGTCGACCTGCTCGACACCAGCACCAACGCGGTCAACAAGAAACTCGACGAACTTCGTGAGCGGATCGGCGCGGTGACGATGGGCCGGGTCGGCACGCTGATCATCGCATCGGACACCGATTCGCTGCTGGAGGAATGCATCGACGCCGCGAACGACGCCAGCCATGAGCATCCGATGCGGATCCTGGTGGTGACGGGCGGTGAACCCGTCACGTCCGCCGCCCGCCTGGACTCCCAGCTGCGGGCGGGCGGCGACTCCACCGCGGGCGAAACGGTGGTGCTGCGGCTCTCCGGGCCGCTGGCCCGCCATGCCGACAGCGTCGTCATCCCGTTCCTGCTGCCCGACATCCCGGTGGTGGTGTGGTGGCCCGACATCGCGCCCGCGGTGCCGGCCCGGGACCCGTTGGGCAGGTTGGCTATTCGGCGCATCACCGATGCCACCAACGCGCAGGACCCGCTGTCGGCGATCAAGGGGCGGCTGCCCGGCTACACCGCCGGCGACACCGACCTGGCCTGGGCGCGGGTTACCTACTGGCGGGCGCTGCTCGCCTCGGCCCTCGACCAGCCGCCGTACGGGCCGATCGAGTCTGCCCTGGTGTCGGGTCTGCGAACCGAACCGGCGCTGGACATCCTGGCCGGGTGGCTGGCGAGCCGGATCGAGGCGCCGGTGCGCCGGGTGGTCGGTGACCTCAAGGTCGAGCTGCGGCGCCCGACCGAGACCATCACGCTGAGCCGTCCCCAGGAGGGCACGACGGCCACCCTCAGCCGGACCGGCCGCCCGGATGCCCTGGTGCCCTTGGCGCGCCGGGAGACCCGCGAGTGCCTCGCCGAGGACATGCGCCGGTTGGACCCCGACGAGATCTACTTCGCAGCCCTGGAAGGAATGGACAAGGTGCAGTACGCGTGAACACCGTCATCGAGGTTTTCCCGCGGACCCAGGAGTTGATCGAGGCGGCGGTCAAGCGGCTGGTCGACTCCATCCAGCACGCCATGACGGCCCGGGGACGGGCGCTGGTCGTGCTGACCGGCGGCAGCAACGGCATCGACGTGCTGCGGCGGCTCCGCCTCGAAGCGGAGCGGATCGATTGGCCCAACGTGCATCTGTTCTGGGGCGACGAACGCTACGTCCCCGAAAACGACGGTGAACGCAACGACAAACAGGCGCGCGAGGCGCTGCTCGACCACGTCGGCATCCCACGCAGCAACGTGCACGCGATGCCGGCCAGCGACGGGGAGTTCGGGGACGACGTGGCCGCCGCGGCCCTGGCCTACGAACAGTTGCTGGCGGCCCACGCCGGGCCCGGACAGGCGGTGCCCAACTTCGACGTCCACCTGCTGGGCATGGGTCCTGAGGGTCATGTCAACTCGCTGTTCCCGGATACCGCGGCGGTGCGGGAGACCACCCACATGGTGGTCGCCGTCGAGGACTCCCCCAAGCCGCCCCCGCGACGAATCACGTTGACACTGCCGGCGATTCAGCGCTCCCGCGAGGTTTGGCTGATCGTCTCCGGCGCGGCCAAGGCCGACGCTGTGGCCGCCGCCATCGGCGGCGCCCCCGCCGCCTCGGTCCCCGCGGCCGGTGCCGTGGGCCTCGAAACCACGCTGTGGCTGCTCGACGAGGCGGGCGCGTCGAAGCTTCCGCGGTGATCGCGGACGGTCGTGGCGGACGAGGCGGTCCGTGGGATCGCCGGAGCGGAGCCCGACCCCGGTCGCGGGCCCCACGCTCGCCGCTAACCGCTGTTGCGCAGCGCGCTGGCCAGGCCGTTCATCGTCAGCAGGATGCCGCGCTGCACCAACTCGTCGACGTCGCCGGAGCGGTAGCGGCGCAGCAACTCCACCTGTAGGTGGTTCAGCGGCTCCAGGTACGGGAAGCGATTGAACACCGAGCGGGCCAGCGCCGGGTTGTCGGCCAGCAGGTCGTCCTGCCCGGTGATGAGCTTGTGCATGGCGATGGTCCGCTGGTGCTCGTCGACGATCTTCTCGAACACCCGGCGTCGCAACGACTCGTCGGCCACCAGCTCGGCGTAGCGGGCCGCCAGACCCAGGTCGCTCTTGGCCAGCACCTGCGCCATGTTCGACAGCATGCTACGGAAGAACGGCCACCGGCGGTACAGCTCGTGCAGGGTTTCCACCCGCTCGGCCTCGGTCTCCGGGCCGGCCGTGATCCACTGCTCGAACGCCGACCCGGTGCCGTACCAGCCCGGCAGCATCACCCGCGACTGGCTCCACGCGAGCACCCACGGGATGGCACGAAGGTCCGCGATCGAGGAGGTGGGCTTCCGCGACGTCGGCCGGCTGCCGATGTTCAGCGAGCCGATCTCGCTGACCGGGGTGGAGGCCATGAAGTACTCGACGAAACCCGGTGTCTCGTGGACCAGTTCGGAATAGGCGCGCCGCGCCAGGGCAGCCACCTCGTCGAGCAGTGCGTACGCCGGCTCCGCCGCGTCGCCGAGGCCCTCCACGTCGAGCAGCGTCGACTCCAGCGTCGCAGCAACCAGGCTCTCCAGGGTGCGCCGCGCCGTCTCCGGCTCGGCGTATTTGGCGGCGATGACCTCCCCCTGCTCGGTGAGCCGCAGCGAACCGCTCACCGCGCCGGGGGGCTGCGCCAGGATGGCCTGGTAACTCGGACCGCCGCCGCGGCCGACGGTGCCGCCGCGACCATGGAAGAGCCGCAACCGGATTCCGGCCTTGCGGGCCACGTCCACCAGCGCGAGTTCGGCGCGGTAGACCGCCCAGCTGGCGGCCAGATAGCCGCCGTCCTTGTTGGAGTCGGAATAGCCCAGCATCACCTCCTGGCAATCCCCCCGCGCGGTGACCAGCGCCCGGTAGAGGGGGAGTTCCAGCATGGCGTGCAGGATCGCCGCCCCGTCGTGCAGGTCGTCGATAGTCTCGAACAGCGGTGAGATCGCCACCGAGCAGCGCGGTTGCGGCCCGGAGGCGTCCAGCAGGCCGGCCTCCTTGAGCAGGACCGCGGCCTCCAGGACATCCGACACCGACCGGCACATCGAGATGACATAGTTGGGCACCGCGGCGGGACCGTAGATCCGGATCGCGTGGGCGGCGGCCGCGACGACGTCCAGCTCGCCGCGGGCCAGATCGGACAGTTGCGCGCGGTCACCGACCAGCGGCCGACGGGTGCCGAGCTCACCGGCCAGCAGGGCGACCCGCTCGTCTTCGGGCAGTGAGCCGTAGTCGGGGTGCACTCCCGCCCACGCCAGCAGCTCGGCGACCACCTCTTCGTGCACGTCGGAGTTCTGTCGCAGATCCAGGCCGCACAGGTGAAACCCGAACGCGTGCACAGCTTCCCGCAGCAACGCCAGGCGGCCGTCGGCCAGCAGCGCGCTGCCGTGCGACCGCAGCGAGGCATCGATCGTGTCCAGGTCGGCCCGCAACTCGGCCGCGGTGCCGTAGGGCGCCAGCCCCAGGTCGAGCTCGTGTTGCGGGCGACGGTCCAGGATGCGGTCCGCGGTGGCGGTGAGCCGTCCACGGATCACCCGCAGCGCCCGCCGGTACGGCTCGTCGGCGCGAGCCTGTTCCCTGCAGCCGTCGGCCAGCGCGGCCAGGGCGTCGGTGACGTGGACCAGCCGCGCCGACAGCGACAGCTCCTGCTCGAGGTGCGTCAGCTCGGACAGGTAGTGGTTCAGCGCGGTGAACGCCGCGCTGCCGGTGGCCAGCCGAACGACGTCGGCGGTGACGTTCGGATTGCCGTCGCGGTCGCCGCCGATCCAGGAGCCGGGCTGCAGCAGGGGCTCGGACAGCAGGTCGGCGCCGGGCCAGCGGGCGCGCAGCGCATCCCGGACCTCGGCGTTGACCTGCGGGATCACCTCGAACAACGCCGCCGAGTAGTACCGCAGCCCCACCTCGATCTCGTCGGAGATCTTCAGCCGCGACAACCGGATGAGCGCGGTCTGCCACAGCGTGAGGACATTCCGGCGCAGTTCGTGTTCGATGTTGCGCCCGTGGGAGGTGTGGGTGCGCCCATCGGCGTGCAACCGCATCAGTTCGGTGATGCGGTGCTGGGTGACGAACACGGTGCGACGCCGCGTCTCGGTCGGATGGGCGGTGATCACCGGGGAGACCAGCGCGCCGCGCAACGCTTCGGCGACGGTTGCCGAATCCAACTCGGCGGCTTCGAGTTTCGCGTATGTCGCGGCGAGGCTGCTGTCCTGCGGCGGATCCCCGGCGGCCACGTGGATCGCGCGCCGGCGCTCCCGGTGGATGTCTTCGGCGACGTTGGCCAGCAGCGCGAAAAGGCTGAACGCCCGGATGACCGGGATGGCCTGGTGGATGTCGATGCCGTCGAACATCCGCGACATCTCGCTGCGGTCGATCTCCGAGCGCCGCACGCGAAACGCCTCCACCCGGGAACGTTCCACGAGGTCGAACACCTCGTCGCCGTGCTGCTCGCGCACGGTGTCGCCCAGGATGGCACCCAGCAGCCGGATGTCGGCGCGCATCGGCTCCGTCGCCGCGCAGCCAACCCGAGTCCGCTGCACGGCGCCGATCGGCGCCAGTGCGGTTTCGGATACGTCAACCATGGCTTCCAGTATCGGCGGGGGCGACCGGGCCCGCCCGCCGAGGGCCCGAATGTGCGATCGACGACGGATCAGCGGCGTGCCGCGCCGTGGAGTTTCACCCTCGGCGGTGGGTCACCGAGCGGTCAGCGGTACTTGATGAGCAGGGCCATCCCTATGATGCACACCAGCCAGATGCCGACGATGAACAGGGTCAACCGGTCGAGGTTCTTCTCCACCACCGTCGATCCGGACAAGCTGGACTGCACACCCCCGCCGAACAGTGTCGACAGGCCGCCCCCCTTTGCTCGGTGCAGCAGCACCAACAACACCACCAGGACGCTGGTGACCACCAGCGTGATCTGCAGGGCCAACTCCACGGCAGGCAGTTTAGCGTGTTGGGGCCGGCGCGCTCGACGCCCCTACGGCAGCGGCCCGCCGGCGGTGATCGCCACCAGCGTCGCGAACTGCTCCCCGTCCAGCGACACCCCCCCGACCAGTCCCCCGTCGATGTCGTCGTGGTGGACGAACTCGCCTACGTTCTTCGCGTTCACCGAGCCCCCGTAGAGGACGCGCACCGAGTCGGCCACCTGCGGTGAGGCGAGCGAGGTCAGCTCCGCACGGATCGCCGCGCACATCTCCTGCGCGTCGGCGGCGCTGTCCTCCCGCCCGGTGCCGATCGCCCACACCGGCTCGTAGGCGATGACGACCTTGGCGATCTGCTCGGCCGAGAGCCCAGCCAGTGAGCCGCGCACCTGCTCGACGTTGTGGGCGACGTGGCGGCCCGCCTCGCGGACGTCGAGGCGCTCGCCGACGCAGATGATCGGGGTCAGGTCGTGCCTGAGCGCGGCGGCGGCCTTGGCGGCCACCAGCGCGTCGTCCTCGTGGTGGTGGATGCGCCGCTCGGAGTGACCGATGACCACGAAAGTGCAGCCCAGCTTGGCAAGGAAGGCGCCGCTGATGTCGCCGGTGTGCGGGCCCGCGTCGTGCTGGGACAGGTCCTGGGCGCCGTAGGTCAACCGCAGCCTGTCGCCGTCGACCAGGGTCTGCACGCTGCGCAGGTCGGTGAACGGCGGCAGCACCGCGACGTCGACCTTGTCGTAGTACTTGTCCGGCAGCGCGAACGCGATCTTCTGGACCAGCGCGATCGCCTCGAAGTGGTTGAGGTTCATCTTCCAGTTGCCGGCGATCAGCGGCTTGCGCCTCACGGCCGCCCTCCAGGTTGGGGCCGGCCGAGTACCTCGATGCCCGGCAGCGTCTTGCCCTCCAGGTATTCCAGCGAGGCGCCGCCGCCGGTGGAGATGTGCGAGAAGTTCCCCTCCGGGATGCCCAGGGCCCGCACCGCCGCTGCCGAGTCGCCGCCACCGACGACGCTGAACGCACCCTTGCCGGTCGCCGCGGCGATCGCCTCGGCGACACCCTTGGTGCCCGCGGCGAACGCCGGGAACTCGAACACGCCCATCGGGCCGTTCCAGAAGACGGTGCCGGCGTTGGACAGCAACGTCGTGAACCGTTTGACCGAGCCCGGCCCGATGTCCAGTCCCATCGCGTCGTCCGGGATGGCGTCGGCGGCGACGGTCCGCGGGGTCGCCTCGGCGGAGAACTTCTCGCCCACCACGATGTCCACCGGCAACCGCAGCACGTCGTGATGCTCGTCGAGCAGCCTGCGGCAGGTCTGCACCATGTCTTCTTCCAGCAACGACTTGCCGACGGAAAATCCTTGCGCGGCAAGAAAAGTGAAGCACATCCCACCGCCGATGACGACGCTGTCGGCCTTGGCGGCCAACGATTCGATGACGCCGAGCTTGTCGGACACCTTCGATCCGCCGAGCACCACCGCGTAAGGCCGCCTGGTGGAGCTGGTCAACTGCTGCAGCACCCGGATCTCCTCGGCCACCAGCGTGCCGGCGTAGTGCGGCAGCAGGGTGGCCACATCGTAGACCGAGGCCTGCTTCCGGTGCACCACACCGAAGCCGTCGGAGACGAAAGCCCCCCCGGGCGAGACCAATTCGGCGAGCTTCCGGGCCAGCGCCAGTCGCTCGCCGTCGTCCTTGCTGGTCTCGCGCGCGTC
>CAYVQQ010000162.1:0-3211 GCA_964453085.1 uncultured Mycobacterium sp.
AGCTCCCGAGTGAGCCGGACCAGCCCGACGTGGTCGGAGTGGTCGTGTTCGGCGAGCTCGAGGTGCTTGGCTGCGACCTGTTCGGCCAGGCGCGCCAGTTGGCGGTCGACCGAGGCCAGTTCTTTCTCGGCGGCACGCCGCTCGGCGCCCGACATCGCGGGTGCGGCATGCGGGCCGGCCGCCGCCTCGGCCCCGGACATCGCCCGCGGCCCGGCCGCGCCCGCGGTTCGCCGGGCGGCCAGCCGCAGGTACTCGTCGATCCCGCCGGGCAGATGCCGCAGCCGTCCGTCGAGGATCGCGTACTGCTGATCGGTGACTCGTTCCAGCAGATAGCGGTCGTGCGACACGACGATCAACGTGCCCGCCCAGGAGTCGAGCAGGTCTTCGGTGGCGGTCAGCATGTCGGTGTCGACGTCGTTGGTGGGTTCGTCGAGCAGCAGCACATTGGGCTCGGACAACAAGGTGAGCATCAGCTGCAGCCGCCGCCGCTGGCCCCCGGACAGATCGGCGACCCGCGCGGAGAGCTGACCCCGGCCGAACCCCAGCCGCTCCAGCAGCTGCGTCGGGGTGACCTCGCGGTCGTCGACCTGGTAGCTGACGCGCAGCCGGCCCAGCAGGTCGGCGATCCGGTCCCCGGCCAGCGGTGCGAGCATCTCTCCCTGCTGGTCGAGCACCGCCAGCCGCACGGTCTTGCCGCGCTTGACGTGCCCGCTGTCGGGCAGGACGGTGCCGGCGATCAGACCCAGCAGCGTTGACTTGCCCGCGCCGTTGGCGCCGACGATGCCGGTGCGCTCACCCGGGCCGATCCGCCACTCGACGTCGTGCAGCACCGGGCGGCCCCCGAAGGAAACCGACACATCGACCAGATCGATGACGTCCTTGCCCAGCCTGGCGCTCGCCAGCTTGGCCAGCGCGACGGTGTCGCGCAGCGGTGGCACGTCGGCGATCAACTGGTTGGCGGCCTCGACGCGGAATTTGGGTTTGGAACTTCGCGCCCGGGGGCCGCGGCGCAGCCAGGCCAGTTCCTTGCGCAAAAGGTTCTGCCGCTTGGCCTCGGCGGTGGCGGCCAGCCGGTCGCGTTCGACGCGCTGCAGCACGTAGGCCGCGTACCCGCCCTCGAAGGGTTCGACGATGCCGTCGTGCACTTCCCATGTCGTCGTCGCGACCTCGTCGAGGAACCAGCGGTCATGGGTCACCAGCAACAGGGCGCCGCTGTTGCGGGCCCAGCGCTGCCGCAGATGTCCGGCCAGCCACGTGATGCCTTCGATGTCGAGGTGATTGGTCGGCTCGTCGAGGGCGACCACGTCCCATTCGCCGACGAGCAGCCTGGCCAGCTGCACCCGACGCCGCTGCCCCCCGCTGAGGGTCGCCACCCGCGCATCCCAGCCGATGTCGGACACCAGGCCGCCGACGACGTCACGCACCCGCGGGTTGCCCGCCCACTGGTGCTCGGCCTGGTCGCCGACGAGGGTCCAGCCCACGGTGTGATCCGGGTCGAGGGTGTCGGCCTGGCTCACGGCGCCCACCCGCAGCCCGCTGCGCCGGGTTACCCGACCCGAGTCCGGCCGCAGCTCACCGGTCAGCAGGGCGAGCAGGCTGGACTTTCCGTCCCCGTTTCGTCCGACGATGCCGATGCGCGCGCCGTCGTTGACGCCGAGCGTGACCGACTCGAAGACCACTCGAGTGGGATATTCCAGGTGTACGGCCTCGGCCCCCAGCAGGTTCGCCACCGGGACGACCCTAGTCGGGCGCCGCGCCCGCTCCACGCGACGCTTGCCCGTGCCGCCGCTACTCGAGGCGTGGTCGGTCCGGCTGCAGGTGCCCGTCGACGCCGTGCCGCGGGCCCGGCCAGCCCTGGCGGTCCCGGCGCCACCGGTGAACGGCCTGATCAGGACCGCAAAGGACGCTGGTGTGCCATGATGGCCAGGCTGGCGATAAACAGGGAGCTCGGGTGCATCTGAACTTGTCGGTGATCGCACGCCCGGTCGGGCGCCTGGTCGCCACGGCGCAGAACGGGCTGGAGGTCCTGCGACTCGGCGGGCTGGAGACCGGCAGCGTCCCGTCACCGTCACAGATCGTCGAGAGCGTGGCGATGTACAAGCTGCGGCGGTACTTCCCGCCGGACAGCCGGCTCGGGCAGGGGCGGGTGGGTCCGCCGGTGCTGATGGTGCACCCGATGATGATGTCGGCCGACATGTGGGACGTCACCCGCCAGGATGGCGCGGTGGGCATCCTGCACGCCAACGGGCTGGACCCCTGGGTCATCGACTTCGGGTCCCCCGACAAGGTCGAAGGCGGGATGCGGCGCAACCTGACCGACCACATCGTGGCGCTCGGCCAGGCCATCGACACCGTCCGGGACGCCACCGGCAGCGACGTGCATCTGGTCGGGTATTCGCAGGGCGGCATGTTCTGCTACCAGGCCGCGGCCTACCGGCACTCGCAGAACATCGCCAGCATCGTGGCGTTCGGCGCGCCGGTGGACACCCTGGCGGCCCTGCCGATGAACATCCCGCCGAACCTGGGCGCCGCGGCCGCCAACTTCATGGCCGACCATGTCTTCAGTTGGCTGGATATCCCAAGTTGGTTGGCGCGCACCGGGTTTCAGATGCTCGACCCGGTCAAGACCGCCAAAGCCCGCCTCGACTTCGTGCGCCAGCTGCACGACCGGGAGGCACTGCTGCCGCGCGAACAGCAGCGCAGATTCCTCGAGTCCGAGGGCTGGATTGCCTGGTCGGGCCCGGCCGTCTCCGAACTGCTCAAGCAGTTCGTCGCGCACAACCGGATGATGACCGGCGGTTTCGCGATCAACGGGCAGATGGTCACCCTGACCGACATCACCTGCCCGGTGCTGGTGTTCGTCGGCGCGGTCGACGACATCGGCCAGCCGGCGTCGGTGCGCGGCATCCGGCGGGCCGCCCCGAACGCCGAGGTGTACGAGTGCGTCATCCGTACGGGTCATTTCGGTCTGGTCGTGGGAACCAAAGCGGCGCAGCAGAGCTGGCCCACCGTCGCCTCGTGGGTGAAGTGGTTGTCCACCGGCGGCGACAAGCCGGGCGGCATCGAGGTGATGGCCGACCAGCCCGAGCAGCACACCGACAGCGGCGTGGCGTTGAGTTCGCGGCTCGCGCACGGCGTCGGGGTGGTCTCGGTGGCGGCTCTGGCGATGGTGCGCGGCGCGGCCGGCGCGGTCCTCTCGGCCAACAAGTCA
>CAYVQQ010000162.1:3221-7472 GCA_964453085.1 uncultured Mycobacterium sp.
CGCACGCTGGCCGTGGAGACGGTCCGGACGTTGCCGCGCCTGGCCCGCCTCGGTCAGATCAACGACCACACCCGGATCTCGCTGGGGCGCATCATCGAAGAGCAGGCCCACAATGCGCCCGAGGGTGAGTTCCTGCTGTTCGACGGGCGTGTGCACACCTATGAGGCGGTGAACCGGCGAATCGACAACGTGGTGCGCGGCCTCATCGACGTCGGGGTGCGCCAAGGCGATCGGGTGGGCGTGCTGATGGAGACGCGGCCCAGCGCGCTGGTTGCGATCGCCGCCCTGTCCCGGCTGGGTGCGGTCGCCGTGGTGATGCATGCCGACACCGACCTGGCCGCGTCGGTGCGGCTCGGACGGGTGTCGGAGATCGTGACCGACCCCACCAACCTGGGCGCGTTGCTGGCCACCGGATGCCAGGCGACCGGGAAGGTATTGGTGCTCGGCGGCGGTGAAAGCCGCGACCTGAACCTGCCCGCGGGCACCGGTGTCATCGACATGGAGGGTATCGATCCGGACGCCGTCGAACTGCCGGCCTGGTATCGGCCCAACCCCGGGCTGGCCCGCGATCTGGCGTTCGTCGCGTTCAGTGCGGCCGGCGGCGAGCTCGTGGCCAAGCAGATCACCAACTACCGCTGGGCGGTGTCGGCGTTCGGTACCGCATCCACGGCCGTCCTGGACCGCCGCGACACCGTGTACTGCCTGACGCCGCTGCACCACGAGTCGGCGCTGCTGGTCAGCCTGGGCGGCGCGGTGGTCGGCGGCACCCGCATCGCGTTGTCCCGGGGGCTGGACCCCGAACGGTTCAACCGCGAGGTGCGCCAATACGGCGTGACCGTGGTGTCCTACACGTGGGCGATGCTGCGTGAGGTGGTTGACGACCCCGCATTCGCGCTGCACGGCAACCATCCGGTGCGGCTGTTCATCGGCTCGGGCATGCCGACCGGGCTGTGGGCGCGCGTCCTCGACGCCTTCGCCCCCGCCCGCGTCGTGGAGTTCTTCGCCACCACCGACGGGCACGCGGTGCTGGCCAACGTGTCGGGCGCCAAGATCGGCAGCTCAGGTCGCCCGTTGCCCGGCGCGGGCCGTGTCGAGCTGGGCGCCTACGACACCGAGCACGACCTGATTCTGGAGGACGAGCGCGGTTTCGTGCAGACCGCCGGGGTCAACCAGGTGGGGGTGCTGCTCGCGGCATCCAGTGGGCCGTTCGATCCCACCGCGGTGGTGAAGCGGGGGGTGTTCGCCGCCGGCGACACCTGGATCTCCACCGAATACCTGTTCCGCCGCGACGAGGACGGCGACTACTGGCTGATGGGCCGGCGCGGGTCGGTGGTCCGCACCGCGCGCGGCCTGGTCTACGCCGAGCCGGTCACCGACGCGCTGGGCTGCATCAACGGCGTCGACCTGGCGGTCACCTACGACGTGCCGGTTGGGGACCGGCCGATCGCGGTGTCGGCGGTGACGTTGCTGCCCGGCGCGACCATCACCGCGGCCGACCTGACCGAGGCCGTCGCGAAGATCCCCGTCGGGCTGGGGCCCGACATCGTGCACGTGGTCCCGGAGTTGACGCTGAGCGCCAGCTTCCGTCCGACCGTCAGCGCCCTGCGCGCGGCCGGCGTCCCCAAGCCCGGGCCCCAGGTGTGGTACTTCGATACCGACAGCACACAGTTCCGCCGGTTGACTGCGGAGGTCCGGTTCGAAAGGGATGGCGCCTTGTGATGATCGACGACACACTGCTGAGCATCCTGGTGTGCCCGGCCGACCGGGGTCCGCTGCTGCTGGTCCCGCAGGACGGCGGGGCGGAGTTGCTCTACAACCCGCGGCTGCGCCGCGCCTACCGCATCGAGGATGGCATCCCGGTGCTGTTGATCGACGAGGCCCGCGACGTCGACGATGACGAGCACGCCCGGCTCATGGCACGAGCCCGTCCGGCAGATCCCCGGTGAGGTGGCGCCGGGCCATCGGCCGGCCGGTCCCGGGATGAGTGTCCGCCGCGCGCGGCGGTGTTCGAGGGTCAGCGTTGGTCGAAACCGGGGCGGCGCAACGGCAGGTGCCCGTGCACGCCCTCGGCGTAGGCCGTCTCGGCGTGCTGCGTCAGGTCGACACCGGTGGTTTCGTCCTCCGCGCTGAGCCGGAAACCCATCACCCGATCGATCAGCTTGGCCAGGGCGAATGACACGGTGAACGCGTAGAGCGCGACGGCGACGATCGCGAGCGACTGCCTGCCGAGCTGGGTGAAGCCGCCCCCGTAGAGCAGGCCGCGCGGGCCCGACGTCATGACCGCCGTGGCGAGCAGCCCGATCAGAGACACACCGACGACTCCGCCGGCGAAGTGCACGCCGACCACGTCGAGCGAGTCGTCGTAGGAGAAGCGGAATTTCGCGCCCACCGCGAACGAACACACGAACCCCGCGGCGACCCCGACGACCGCCGCGCCGAGGGTGTCGACGGTGCCGCACGACGGGGTGATGGCGACCAGCCCCGCGACCACACCGGACGCCGCGCCGAACGTCGTGGGCCTGCCGTCGCGGAACTGTTCGACCGCGAGCCAGCCCAGCATGCCCAGGCAGCCGGCCACGAGGGTGTTGAGGAAGATCGCCGCGGCGGTGCCGTTGGCGGCGAGCGCCGAACCGGCGTTGAAGCCGAACCAGCCGAACCACAGCAGCCCGACGCCGAGCATGACCAGCGGCAAATTGTGTGGCCGCATGGCGTCCTTTTTGAAGCCGATACGGGGTCCCAGCACCAGCGCCAGTGCCAGCGCGGAGGAGCCCGAGACGATCTCGACCACCAGGCCGCCCGCGTAGTCGAGCACCCCCAGCTTCGCCAGCCAGCCGCCGGGCCCCCACACCCAGTGGGCGACAACCGCGTACACGACGGTCGCCCATACCGGGACGAACACCATCCAGGCGGCGAACTTGGCGCGGTCGGCGATCGCCCCGCTGATCAGCGCGGCGGTGATGATCGCGAACGTCAACTGGAACGTGGCGAAGAGCAGCTCGGGCACCGCGCCGTGGACGGCGCCGGGGGAGATCCCCAGCATCCCGATGTGGCGAAGGTTGCCGACGAGACCGGCGGCCGCGTCGCCGGAGAACGCGATCGTGTAGCCGACCAGCAGCCACGCGACCGTGACCAACGGTATGGAGATGAAGCTCATCATGATCATGTTCAGCACCCCCGTGGTGCGCGCCATCCCGCCGTAGAAGACGGCCAGGCCCGGCGTCATGAGCAGGACCAGGGCGGTGCTGGCGAGGAGCCACGCGGTGGCGGCCGGGTCGATCGGATGCAAGAGGTGGGCTCCTTCGTTCGCCCCTGACGTCGGCAAGACACGGGGATACTGCCACGTTCGCGGTGCCGGTACGTTCGATGGGTGGCTGCATGCCGGCTGTTGGTCGACCCGGTCGAGGCCGCGCACCGGCTGCTCGGCGCCACCATCGCCGGTCGGGGCGTGCGCGCCACGGTCGTCGAGGTCGAGGCCTACGGCGGGGTTCCCGACGGCCCCTGGCCGGACGCCGCCGCCCACTCCTACCGCGGGCGCAGCCCGCGCAATGCCGTGATGTTCGGCCCCCCGGGGCGGCTCTACACCTACCGCAGCCATGGGATCCACGTCTGCGCGAACGTCTCGTGCGGGCCGGACGGCATCGCCGCGGCCGTCCTGCTGAGGGCCGCGGCCATCGAGGAGGGCCTGCACCTGGCCCGGTCGCGGCGAGGCGAGTCGGTCCGTGAGGAGGTGTTGGCGCGGGGCCCGGGCAATCTGTGTACGGCGCTGGGAATCACCATGGCCGACAACGGGATCGACGTGTTCGACCCGGACTCCCCGGTGCGGCTGACGCTCAATGGGCCGGTGGAGGCCGTCGTCGCGGGCCCGCGCGTGGGGATCAGCCGGGCCGCCGACCGGCCGTGGCGCCTGTGGCTGGCCGGCCGGCCGGAGGTCTCGGCCTACCGCCGCAGTCTCCGGGCGCCGGCACCGGGTGCCAGCGACTGAGCCTATGCGTACTGGAAAAATCGACGCCATGATCCTCGACGAGCTGCGCTGGCGCGGGTTGATCGCGCAGTCCACCGACCTCGATGCGCTGGCCGCCGAAGCGCAGCGCGGACCGATGACGGTGTACGCCGGCTTCGACCCGACCGCGCCGAGCCTGCACGCCGGACATCTGGTGCCGCTGCTGGCGCTGCGCCGGTTCCAGCGTGCCGGCCACCGACCCATCGTGCTGGCCGGCGGCGCCACCGGGATGATCGGCGACCCGCGCGAGG
>CAYVQQ010000163.1:0-7466 GCA_964453085.1 uncultured Mycobacterium sp.
GATGTGCGTCTTGACCCAGGCGAGTGCACGCTTGACATCGACGATGTGGGCGGGCCAGGTGTTGCGCGGGCTGTGCCGGTAGTTGATCGCCACGCAGATCCAGCCCAACTCGGCCAGGTGGCTCATCAGCGGGTGGGCCTGTCCGCGCTTGTTTCCCAATGTCCAGGCCCCGCCGGGGATCTGGAAGAGTACCGGCGCCTTGCCGGCCCGGTCGAGGTCCGGGCGCCGCCAGATGTCGAGGTGGTTGGCGCTGCCGTATTCGCCGTAGCTGATGTCGGAGTCGTGGGCGTAATCGCGGTAGACGCGCAGCATGCGCAGCACGCCCGGCGCCTTGGCGGTACCGCTGCCGGCCGGCCGGCGCCACAGGCCCGCCGAGTCGGTGCGACGGGCGGGCCCCAGCCCGCTGTCCAGCGCCGCCGTGAGCGGGATATTCGCCCGGTGGCCGGCGCGGCTGAAATTCATCAGGCCCAGCGCCGAGATGCCGGCCACCAGCCAGGCGAACGCCCGGACCGGCCGGTTCAGGTGGCGTGCGGTCGCCGCGAGCCCGCCGAGCTGGCTGACCAGCGTCTGCAGCGGCAGTTCGGTGACGACCAGGCCGAACACGAACGAGAACAGTGACAGGTATCCGCGGCGCGCCAGCGGCCGGTAGGCGTTGACGGTGGTGACCGCGGTCACCACCGTCACCACCAACGACCCGATTAGCCTGAGGGCGGGGACAACTCGTCGAGCTTCGCGCATGCCGTCACCATACGAGGCGGTGCGCGTCCCCGATCTCGCCGGCCGCGATCGCGCTCGACTCCGCGGCCCGAACGCTGATTGCGCGGTCGTTCCCGCACGGACCACAGGTTTTCGGGGCCGTCGCAACACGTGTCGTCCACGAAAGCGCCGACCTCTGACGACGCTGTCAGAGGTCGGCGTGGCCAACTTTCGAAGGCCCGTTATGTTGCCTCGGCCCGGCTCTCCAGGGCTTTGACCGGAGCGGGGTCGTTTTCGGTCAGTCCGACCTTCGATGCGCCGCCCGGCGAGCCGAGTTCGGCGAAGAAGTCGGCGTTGATCTGGGCGTACTGGCTGTACTCGCCGGGCAGGTCATCTTCGTAGTAGATCGACTCGACCGGGCACACCGGCTCGCAGGCGCCGCAGTCGACGCACTCGTCGGGGTGGATGTAGAGCATCCGCGCACCCTCGTAGATGCAGTCGACGGGGCATTCCTCGATGCATGCCTTGTCTTTGATGTCGACACAGGGTTCGGCGATCACGTATGTCACAAGTGGTTCCTTCCTTATTAGCGGAACGGCCGTCAGCCGTGGGCTATCCGCAGCAACTCGGACCGGTTGGCCACTTTGACGCGGGGGCGACCCGTGGCCGTGCCGGCTGCGCGCTCGAAGCGGTCGATCTGCTGCCAGTGTTCGGCGGTGACCAGCTGCGGTTGGCGCGAGGCCAGCCACTCGGCGAGTTCGGCGTCGTAGTCCCGAGAACCATCCGCGCGCTCGGCCTGCCCCGCCTCGCGCGCCGCTTGCAGATCGGCGAGCAGGGTGTCCACGGTCTCTTGGGAGCACTTTTTGTTGGTGTCGATCACCCCGGACGGACCGCGTTTGATCCAGCCGGCCACGTATTCGTTGCGGCTGCCTTCGATCCGGCCGTTGGTGTTCGGGATCGTGCCGGACCTGTCGTCGAAAGCCAGCCCCGGGATGGCCACCCCTCGGTAGCCGACCGAGCGCACCACGAGCTGGACGGGCACCTCCTCGCGTGTCCCGGTGTCCTTGGCCACCATCCGGCCGCCGGCGTCGGTGACCAGTTCGTTGCGGCCCAGCACGATGCTTTCGACCTTGTCGGTTCCCTTGATTTCGATCGGAGACGTGAAAAACCGCAACACGATTCGCCGCTTGCTTGGGTCGGTCGTGCGTTCGGCGTACTCGCGCAGGATCTTGATGTTGTTCTTGGTGATCTTGCCTGCCGCGGCGGCATCCTCGTCGCTGATGTTCTCGAGGTCGGCGCGGTCGACCACCACGTCGACGCCGTCGAGCTCACCGAGCTCCCGAAGCTCCACCGTCGTGAACGCGGCCTCCAGGGGACCGCGGCGACCCACCAGCATCACTTCCTTGACACCGGAGGGGCGCAAGGTCTCCAGCGCGTGGTCGGCGATGTCGGTGCGGGCGAGCACGTCGGGGTCGGTGACCAGCATGCGGGCGACGTCGACGGCCACGTTGCCGTTGCCCACCACGACCGCGCGCGCACCCGACAGGTCGGGTGCCATCTCCGCGAAATTCGGGTGCGCGTTGTACCAGCCGACGAAGTCCGTCGCGGCGACACTGCCGGGCAGGTCTTCGCCGGGGATTCCCAGCGCACGATCCGACTGGGCACCGACGGCGTAGATCACCGCATCGTAACGCTCGGCGAGTTCGGCGGCCTGCACCTGATCGCCGACCCGCACGTTGCCGAAGAAACGGAAGCGGGGATCCTCGCCGGTCGTCTCGAACTGCGCGCTGACGGACTTGATCTTCGGATGGTCGGGGGCGACGCCGGACCGCACAAGCCCCCAGGGGGTGGGCAGCATTTCCAGCATGTCGACGGCGACATCGAAGTCGTCGGAGCTGTCGGCGGCCTTCAGCAGCGACGCTGCCGCGAAGAATCCTGACGGACCGGAACCCACGATCGCGACGTGGTACCGACGTCCCCGACCCACTGTCGGTGTCTCTGCCTCATTGGTTGGACGGGTCATGAGTCCTATGGTGGTCGCCGCGACGGGCCGCGAGTAGAGGTTTCGGCGTTGTGGTGTCACAAGCTATGGTTGTGTCAACCATGCCGCTCAGCCCCCGCATGCCCGACCTGGCCTCATTTGAGGTGTTTTTGGCGATCGCCAAAACGGGCAGTCTCGGCCGCGCCGCCCGCGAGCTCGGATTGACCCAGCAGGCCGTGTCGCGGCGGCTGGCGTCGTTGGAGGCCCTGGTGGGGATGACGCTGGCGGTCCGGACGACCCGGGGCTCACAACTGACTCCGGCCGGTGTGATCGTCGCCGAGTGGGCGACCCGCCTGCTCGAGATCGCCGGAGAGGTCGACGCGGGCATGAGCGCCCTCCGTAAGGAGGGTCGCGAGAAGATCCGGGTGGTGGCCAGCCAGACGATCTCCGAGCAGCTGATGCCGCACTGGCTCGTGTCGCTACAGGCCGCGGCGGCTCGGCGCGCCGGTACGCTGCCGCAGGTCATCCTGACCGCCACGAACAGCGAGCACGCGATTGCCTCGGTGCGCGACGGCGGCGCCGACCTCGGCTTCGTCGAGAACCCGGGCCCGCCCAAGGGGCTGGGCAGCTGCGTGGTGGGCCACGACGAGTTGGTGATCGTGGTGCCGCCGACGCATAAGTGGGCCCGGCGGACAGGTGCCGTCACGGCCCGAGAGCTCGCGGAGACGCCGTTGGTCGCACGCGAGCCGCACTCGGGGATCCGCGACTCGCTGACGGCTGCCCTGCGTCACGTGCTGGGCGACGACACGCAGCAGGCACCGCCCGTGTTGGAGCTGACCTCGGCCGCGGCCATGCGTGCGGCGGTGCTGGCCGGTGCGGGGCCTGCGGCGATGAGCAAGCTGGCGGTGGCCGACGACTTGGCGGTCGGGCGGCTGCGCGCCGTGAACATTCCCGAGCTGGACCTGCGGCGCCAGTTCCGGGCCATTTGGCTGGGCGGGCGCACCCCGCCGGCGGGCGCGATACGCGACCTGCTCAGCCACATCATCTCGGATGGGATGAAGTCGTGACACGGCGCGGCGGCTGTCAGGCCGCGGTCTCCTCGACCAGCGCCTGTTCGTAGCGGTCGAGCAGGATCTCGGCGACCAGCGGGTGATCGCCCAACGGCGCGGCCATCGAGATGCCGTTTCCGCGCGCATAGGTGGACACACGGTCGGTGATCAGGCCCGGCGCCAGGAACCACGGCACCATGACGACGCGGCGGGCTCCGCGGCGCTGCAACCGGTGAACGGCCCGGGGCAGCGATGGGTCGGGGCGGGTCGCGAAGGCGATCGTCACTCCGGCCCAGCGGGCGCCGGCCGCCAGCATCACGGGCACCCTCGCGGTGCGCGCGTTGACCGCCGCGTGCGACGAGCCGACCGCGACCACCACGACGCCGAGCTCGTCGTCGTCCGGGGACGTTCCCAATTCGGCGAGTCGGTCGCGCAGGACCGACACCAGCCGGGGATCCTCACCGAGCACCTGGGCCTGGCGTACGCCCCGCTCGCCGGCCTCCGCGACCTGCTTGGGGATGTCCCGCCGCGCGTGATACGCGCTGGCCAGCAGGAACGGGCTGACCACAACTCGGCGGCTGTCCGGTAGGCCGGCCAGCACATCGGCGAATTTCGGGGCGTTGCGCTCCAGGAACCCCAGCCGCACGTCCAGGTCCGGCCGCATGCTCCTCAGCCGCTCGGCCACGGCGCGCGCATTGGCGGCCGACCGCGGATCGCGGCTGCCGTGCGCGGTGAGGATCAGCGTGCTCACGAGCTATGCAGTCCGCATTCGATCTTGCCTTTACCCTGCCAGCGTCCGCTGCGCGGATCGGCACCCTCCGCCGGCTTGGCGGTGCAGGGGGCGCAACCGATCGACGGATAGCCCTCGTCGACCAGGGGGTTGACCAGCACACCGTGCTGGGCGATGTAGTTCCGCATGTCCTCGTCGGTCCAAGCGGCCAGGGGGTTGACTTTCACCAGGCCGAACGCCTCGTCGAAGCTGACGAACGGGGCGTTGGCGCGGGTCGGGGCCTCCACCCGGCGGATCCCGGTGACCCAGGCGGAGTAGTTCTTCAGCGCCTTGCGCAGCGGGACGACCTTGCGTAGCCGGCAGCACTCGTTGGGGTCGCGGGAGAACAGGTCCTTGCCCAGCAGCTCGTCCTGCTCGGCCACGGTGTGTTCCGGCGTGACGTTGAGGATGTGCACGTCGTAGACGGCTTCGACCGCGTCGCGGGTGCCGAGTGTTTCGGCGAAGTGGTAGCCGGTGTCCAAAAACAGGATCGGCACGCCGGGACGCACTTGGGCGGCCAGGTGCACCAGGACGGCGTCCTGCATGTTGGAGGCGACGGTGTAGCGGCTGGTGGACCAGTCGCGAGGATCTTCGACGGCACCGAAGTGCTCGTCCGTCCAGCGCAACATGTCCTCGGCACTGGCGCCTTCGAGCTCGGCGGCGCCGCGCTTGGCCAGTTCACGCAACTGCTCCTCGGTGAAGCTGTTCACCACTTCGGTCATTTCGGTGTGTCCTTAGGTCGTAACGGTGGGCACTGGTCGGCTGGTTATCGGAGGTCGGCTTCTTCGGCGCGCAGCGCCCACTTGGCGAACCGCTCGCCGTCCTCGCGCTTCTCGAGGAAGTTGCGAGTCACCCGGTCGATGTAGTCGCCGAGTTCGGCGCTGGCGACCTTGTGCTGGCGCAGCTTGCGGCCGAAGTTGCTTTCGTCGCCCAGGCCGCCACCGAGGTGGACCTGGAAGCCCTCGACCGAGGTGCCGTCGCCGTTGTCGATCCACTGGCCCTTGAAACCGATGTCGGCGACCTGGATGCGGGCGCACGAGTTCGGGCAGCCGTTGAGGTGGACGGTGATAGGCACGTCGAGCTTGCCGTTGACGTCGGACAGCCGCTCTTCCAGCTCGGGCACCAATGACTGCGCGCGCACGCGCGTTTCGGCGAACGAGAGCTTGCAGAATTCGATGCCGGTGCAGCCCATCGTGCTCCTGCGCCAGTTCGAGGGCTTCGACGACAGGCCCAGCTTATCCAGCTCGGCGACCAGGTAGTCGACCTTGTCGTCGGGGACGTCGAGGATGATCAGCTTCTGGAAGGGGCTGAACCGGGCCCGGTCGGAGCCGACTTCCTCCATCAGGGCGGCCACCTTTTGCAGGATGGTGCCCGTGACGCGCCCGGCGATGGCGGCAACGCCGACGGCGTTCTTGCCGTTCTTGATCTTCTGTACGCCCACGTGGTCGATCGGGTGTGTGGCCGGCTCGGGCGCCGGCCCGTCGATCATCTTGCGCTTGAGGTACTCGGTCTCCATGACCTCGCGGAACTTCTGCACGCCCCAGTCTTTGACCAGGAACTTGATCCGGGCCTTGGAGCGCAGCCGCCGATAGCCGTAGTCGCGGAACACCTTGGTGACGGCCTCCCAGACGTCGGGGACCTCGTCCAGCGGCACCCACACGCCGACCCGCTGGGCCATCATCGGGTTGGTCGACAGGCCGCCGCCCACCCACAGGTCCATGCCGGGGCCGTGCTCGGGGTGGTTGACGCCGATGAACGCGACGTCGTGGGTCTCGTGGGACACGTCCTGCAGGCCGGAGATGGCGGACTTGTACTTTCGCGGCAGGTTGGCGTAGTCGGGGTTACCCAGGAAGCGGCGGATGATCTCGTCGATGGCAGGTGACGGGTCGAGCACCTCGTCGAGCGAGTCGCCGGCCAACGGACTGCCGTGGATGCCGCGGGGACAGTCGCCGCACGCCTCGATGCTGGACAGGCCGACGGACTCGAGGCGACGCCAGATCTCGGGGACGTCCTCGATCCTGAGCCAGTGGAACTGCAGGTTCTCCCGGTCGCCGATGTCTGCGGTGTCGCGGGCGAACTCGGTGGAGATCTGGCCCATCACGCGCAGCGTCTCGGCCGACATCGGCTTGCCGTCGGAGCGTACGCGCATCATGAAGTACTTGGACTCCAGCTTGTCGATGTTCTCGTCGCCGGTCCAGCTGCCGTCGTAGCCCTGCTCACGCTGGGTGTAGAGGCCCATCCACTTGAAGCGGAATCGCAGGTCGGATTTGTCGATGCTGTCGAAGCCCTCTTTGGCGTACTTGTTGATGATCCGGTCCCGCACGTTCAGCGGGCCGTCGTCGTGCTTGATCTGCTCGGCGTCGTTGAGGGGGTCGCGGCTTCCCAGCGCCCACTGGCCTTCATCTCGAGTCTTGGCGGGACGGGCTGTGGTCATATCGTCTCCTTCTCGAACATCGCCGGCCATGGATTACCGGTCCGAATCGCGCGCCGCGCTGATGAACATCGGGCTGCGCACCCCGCAGCACGCGCCCAGAATCAGGCTAGTTCGACTTCAACAATTGGGCCGGTCGGCAAGAGTTGCCCGCAGGCACAACATTGGACCTACGGGTCACGACATTCATCGTGCGCCGCGGAACGGGCCTCTAGTAGAGGTATCCTCGTTGTGAGTCCACAAGCTGTTGTTGTGTGTGCGGGTTCACGTTGACGACTGGGCCCTCATGGGTGACGTTGATCTGGGTCTGCGGAACAGGTTGCAGGACAGCCGGATTCGATAACGTCGACCCGCTTCTGTTCTCCGCGGTGCCGGTGTCGATGTGGGCCGGTTCGGACTCGGGGCATTACTCTTGGAAAATGGCACGGTAATCGATTCCCAGTAGGCTCGCGGTTTTGACGGGTGCGCGGGCCCTGGCTGAAAGGTTCATATGAGCGCCGACACTGTTCACGATGTGATTGTCATTGGTTCGGGTCCTGC
>CAYVQQ010000164.1:0-7446 GCA_964453085.1 uncultured Mycobacterium sp.
CCGGTGTTCGGGGCGATCGACGGCGGCTATCAGGTGTTGATCGACGAGTTGGTGCGGCGCAGCGGCCTGCGCTGGGTCCGTGCCGCGGTGCGCCGGCTCGACCGTGCCGGGGCCGGCTGGGACCTGTGCGACGACGCCGGGGCGCGGTGGCACGCCGATGCGGTCCTGCTCGCGGTTCCGCCCGCGCGGGCGGCGCGCCTGGTGGCCGGGGTCGCCCCCCGTGCCGCCGCGGCCGCCGGTCGGATCGCCAGTGCGTCGTCGGCCGTGGTGGCGCTCGCGGTGCCCGGAGACACGCCGTTCCCGCAGTGCTCCGGGGTGTTGGTGGCCAGTGGGGAGCCGTTGCGCGCCAAGGCGATGACCTTGTCATCGCGCAAGTGGGGCACCCGCGGGGACACCCAGTTGCTGCGGCTGTCGTTCGGGCGCTTCGGTGACGGGCTGGCCGAGTCCGTCACCGACGATGAGTTGCTGGATTGGGCGGTGGATGACCTGGCCGCCGTGTTCGGGCTGACGGTCGAACCGGTCGACGCCCGCGTGCAGCGTTGGCTGGCGGCGATGCCGCAGTACGGCCCCGGCCACGCCGACCTGGTCGCCGAGGTCCGCGCGGGTCTGCCGCCGGGACTGGCCGTGGCGGGAAACTACCTGGACGGTATCGGGGTGCCGGCGTGCGTCGGCTCGGCGGGGCGCGCGGCCGAGGTTCTCGAAGCGGAGGTGGCACGATAGGTTTCATGGCCAAGCTCGACTACGACGCGCTGAATGCGACGGTGCGCTACGTGATGTTCTCGGTGTTCTCCGTGCGCCCGGGCGCGCTCGGCGAACAGCGTGATGCCGTCATCGACGACGTGGCGACGTTTTTGAAGTCACAGGAGCAGCGCGGCGTCGTGGTGCGCGGCCTCTACGACGTGGCCGGCCTGCGGGCCGACGCCGATTTCATGTTCTGGACCCACGCTGAGACCGTCGAGGCGCTGCAGGCCACGTACGCCGACTTCCGGCGCACCACCATGCTCGGCCGGGTCTGCACGCCGGTGTGGAGCAGCGTGGCGCTGCACCGTCCCGCCGAGTTCAACAAGAGCCACATCCCGGCGTTCCTGGCCGGTGAGGAGCCCGGCGCCTACATCTGCGTGTATCCGTTCGTGCGGTCCCACGAGTGGTACCTGCTGCCCGACGAGGAGCGTCGCCGCATGCTCTCCGAGCATGGCATGGCCGCGCGTGAGTACAAAGACGTCCGAGCCAACACGGTGCCGGCGTTCGCGCTCGGGGACTACGAGTGGATCCTTGCGTTCGAGGCCCCCGAGTTGCACCGCATCGTCGACCTGATGCGGGAGCTGCGCGCCACCGACGCGCGGCGACACACGCGCGCGGAGACGCCGTTCTTCACCGGTCCGCGGGTGGCGGTCGAGCAGCTCGTGAGCGCGCTGCCATGACCGGATTCGACCCACGAGACCCCGCCCGGTTCGAGGAGATGTACCGCGACGACCGGTTGGCGAACGGCCTACCGGCCGCCACGCCGTGGGACATCGGCGTGCCGCAGCCGGTGGTCCAGCGCCTGGTCGCCCTCGGCGCGGTCAAGGGCGAGGTGCTCGACCCGGGCACCGGTCCCGGCCACCATGCCATCTTCTACGCCGCCAAGGGCTACGCGGCCACCGGCATCGACGGCTCGGCGGCCGCCCTGGAGCGGGCCCGGGGCAACGCGCGGAAGGCCGGGGTCTCGGTGAACTTCGAACTGGCCGATGCCACCCGGCTGGATGGGCTGGAGGCCCGCTTCGACACCGTCGTGGACTGCGCTTTCTACCACACGTTCAGCACCGACCCCGAGCTGCAGAAGTCCTACGTTCGGGCGTTGCACCGGGCCACCAAGCCGGGCGCGCGGCTGTACATGTTCGAATTCGGCGCGCACGACGTCAACGGCTTCACCATGATGCGGTCGCTGTCCGAGGACGACTTTCGCGGGGTGCTGCCGCCGGGTGGCTGGGAGATCACCTACCTGGGTCCCACGACCTACCTGGTCAACATGAGCGTCGAGACCATCGAGATGATGGCCGCACGCAATCCGGACATGGCCGAGCAGTCCAGGGCGCTGCTGGAGCGGTTCCGAGTGATGGAACCGTGGCTGGTCAACGGCCGGGTGCACGCCCCGTTCTGGGAGGTGCACGCCACCCGCGTGGACTAGGGCGTGTCTCCTGACCCGATTCCGCGAGTAGGCAGGACGGTTGATCTGGGACGCGGAGTGTGTCCGGTGGTGCATGTCGACGGTGACCAGTCCCTCGGACAGTGTTGACCGCTGCGCGGGTAACAACGCCAGCATCCGCTCGGTCACCGCTGCCAACTCGGATGCGACTGCCAGCCAACGCTGCTCGTCGAATCGCTTCGTCAGACCCGCCGCGGTGGCCGAGGCCAGCTGGGCACTGGCGCCACCGCCGCCCGGCCAGCTGCGCCGAGGCGATCCCGACCAGCAGCTCGCCCGTCCCCAACCCGCGGCGTGTCACCGGACAATGTGTTGTTTCAACACCAATTGTCCCAAGCCGCAAGGGTATCCATCGCCAACTGCCACCGCGTGTCGCCCGCTTGCGCACGAAAGCCGGTAAGAGGTAACGGTTCTTGCCAACCTTGGCGTACCTGCAAAAGCTCGGAATACCAAGGATTTTCGGCAGCCAGAGGCAAGCCGCCCCGTCGGGCGAGAGGTTGGACCACGGCAATCACCGCGACGGCCGAACCCGGCGACGAGTATGCGTGGTCGCCGCACCGGCAATTCCCGGTCCCTGACGCGCAGCGCGGCTACTTCGTCGCGGCTGGTCAAGACGTAGCCTCCAGCTGCGCCGCCCTTCTTCTGGCCAGGCTATGCGGCCTCATCGAGCTGTCGCGGGCAATACGCCTTCGCCGAGATCGTGGCAAACTGAGCGGCGCCCTTCTCGGTGAGTGCGGGGTTTTGCTCTTGCAGGTGCTTGAGGAGGTGCAGACCGGACATGCCGTTGTGGATGCACCCGCACACCGCTTGGCCGGCGCTGACGGCCTCGGCCGGATCGGAGTAGCCGATACCGGCCTTGTTCAGATCAGCGAGGAAAGAGGCGTCGTTGTCGTGGCTGGTCGGGTCTTCGACGCCGGGCTCGGCGTACGCCGGAACCGCGAACATGATCCCCACCGAGACGCCGAGAAGCGCCAACAGCGATCTCATTGATCCTCCTTGCAGTTGTCGGCCCGTCTGGGTGTCAACCCCAGGCGGCTTCGGGTTTGCCGGCGGCAATAGGGACGTTCTCGTCGGTGACATGCACCGCGTGGATGCCTGGTTTGGTCGATAGCCGCGCGACGAGATCATCGAGCCCAGCCTGATCCACGGTCCAGTGCTGCACGTTTTCGGGCTGCTCCTGCAATTGGGCGATGACTTTGTCGAGTTTGACCGGTCCTTTGCTGCGTTCGCCGGCAGGTTTCACCTGAGCACGAACGCCAGCCGAGCTGACGACCCGGGCGGTCGGGCTGCCCAGCGCGCCTCCGGTCAAGCTTCCCATCGTGGCCGCGTTGACGAGGCCCGGCACAATTTCTGTTGCTGGCGCCGCGGTCGCGGCGAAAGCGCCGTCCGGCAACGCCGTAGCGGCGAGCCTGACGGCCGGAGTGGCGCTCGCCCAGCTGGGCGGCACCGACAACTCACCCACCGTCTGCGCGCTGCCCAAAGCCGCCGCCGCGACCGGGGCCCGCACGCTCGGGGCGACGTGCCCGGGCGAGGACAGCCCACCTTTCAGCGACCCCAACCCGATGCCCTGACTCCAGGGCTGATAGATGAAGAAGTTCTTCCACTGCCCAATACCCATACTGGTACTGCTGTTGACGACGTTGGTCCAGGCGGCCTGGCTGCCGGCGCCCGAAATCAGGGCATACAGGTTCGTCCACGTCGTGGTCAGATGCGAACCGCCCGGCACGGAGTTCACCGCGTCGACGAAGAAGTTGGTGTAGTCCGTATTGACCTGGCCGACACCGGTCAGAAGTTGGTTGAAGACGGTTTCGAGCTGGCCGATGATCGTGGCGAAATCAGAGGGCGTGGCGGCCGCGGTCGCGGCCGCCTGGGTGGCTTGGCCGCTGCTGTTGGTGGTGGCAGGTGGTTCGGTGAATGAGCCCAGCCCGCTCGTGGCCGCCGCCGACGAGCCGGCGTAGCCGACTACTGCGGCGACGTCCTGGGCCCAGAACTGGGCGTACTCGGCCTCGACGTCCGCGATCGCCGCGTTGTTCTGACCCAAGAGGTTGGTTTGCAACAGCGACACCAGCTCGGTACGGTTCGCCGCGATCTCGGCCGGCCGCACGGTGGCCGACAACACGGTCTCATAGGCGCCGGCCGCATCCCGGGCCTGACCGGCGGTCTGCTCGGCTTGGGCCGCCGTGGTCGACAACCACGACACATACGGTGCAGCCGCAGAAGCCGCGGCCGCCGCCGACGGACCCTCCCAGTCGCCACTGACCAGCCCGGAGATCACCGATTGAAAGTTGGAGGCGGTTGACTGCAACGCGCCGGCCAGGCCCTGCCAGGCCGTCGCAGCAACGTGGAATGACTCCGCGCCCGGACCCGAGTAGATCTTGGCCGAGATGATCTCCGGCGGCTGTACTGCGAAATCAAAAACCATTGTCGGCCTTTCTTATTCCGCGCTCGGCGGTATCACGATGATGGTGGACGAGGTGGCGATCCCGGCGGCCGCCACGGCACCGGGCACGCGGTAGCCCTGACCTGCGACCGCACGAGTGGCGGGCCCGCCGATCGCGCGGCCGGCCAGGCTCGACAGCGCTGTCTCACCGAACAGCCCGTTCTGAGCGATGGAGCCCATCTCGGGTGCCGCGTCAATGGCGGTGGCGTCCATCTCGGCCGCAACCGCCCGGACCGCGGGGACCGCCGCCGCCCACTTCGCCGGCACCGACAGGGAACCGATGGCGCCGGCCCGGCCGGTCGCCGCCGCCACCGGCGCCGAATCCGGGGGAGCGTACGACCCGCTGAGCAGCCCGCTGTGCAGCAGCGGCGACAACGCCCCCACCACGGGCTTCGGGTTCAGCAAAGGGCCGATACCTTGGATGCCGGTACCCAAGCTCGGAATACTGATGGAGACCTGCCACCAGTTCTTCACCAGGCCCGCGAGTCCGACGGGGGACCACGGCCCGGCACCGAAGGTGCTGATGGTGCTGCTGGTGGTGGTGATTGCTTTATTGAAAACCGTGATGCCGTTCGTGACCCACGGTGGCAGGCCCGTCAGTGCCGGCGCGGCCGGGACAAGAGACGCGAACGCAGCGTTGAGGCTCGTTTGCTGGGCGCCGAGCTGTGTCAGTTCAGTGTTCAGCTGCGCGCTGTCATTGGTCGTCGCCGACACTGGGGTGAACGGGGTCAGCTGACTCGCGGTCGAGGCGGCCGCGGCATAGCCGTACATCGCGCCCGCGTCCTGGGCCCAGAACTCGGCGTAGGTCGCCTCCGTGGCGGCGATCGCCGGGGTGTTCTGGCCCAAGAAGTTGGTTGCGACCAGCGCGGCCAACAGAGCCCGGTTGGCGGCGATCACCGGTGGAGGGATGCTGGCGGCAAAGGCAGCCTCGTAGGCGGCCGCTGCCGCCTGAGCCTGGGATGCCGTCTGCTCGGCCAGTGTGGCCGTGGTGCTCAGCCACGCCGTGTACGGAGCCGCCGCATCGGCCGCGGCCTGCGAAGAGGGCCCATGCCAGCTTGTGGTCAACTCGGCAATCGTGGATGCGTAAGACGCCGCAGTAGTCTGCAGCTCGCTCGCTAATGCCTCCCAGGCGGCCGCAGCCGCAAGCAGCGGCGCCGAGCCCGGCCCTGCGTAGATCCGCCCGGAATTGATCTCAGGCGGGAGCGCACCCCAATCGACCATCCGTTTTCCTTCGCTCCGTCTGTGTGGTCCAGATGCCCCGCGCTTGTCCGGCGCTGAGCAATAAGAAGCCTTACGAAATATGCACCAACAGTTGACAATCCGATACAAGGCCGCCCTGCTGGCTGAGACCGTCGCGCCGACGCCGATGGTCCGACGGTGCGACCGGAACCGGCAGCGATTCAGGCCCGAGGGCGCGACATCGCGCCACCGCACCCCGTCCCCGCCCAGCGACTTCTGCGAGATCAGCGACCCCGCCGCAGTTTTGGTGAATTCCACTGTGTAGCTGCCCAATCGGGGTTCACTGTCGAACTTGAAGGCGGCTGCCCTCGGCTCTGGTGTCACGTGGCAGCGATGACCTCATGTTCGGCCAGATGCGCATCACCCAACAGTGGCGGGCGGCCCGAACCCACCGGCTCAGCTCGGCGGCGCCCAGGGTGAGGACCGAGTTTCGGATGATCCAGTCCACTTCGGCCTCCACGGCCGAAGCGGCCGTGTTGGACACCGCCGACCAGTTGGCCGAACGGTGTTGCGAAGGGCGAGTCGGCGCGACGCCCAGAAAGTCCAGCGAATACGCGTCGACGGTCGGCGAGTACATACCGCCGCGATACCGGGTGATCCGGGCGATGTCAGCGTCGCGCTGCACGGTCCGGCGGACCGCGACGGGCCTACGGGAACGGGCGAACAGAGAGGAAGACATTGCTGTGTGGCTTTCTGGAGGCTGTGATCAGCGCGAATCTGCGCACCGCCAAAGTTGGGCGGGCAGAAACGCAGAGGGTCGCCGGCAGAAAATCAACAACAACGCAGCACGACGAAGCAGCGCCGCATGGGCGTGCGCAGCGATCCGTCGTGAGCCATGGTGCCACCATACGGCACCCGCCATGCCAAGAGCAATGCTTGAAATCTGTGGCTCTGCTTGGGAAAGGTCGTACCTTCCCGAGTGGTCAGTGAAAGTTCCAAGCTAAGGCCGGGACGCGTCGGCCGGGAAGGTACGACCCATGCCCAACGTAACCCCCGATTCGGCTGCCTGCGAGGATTCCGGGTCCAGGTCGCGGTGGCGGGCTCGGTGTCGCCGGTAATCGACCAGATCGTGCATGAGGGTGCCCATCGCATGCTGCCTACGGCGTTGCGGGCCAAGATGACTGCCAATTGCGCCCAGTTCGACGGTGAGCGCGACGGAGCCAAATTAGGGGTGCCGCGCCGCCTTCATCGCATGAGTAGATCCCTCATTCGACGGTGTTGCGCAGGCGGTAGAGCTCGGCATCGAACTCCGGTGGTCGGGCCCCGGCGGATCCCATCGCCTTGCGCCGGCAATCTGGTCTTTGCGTTCTGGGATCGTGTGCTTGATTCTTCGGGAACGCAATTCGGTGCGCGTGCACGGATGCGAATGGTCATAGTCGTCGAGCAACCTCAGTAGACTCAAGTTCCCGCGGGCCTCGTCCGTCAGCGCTTCATCGGGTGGGGCTTCCCGCCCGAGTTCGCCAACGCCTACACTGCGTTTCCGGAGGCGATGGTCTCCAAGCCGGCCTTGGTCACGCACTAGGAGCGTGGGTCAGTAACGGTTCACTGGGGTCGGGTTTTCATTTTGGGCTGAGGGCGACGAATC
>CAYVQQ010000165.1:0-7429 GCA_964453085.1 uncultured Mycobacterium sp.
TCCAGCTTAAGCCCCAGGGGATACCACTGGAAGGGGCGGCAGTCCAGGCCCTGCGACCCCTTCGCGGTGTCGATGGCGGCGTCGACGGCCCCGCCGACCATGACGTGGGATGCCTCACCGGCCGCCGCGGCCGCTGAGGTGTGCCGCAGGGCGTGCGATTTGGGCCCGGCCGACGAGATGACGGGCACCACCGGGGCCTGCGGTCGCCGCGGCGAGGCGAGCTCCGGTTCACGCTCGCGCCACCGCTGCCGGTGCGCCACCGCCTCGGAGATCTGCAGGGTGCGCTGCGCCAGGTCGAGCATCGGTGTACCGATCGCCTGGGTCAGCCCGTTGGTGACCGCCGTCGAGGCGTTGAGCAGAACGTCGGTGCCGACCCGGCCAAGCCGCGACTCCAGGACCGAGACGATCCTGGGCTGGTGGTTCAGCAGGGCCGACGCGGCGCGCGCGCTGCGCGGCGCGACGGGCAGTCGGCCGACCCAGCCCGTGACCGCGGCGCCGATCGCCGCGACGTCCATCGCCGCGGCAGTCAGCGGCACCAGAATTGCCAGCGGGTTGCCCGGGTCGGCGAACGGTGCGGTGCGGGTGGCCGGGCGCGCCCCGGTCAGCCTCAGGTCCTCGGCGACGCGGCAGACCGTCCGGCGCACCTCGCCCACGACCGCGTCACGATCGGCGTCGCCGTCCAGTTCGATCACCAACCGGCCCAGGGCCCCCTCCAGGTGGACCTCGGCCACGCCGGGAATCCGGCGCACCGGCTCCTCGACGACCGGCGCATGCTCGTGCCAGCTGGGGAACGGCAGCAGCGGGTCGAGGTCCAGGTGCACTCGCCTCCCGCTCTGCCAGCGCACCTGCGGCATGACGTGGCTCGCCGACCCGTTGGACGAGGCGCCGCCGAAGCCGATCGCCCGGCCCGTCGTCTGCGCCATCGACTGCATCACGGGGCCGGCCAACTCGGTGACCGGACTGGTCAGCATCTGCACCGCGCCCACGGCGCCGGCCGCGGTGGAAACGCCGGCCCGGACGACCCCCACGGCTCCACCGGTCAGGCCGGCGACCACGCCGGCTACACCGGGAATTCTCATTCCGTCACCCTTCGATCACGTCTACCGCGCCCCATGATCCTGGCGTGCCGGGAACGCGCCCACGGCACCGTGGCACCGTGGTGGCAAGACCTAGCGATGACGCCGAAAACCGTGGCGGCCCCGATTTCGCGAGGTTACCGGCCTGTCCGCTCGCTGCATTGTCGGAAAGCCTACCGGGTCGGCGCACGGCCGACCTCTCCGAACACGCGCGAGCGGCGGACTCGGCGCGGAGGGGCCGGGTATATGGGCGAAACGCGTACGGAAATGAACGCGATATGGTCGGGGCGACAAACTGAATCGGGGAAGCCGCGAAACTGTGCGCAGCCGCCGGACGGCCACGGATAAGCACTACTCGCGTGGGGAAGGCCCGGATTTCGGGCCTACAAATAGCGATGGTTCGAGCGGCCGACCTGGTATCCCACCGGGAAGGACTTCTCGATGACCTGCAGCTGGTGGTCCACCCTGGACTCCAGCTCGAGGACCACGCAACCCTCGCCGAGGGCTTTGGATTCGAGCACTATGTAGCGCTGACCACAATCGGTGATCGGGTCGCCCGAGTGCAATTTCTCGACCGGCACCGACTCGGTAATTCCATCTGGCTCCATCTATGACACGGTAAGTCAATTCGGCGGGTGAGGGAATACGCCGCCGGTCCGCAGACGCAGTCCGGTGTCTTCGGTCGGTGGCGCTCCGGCTCAGCAGCAAGCGAGCGCGTTGTTCCAGTCCCGCACCTCACCGGTGGGCACGCATTCGTGCTCAGGTGGCTCGGTTCCAAGGAGGTCATCGAGTCCCGCAACGGGCTCGAACAGCTCGAACTTACCCGTGTGCGCGTGCAATCCCAGCACCTTGAACACACCATCGGCGAACCTGAACGCCTCGTGCTGAGATTCGGCGTCAACCACCATCACCGCGGTAGGGGCTGCGGGGTCTTCGATCAGATAGGAACCCGGAATCACGTCGAGAAGGTCGTAGAGCCGCGACCAGTCGCCGGCCGGCGCGAAGGTCACCGTCACGGTGTACGCAGGCATCGTCAACACCCCTCTCTTTTGTCCTTACTCGGAGTGTAGCCATTGCGCGGAATGCTCACCCTGCAGCGTCGGAGCTCGCCGATGAGGTTGTCCAATCCGCGGCAATCGGACGAAGTGCCCGGGCCGGTGCGTGGACCGGGACGCACACCATCTGGGAACTCCCAGTCTTTGGGTGGGGTCAAGCGAGGATGTCCCCGTGTCGTCCTGTCGAGGGTCCATCCCGCTGCGAGCGCACAGTCAATCGCCAACTGGAGCCGTTTGTCTGCCTTGCCCACGCATCCCCTATCGCTGCCGCGCTGCGTAGTGAGCGTACCCAACGCTGGTGACCCGCTCGTATTCTCCAAGAAAACACTCGCCGGATGATTCTCCTGCCACACCGCTGCCACACGGGAGGGGAATCGCACGGAACGAAGAAACCCGCCCTATCCTGATTTCGCAGGTCAGAGCGGGTTTTCTCCTGTCGGGGTGGCGGGATTTGAACCCACGGCCTCTTCGTCCCGAACGAAGCGCGCTACCAAGCTGCGCCACACCCCGTGTGAAGCCACGCCAGCCTATCGCACCGGCCGGTCCACTGGCCAAATGCCCCGGCGGACCAGCGGCGAAGCGCAGGCCCGGCAGGGCCGCACGGTAGCTTCCGGGACCGCGATCTCGGCCCTCGGTCAACGCATCGAGGCCGCGGGCCGGGAGCGACCGAGATCGCTGGCCGCTTCCCGGCCTCCCTTCGGTGCGGCGATCAACGTCAGCAGGGTCGCTTCCGGCCTGCAGCAGAAGCGCACGGGAGCGAAGGGGGACGTTCCGATGCCCGCCGAGACGTGCAACTGCATGGTGGCGCCCCACCGGGACGGGCCCTTGGCGCGGGAGCGGTCCAGGCCGCAGTTGGTCACCAGGGCGCCGTAGAACGGCAGGCACACCTGCCCGCCGTGGGTGTGGCCCGCCATGACCAACTGGTAGCCGTCGGCGGCGAAGCGGTCCAGGACCCGCGGCTCGGGGGAGTGCGTGAGGCCGAGTCGCAGGTTGGCGGCCGGGCTGGCCGGGCCCGCGATCGTGTCGTAGCGGTCTCGGTCGATGTGCGGGTCGTCCACGCCCGCGGCGGCGATGTGCAGGCCGGCGACCTCGAACTCGCGTCTCGTGTGGGTGAGGTCGAGCCAGCCGCGCTCGGTGAATGCCGCCCGCAGGTCCTGCCAGGGCAGTGGCGCGCCGAGCACCCGGTGCGACGGGTTCGTCAGGTAGTTCAGCGGATTCTTCAGGCGCGGCCCGAAGTAGTCGTTGCTGCCGAAGACGAACACACCCGGCCGAGACAGCAGGTCCCCAAGCGCCTGCACGACCGCGGGCACCGCCTTGGGGTGGGCCAGGTTGTCGCCGGTGTTGACCACCAGGTCGGGCTCCCAGCCGGCCAGTTCGCGCACCCAGGCTCTCTTGCGGCGCTGGTTGGGCATCATGTGCAGGTCGCTGAGGTGCAGCACCCGAAGCGGCGTGGAGCCCGGACTCAACACGGGCATGGTGATCTCGCGCAGGACGAAAGCGTCGCGCTCGACGACCGCGGCGTAACCGATGCCGGCCGCCGCCGCGACGCCGGTGCGAATCAGGACGGGCAAAAAGTCGGCCATGCAAGGCAGCCTACTGCCGCCGCCGTGGCGAAAGCCCGTCCCGGGGCCGCAGCGCGCCCTAGCGCGGCTACGGGGGCGGCGCATCCGGTGGCGGCGGTGGGGCCAGCAGCGGAATGGTGATCGGCGGCAGGCCCGGGATCTCCACGACCTGCGAGCCGACCGGCGCGGGTGCGCTCTCCGGCGGCGGCGGGGGCGGCGCCGGAGGAACGCCGTTGCTGATCTGGATCGTGATGATCGAACCGGGGATCGTCTGGCCGCTGGGCGTGGTCCCGACGACCTCGCCGTAATCGGCGGAACTGTTGACCGAGGTGGTCTGGTCGGCGACCCGGAAACCCGCGTCCTTGAGGCGTTGGCGGGCCGCGTCGACCTTCAGCCCTGCGACGTTCGGCACCCGCGACGCCGGGGAGCCGTCGACGTAGCGGGGATCGGTCGGCGGCAGGTGAACGTCGCCGAACATGGTCGCGATCGGTTTCATCGCCGTGAACCAGGTGTGCGCCGGTTCGTTACCGCCGAACAGGTCACCCTCGCTGCAGTGACGCAGCGGCGACGAACACAGGTCGGTCGGGTTGGTCGAGTCGTCGTAGATGTAGTTCGCCGCCGCGTAGTGGTTGGTGAACCCCACGAAACCCGACGAGCGGTGCGCCTCGGTGGTGCCGGTCTTGCCGGACATGGGTAGGTCCCAGCCCGCCGCACCGGCCGATCCCGACGCCGTGCCGCCGGCCTGGGCGTCCTTGCTCAGCGCGTTGGCCAGGGTGTTCGCCAGCCCCTCGGGCACCACCTGGTCGCAGGTCTCGGTGGTGACGGCCACCTCGTTGCCGTGGCGGTCGATCAGCTTGTCGATCGGACTCGGCGGGCACCATACGCCGCCGGAGGCCAGGGTGGCCGCGACGTTGGACAACTCGAGCGCGTTGACCTCGACCGGTCCCAGGGTGAACGAGCCGACGTTCTGCCGCTTGATGAAGTCGGCCAGGCTCTCGTTGCTGTCGGGGTTGTAGTCGCGGGCGGTGCCCGGCTCGGCGTAGGAGCGCAGCCCGAGCTTGATGGCCATGTCCACGGTGGGCGTCACGCCGACCTGCTGGATCAGCTTGGCGAACGCGGTGTTGGGCGAGCTGGCCAGCGCGTCCGTCACGCTCATCGAGCCGCGGTAGTTGCCGGCGTTGACCACGCACCAGGTGTCCTTGGGGCAGCCCTTGGCCCCGCCGCTGCCCAGGCCCTTGGCCTGGAACCGGCCCGGCACCTCCAGGGTGGCGTTGATGCCCATGCCCATGTCCAGCGCGGCGGCCGTGGTGAAGATCTTGAACACCGACCCGGCGCCGTCGCCGACCAGCGAGAACGGCTGCGGCCGCATGGTCTCGCCCGCGTCGATGTCCAGCCCGTACTTGCGGTTGCTGGCCATGGCCATCACCTTGTGGGCGTCCTTGCCCGGCGCGATCACGCTCATCACGCTGGAGATGCCCGGCAGGGTCGGGCTGGCGAACTTGTCGACGGCCGCCTTGACCGGGGCCTGCACGTCGGGGTCCAGCGTGGTGCGGATGGTGTAGCCGCCCCGGGCCACCTGCTCCTTGCTGATCCCGGCGCGGGAGAGGTATTCCTGGACGTAGTCGCAGAAGAACGCGCGGTCACCGGCCGCTATGCAGCCGCGCGGCAGCTCGTTGGGCTGCGGCAACACCCCCAGGGGCGTCGCCTTGGCGGCGCGCAGCGCGTCGGCCTCCTGCGGGATGTTCTCGATCATGGTGTCCAGGACCAGGTTGCGCCGGGCCAGGGCGCCCTCGGGATTGGTGTAGGGGTTCAGCGTGCTGGTGGACTGCACCATGCCCGCCAGCAGGGCCGCCTGCTGCCAGTTCAGGTCGGAGGCGTTGATACCGAAGTAGGTTTGCGCCGCGTCCTGCACCCCGAAGGACCCGTTGCCGAACGACACGAGGTTGAGGTAGCGGGTCAGGATCTCGGGTTTGGTGAACGTCTTGTCCAGGGTGAGCGCCATCCGGATTTCGCGCAGCTTGCGCGCCGGGGTGGTCTCGACGGCGGCGCGCTTCTCGGCGTCGGTCCGGGCCGTCACCAGCAGCTGGTAGTTCTTCACGTACTGTTGCTCGATGGTCGAACCGCCGCGGGTGTCGACGTCGCCGCGCGCGTACCCGGCCAGCCCGGTCAGCGTGCCCTTCCAGTCCACCCCGTTGTGCGCGGCGAATCGCTTGTCCTCGATCGACACGAGCGCAAGCTTCATCGTGTTGGCGATCTTGTCGCCGGGAACCTCGAAACGGCGCTGCGTGTACAGCCAGGCGATGGTGTTGCCCTTCGTGTCGACCATCGTCGACACCGCCGGCACCTCCCCCTCGAGGAACTGCGCGGACCCGTTGGCCACGACCTCGGAGGCGCGGTTGGACATGAAGCCCATACCGCCGGCCACCGGGAACATCAGCGCGGCGGCGACCACACCGGCCAACAGGCAGAATCCGGCGAGCTTGAGAACCGTGAGGCCTGGTGACGGGCGGTCTGGCATGCACACTAGAGTAGCTGCCCGTGAGCGTCCCGACCGCCCGTCGAGGCGACTGGACAGCGGAGACGGCCGGTGACCCGGGATTCACCAGGGACTGGCCAGGGATGACGGTCTCGGCTTGAGCGGTATCCGGGCGGGTGCCACCGGTCGGTCATCCGGCATGGGCGTTATGCAACTGTTGCGCGATCGCCATCCGGCCACCTAACTTATACGCACGACTTGCACACACGCGTGTGAGATTCGGCTGACACCGGGGTCGGCGCGGCAGGTCGTGGCGTAGATCGCAGTGGGGTCTGCACCCGAGGAGGGTGGTCGCCAACAGCGGCCGGGCAGGAAGGGAACTTGTGTCAGGAACACGGCCCGCCGTGCGTCGAGCGACCATCGCGGCTGCACAAGGCGGACTCCGCAGTGTCGATGCGGAGGAGCGGATCAGCTGGGTTTCCAAAGCGCTGTGCCGGACCACCGATCCCGATGACCTCTTCGTCCGGGGCGCTGCCCAACGTAAGGCCGCGGTGATCTGCCGCCACTGTCCGGTGATGCAGGAGTGCGGTGCGGACGCGCTGGACAACAAGGTCGAGTTCGGCGTGTGGGGCGGCATGACGGAACGTCAGCGCAGGGCATTGCTCAGGCAGCACCCCGAGGTGGTGTCCTGGGCGGAATTCTTCGACAAGCGCCGCAACCGCGGCGTCGGCTGACGAGCGTCCGCAAGGAGCGCCGACCGTCACCCCGACGTGGCGGTGAGCTGGTCGGCGAGCGCGCCCAGTGCCTCGAGGTCGGACACGTCGAACGGCAGTGACGGCACCCCCACGATCGGCACGTGCGGGTTGGCCCCGGTGAATCGCGTGAGCAGCCGCACCTCCCGCTTGGCGGTCAGCCCGCGGTCGGCGTGAATCCGCAGCACGGCGGCCGCCAGCGCCACCGACTCCGAGGCCCGCCCCGAACCGAGCGCCTCCTCCAGCGTCTCGCTGCCGTCGACGGCCCGCTCGATCGGCAGCGAACACAGCGTCGGGTGGGTGCGGTTGAGGACCAGCCCGGCCAGCGGCATGCTCTCCTGCGACAGCCGGTCCACGAAGAACGCCGCCTCGCGCAGCGCGTCGGGTTCGGCCGCCGAGACCACCACGAACTGCGTCCCCCGCCGCTTGAGCAACGCGTAGGTGCGCTCGGCCCTGTCCCGGAACCCGCCGAACGTGGCGTCCAGCGACTGCACGAATGCGGCTGCGT
>CAYVQQ010000166.1:0-7415 GCA_964453085.1 uncultured Mycobacterium sp.
GCCCAGCAGCCACAAGACGAGCGCCCCCAGCAGGACCGTGTGCAGAAACGCGGCCCGCAAGCCGGTCAACACAATTTGACGGAAAAAGACACAGAAGCAACAGAAGTAGAAGTAGAAGCAATGAACGACGCAACCCCCACCGCGCAGCTCTCGCAGGCCGGCGTATCGATCTGGCTGGACGACCTCTCCCGCAATCGCCTGGAGTCCGGTTCGCTGCAGAGGCTCATCGATGAGAAGAACGTCGTGGGTGTCACCACCAACCCGTCGATCTTTCACGCAGCGATCACCACCGGTCACGACTACGACGCAAAGATCCGCGAATTCGCCGCACGGGGCGCCGGCGTCGACGAGACGATCTTCGAGATCACCACCGCCGATGTCGCCGATGCCTGCGACCTGTTCGCTCCGGTCGCCGCGGCGACCAACGGCGTCGATGGTCGCGTCTCCATCGAGGTCGACCCCCGCCTGGCCCGGGACACCGCCGGGACCATCGCCGAGGCCAAGCACCTGCACGAAAAGGTCGGCAAGGACAACGTTCTGATCAAGATCCCGGCCACCCTCGAGGGACTGGAAGCCATCACCGCGACCTTGGCCCAGGGGATCAGCGTCAATGTGACCCTGATCTTCTCCCTCGAGCGTTACCGCGCCGTGATCGACGCCTTCCAGACGGGCCTGGAGCGGGCCCGAGGCAATGGCTATGACCTGTCCAGGATTCACTCGGTCGCGTCCTTCTTCGTCTCCCGCGTCGATACCGAAATCGACAAGCGCCTCGCCATCATCGGCACCGACGCTGCTATCGCCCTCAAAGGCAAGGCGGGCGTTGCCAACGCCCGCTTGGCCTATCAGGTCTATGAGGAGCTCTTCGCCACAAAGCGCTGGGCGGCGCTGGCTGCGGCCGGGGCGCTTCCGCAGCGGCCGCTGTGGGCCTCTACCGGGGTGAAGGACCCGGCCTACCCCGACACCATGTACGTGACCGAGCTCGTGGCTGCCGACGTGGTGAACACCATGCCGGAGAAGACCCTGGACGCTACGTTCGATCACGGCGTGATCACCGGTGACACCATCACGGGCAAGTACGAGGACGCACAAGGCGTACTGAACAGCGTCGAAGGCCTGGGCATCTCCTACCATGAGGTCGTCACACTGCTCGAAACCGAGGGTCTGGACAAGTTCGTCGCCAGCTGGAAAGATCTGCTGGCCGACGTCGAACGCGCCCTCCTCTCCGCACGTAAGGTTTCCTGACCCCCGCCACCGATCCGGCCTATCCGCCGGCAGTCCCGGCAGCCCTTGGGCTGCAGGAGCTGGTCTGTACGCCTGGACCGCTACCGAAAGGCAGACACCATGTCCGTCTCACCTCTGAAACTCTCCATCAACCCCAGCATCCTTTCGGCCGACCTTGTCAACCTCGAGGCTGAACTGGCCCGCATCAGCAACGCTGATGCCGCGCACGTGGACGTCATGGACAATCACTTCGTACCGAACCTTACGATTGGCCTGCCGGTCGTGGAGCGGTTGCAGAAGGTCAGCCCCGTGCCGCTCGACGTCCACCTGATGATCTCCGAAGCGGACCGCTGGGCGCCCCAGTTCGCCGACTTCGGCCCGTCCCAGGTGACATTCCACGTCGAGGCGTCCGACGCCCCTGTCAAACTCGCCCGCGAACTTCGTGCTCGGGGAGTCAAAGCCGGCATGGCATTGCGCCCGGCCACCCCGGTGGACGCGTACCTGGACATGCTCCCCGAACTGGACACCCTCTTGATCATGACTGTGGAGCCGGGCTTCGGCGGTCAGGCGTTCCTGGAGGTCACACTGCCCAAGATCCGTCGGGCCCGCGCGGCAATCGAGTCGTCCGGGGTGGATGTGGACATCCAGGTGGACGGCGGTATCACCGAGGAAACAATCACCCGCGCCGCCGAGGCCGGTGCCAACGTGTTCGTGGCCGGATCGGCGGTGTACGGCAAGGCGTCGCCTGCGGATGCCATCGAGTCGCTGCGCTCGAACGCACAGCTCACGCGCGCCTGATCGGCCGGCCAGGTTCCCACCGCCGGCGCCGCCAACCGCTTCCGGGGCTGCCGTCGAGGAGACGGTCGGCAGCGGCGGTGAGGAAGACGATGTGGTGGACGCCATCAACGATGATTACGGAGTACGTCCCCAGGTGACGTGAAGGCGGGCGCGCAAACCGCCGGCCCAGCGGCGGGGCGCCCCCGCCGACCCATGGCGTGCAGAGAACGGATGCACCGCCGCCGACGGCGGGAAGGTCTGCTTGCAGAGCACGCCATTCGATAGCGTCGCGGGTCGAGGTAGCCGACCGCGTCCGGGAGCACCCTCGCAGGGCACGCATTGTCGTCGGGCCGCCTGGATTCTTCTGACCACGCATTGTGCGTCGTGGCCGCTGCGCCCGACCCAACGGTGTGATCGGACCCGGTTTTTCACCGGCATCCGGTGTCCAACACGAGGTGGGTTGCGCGCCGCGATCCGGCTCTAGCGTCAGGTGCGGCGGGCGTCCGTTTCAGGCGGTGGAGACCGGACCAGGTTTCGAGGCCGAGCGACGTCAGAGGTGCTGGTCGCCGGGCAAGCCATCGAGCACGTCACCGTGCCGAGCTGGCGAACGTGTTGAGGGCGAATGGAACCGGCCCGGGATGCTTGTGCGCATCCCGGGCCGGTTGACCACGCTATTTTCGCGTCACACGATGGCGGCGCGGAGTTCCTTGGCGGCCTGTGCAGGGTCTGCCGCGCCGTAGATGGCGCCGCCGGCGACGGCGACCTCTGCGCCGGCCTTCTGGACCGCTGGAATGGTGGCGACCTTCACCCCACCGGCCACAGAGAACGGCACCCGAGCCTTCATCCCGGCGTCGAGCAGCCCGTTGAGGTCGAAGCCGGGCTTGGCCTGCTCATCCAAGCCAGCGTGCATCTCCACGAACTTCGCGCCCAGCGCACGGACTTCCTGTGCCCGGGTGACCTTGTCTGCGATACCGATCAGGTCGACGACGACGCCCTTGTTGTGGGCTTGCGCCGCCTTGACGGCACCAGCGATGGTGGAATCGTCAGCTGCGCCAAGCACGGTGACCAGATCGGCGCCGGCCTTGAAGGCCATGTCGGCCTCGAGTTCACCAGCATCCATCGTCTTGAGGTCGGCGAAGACGATCTTGTTCGGGTGGGCCTTCTTCACGGCGGTGATCGCAGAAAGTCCTTCGGCCTTGATCAAGGGCGTACCGAGTTCGATGATGTCCACGTAGTCGGCAACCTTGCCGGCCAGCTCGAGAGCAGCCTCGGTGGTCAACACGTCCATAGCGACTTGGAGCTTCATGACGGTGCCTTACTTCTTTCTGTAGGGAACTGATGAATCAGATGAAATATGGGTGATGCCGGGCTATTCGAGGTTGGCGTGCCGAAGCCAGAGTTCCTCGGCCGGCACGTCGGTGTTGTCCCACAACGACTGAAACAGCGCCTCAGTCGTGAGGAACAATACCTGCTCAAACAGGGATCCAGCGTACTGACGAGAAACGCTGGAGCCGTGGTCGGTCTTCTGCGCAGCGGGGATGATCACCACCGCATCGGCAAGCGCAGCCAGCGGCGACTCCGCATTGGTGGTGAACGCCGCGATCCGCGCAGACGCCTTCGAAGCGGTTTCGGCTGCCTTGACCACGCCCGAGGTCGTGCCCGACCCCGAAGCCACCAACAGCAGGTCACCAGAACCGATCGCCGGCGTGGTGGTGTCTCCGGCCACATGCACAGTCAAACCGAGATGCATCAACCGCATGGCTGCCATCCGCAGCACCAACCCGCTGCGGCCGGCCCCAGCAACAAAGACCCGAGGCGACTCGCTCAGATAGCGAGCCAGAGCGGCGACCTGCTTCACGTCGATCTTGGCCGCGGTGTCGGCGATCTCACCCTGAACCAGAGACAGGTTGCTGGCGACGCTCTCCGCGGTGACTTCCGAGAAAGGTCCGCTCGCCGCGGTCGTATTGGCGGTCTGAGTCACTAATGCCCCCTTCGCTTCGGCCGTCAAGCCTGCACAACGGATGTTTTCTGGTGCCTATGATGGCGAAGCCAATAGGTGTGCGAAACAATGTTTTCTGACGGTTCCGCCTACACTTTCGGACTGGTCTGGTCGGGAACGCCCGCGTCGTCCGTTGCGCACGCCCCGCGAGGTCGTGGTCCGGTCGGCGTCGGCGCCGTCCCGGCGGGCGCATCCGGGCCGTATCGAGCGCGGCGTGCTGTCCGGCGGCGGTGCTGGAGCCGGCGTGGCCCGGGCGGCGGTGCACCGCAGGAAGTTCTCCGGTGTTGTGGGACCACGCCAACAGCAGATGATCGCCGGGGCGGTGGAGGCCTATTGGAGCTGGGAGCAGTCTCGCGCCGGCAAACGCGCTGGTAAGCGAGTCGGGTTTCGGCGGTTGAAGAAGCGCGGACGGGACGCAGCCGCAAAGCAGCGTGCTCCGATAACCTGCCAAGGTGAGTTCCGCAGAGGCCGGTCCCGCCCCGCCCGAGGTCCGGCGGCAATGGCGCGAACTGGCCGACGAGGTGCGCGAGCATCAGTTCCGCTACTACGTGCGCGACGCCCCGATCATCTCCGACGCCGAGTTCGACGAGCTGTTGCTGCGGCTGACCTCGCTCGAGGAGCGGTATCCCGAGCTGCGCACGCCCGATTCGCCGACCCAACTGGTCGGCGGCTCCGGGTTCGCCACCGAGTTCACCTCGGTCGAGCACCTGGAGCGAATGCTCAGCCTGGACAACGTGTTCAGCGCCGAGGAGTTCGACGTGTGGGCCGCGCGCATCCACGCCGAGGTCGGCGGCGAGGTCGCCTACCTGTGCGAGCTCAAGATCGACGGGGTGGCCCTGTCGCTGGTGTACCGCGAGGGCCGACTCGTCCGCGCCGCGACGCGGGGCGACGGGCGGGTGGGTGAGGACGTCACGCTCAACGCGCGCACCATCGACGATGTGCCTGAACGGCTGGCGGCCGACGAACGCTACCCGCTGCCGGAGGTCCTTGAGGTGCGCGGCGAGGTGTTCTTCCGGCTCGTCGACTTCGAGGCGCTCAACGCCAGCCTTGTCGAGGAGGGCAAGGCGCCGTTCGCCAACCCGCGTAACAGCGCAGCGGGGTCGCTGCGACAGAAGGACCCGGCGGTCACCGCGCGCCGCCGGCTCCGGATGATCTGCCACGGCATCGGGCACACCGAGGGATTCCGGCCCGCGACCCTCCACGACGCCTACCGTGCACTGGGTGCCTGGGGGCTGCCCGTGTCCAGCCACACCACCCGCGTCGACAGTGTCGCCGGCGTGCACGAGCGGATCCGCTACTGGGGGGAGCACCGCCACGACGTGGACCACGAAATCGACGGCGTCGTCGTCAAACTCGACGACGTGGCGCTGCAGCGGCGGCTGGGCTCGACGTCGCGCGCGCCGCGCTGGGCGATCGCCTACAAGTACCCGCCGCAGGAAGTGCAGACCCAGCTCCTCGACATCCGGGTCAACGTCGGCCGCACGGGACGCGTCACGCCGTTCGCGTTCATGACGCCGGTCAAGGTCGCCGGTTCGACGGTGGGCCTGGCGACGCTGCACAACGCGGCCGAGGTTCGGCGCAAGGGCGTGCTGATCGGGGACACCGTCGTGATCCGCAAGGCCGGCGACGTGATCCCGGAGGTGCTGGGCCCGGTCGTCGACCTGCGCGACGGTTCCGAGCGCGAGTTCGTCATGCCCACGCACTGTCCCGAGTGCGGTGCCGAACTGGCGCCCGCGAAGGAGGGCGATGCCGACATCCGCTGCCCTGACGCCCGGTCCTGCCCGGCGCAGCTGCGGGAGCGCGTGTTCCACGTCGCGGGCCGCGGCGCCCTCGACATCGAGGGCCTGGGTTACGAGGCGGCCACCGCGCTGCTGAAGGCCGGGGTGATCGCCGACGAGGGTGACCTGTTCACGGTGACCGAGGACGACCTGTTGCGCACCGAACTGTTCACCACCAAGAACGGCGCGCTGTCGGCCAACGGCACCCGGCTGCTGGCCAACCTGGGCACGGCCAGGGCGGCGCCGCTGTGGCGGGTGTTGGTGGCGCTGTCGATCCGGCATGTGGGACCCACGGCCGCCCGCGCTCTGGCCGCCGAGTTCGGCAGCCTGGACGCGATCATGGCGGCGTCGACCGAGCAGCTGGCCGCCGTCGAGGGCGTGGGGCCGACCATCGCCGCGGCGGTCACCGAGTGGTTCGCCGTGGACTGGCACCGCGCGATCGTCGACAAGTGGCGGGCCGCGGGCGTGCGCATGGCCGACGAGCGGGACACCAGCGTGCCGCGCACCTGCGAGGGCTTGACGATCGTGGTCACCGGGTCGCTGACCGGCTTCTCCCGCGACGGCGCCAAGGAGGTGATCGCGGCGCGCGGCGGCAAGGCCGCCGGCTCGGTGTCGAAGAAGACCGATTTCGTCGTCGCCGGCGACTCGCCGGGCTCCAAATTCGGCAAGGCGATCGAGCTGGGCGTCCCGATCCTCGATGAGGCGGGCTTTCGGCGGTTGCTCGAGCACGGACCGCCGGAGGCCGAGGGGCCGGCGCCGGAATGATCGCCCGCGACGCCTCCCGATCCCGGGATTCCGCGCCCGACGGGCTCTGAGCCGGGTATCCAACACCCGACTCAGCTACACCGGTAACACCCTGGGAATCGTTCGCGCCGCGGCGCTCAGCGCAGCATGGTGGCCACGATTCCCGCGAGATAGCCCAGCCGGGCCACCTCCGACGGGCGGAAGTCGGGACCGGGGCGGCCCAGCACGACCGCGGTGTGCGGGTCGCCCAGCGGTGCCGCCACCATGGTGGTGTCCATGTCGCGCCATGCCTGCGGCACCCAGTCGCCGGTGTTGTCCAGCGTGATGGCCTGCTTGATCGGAAGCCATGGAGCGGAGTCGGCCTTGGTCTCCGGGGCGCCCGGGCTGCCGGCGAGGCGGTGTAGCTTTCCCTGCTCGCTGCGCAGGACCGTGCACCAGCTCACTCGCAGCACCCTGGGCGCCTCGTCCGCGAGCACCTGCAGCTTGGAGTCCGTGCCGCTCGCCGCCGCGACCCGGTCGAGGAGTTCGAGTTCCCGGTGTGCTTCCAGCCGGCCGGTGTGCGGACGAACGCTGTCCACCCGGACACCGGGCAGCGACTCGGCCGCCGTGAGCAGCGTGTCGGGCATCGCCCCGGCCGGCAGTTCGATGACCAGGTCGTCGATCGCGTAGCCCGCGTTGCGCTCGACCACGTCCAGCGACAGGATGTCGGCGCCCACCGAGCCGAGCGCCACGGCCAGCGACCCGAGGCTGCCTGGGCGGTCGGCCAATTCGATACGCAACAGATACGACGACACGGCCAACACTGTCGCACAGGGATGTATCGCCGGCATTTCGGCTGTCCCGGATCCGTGTCACACCGAAAGCCCGGCGATGGTGCGGCGCCTGCGGCGCCGCAC
>CAYVQQ010000167.1:0-7406 GCA_964453085.1 uncultured Mycobacterium sp.
CATCGTCCATCACAGCAAACATCGTAGGATACAAGCGCTATGCGAGCGTCTTGAAACAGGTTGAGGAACCACCATTCGCGACGGCCACCCGGTTAGGAGACTGCGAATCCACCACGATTGCCCACCGTCCGGCCGTCCTTGACGACCAGCAGGATATTGGCCGGATCGCCGACCGATTCGATATCGTCGAGTGGATTGCCGCGGACGACCACCAGGTCGGCGGTCTTACCCGCCTCGACGGTTCCCAATGTGTCGGCCACGCCGCACAACTGCGCCGAGGTCCGGGTGCCCGCGACGATTGCCTGCATGGGGGTCAGTCCGCCGAATTTGACCAGCAGGCCGAGCTCTTTGAGGTTGGTGCCGTGGTCGGGAGACAGGCCCGCGTCGGTGCCCACCGCGATCTTGACGCCGGCGGCGGCTGATGCGGCAATCGAGTCATGCGCCATCGCATGCCATTTCGCGCTTTTGGCGGCGCCTGAGGGAGTTGCGGTCACCGGGGCCATCGTCTCGAGCAGGGTGGGAACCAGGTAGGTGCCCTGGGCGACCATCTGGTGGCGCAGCTCGTCGTCGAGAGCATAGCCGTGCTCGACGCTGTGCACGCCCGCTTCAACCGCGGCGCGTATCCCGGAATAGCCGATGGCGTGGGCCGCCACCGGACGGCCGCCGTAGTCCCGGCCCTCCTCGACGATGGCGGCGATGATGTCGCGACGCATCCCCAGCCAGGACGGGTCGTCATTGGGAGAGGAGACGCCGCCGCTGGAGGCGACTTTGATCACGTCGGCGCCCTGCCGGATGAGTTCACGCGCGCAGTGCCGGGCCGCGTCCACGGAGTCCACCAGCGCGCCGCCCAGGTGCGGAGTCAGATCGATGCCCGACGGCAGGTGGAAATCGGCGTGGCCGGAGGTCTGGCTGAGCATGTTGATCGCCACCAGCAACCGCGGGCCTTCGATCAGCCCGGCGGCCACGGCGTCCCGCACCCCGGTGTCGACGCCCATCAGGTCGCGAGCGGTGGTGACCCCGTTCTGCAGGGTCACCCGAAGCCGTTCGATCAGCTGGAAGTACCGGTAGGAGGGCGGTCGCAGGGCAAGCTCCAGCGGGCTTCCGCTGGCCCCCGACAACCCGAAGTGGACGTGGCAGTCGAAGAAACCGGGGCAGATGGTGTTGCCGCCGACGTCGACGCGGACTGCGTCCGCCGGCGGCCTCGCCTCGGCGAGAGGGCCAGCCCAGGCGATCCGGGTGTCCTCGACGAGCACCGCCGCGCCGGGGACCGGACCGGACCCGGTGCCGTCAATCAGCGTCGCGTTGCACAGCAGGTAGTTCGTCATAGTGACGCCGACTCCACCAAGTCCCCGGCAAATCCGCAACCGACCACGCCGGGGACTGTTGGATTTCGCAGATGACAAGACCGGTCGGGGCGTGGCCGATCGGGGCGTGGGGCCATAGATCAACCCGGTCCGATACCGAACCGAACATGCCGCCACCCCTTTTGACGGGCGGTTAGATTCAGACGGCCAGGTGGACGGATTAGAGGGCGATCGCCGCCCGGTGGGCCCCGGCCACCGGCGTGGGCCAGTCCAGCCGTGTCAACAGGCCTGCCGGCTCCACAGTGTGCCCGTCGAGCCGTTGGGTGGACAGCAGGTCCAGCGCCGCCAGCGCGGGGCCGTGGTTGCCGCGTTGCGGGGTCAGACCGGGCAGCGGTGCGACGGCTTCGGGCGGCGACTCGGTGAGGAAGGTGCAGGCAGCCGCGACTGTCCGGCCGGTGCGGTCGCCGGCGATCTCCAGCGCCGTGCACGTCTCGCGCGCCGGATGCGACCGGATCGCCTCGAGGATCTCGGGCAGCGATTCGTCCACGCGGACCCGGTACACGGCAACGTAATCCGAGGGGCCCCGCTGCAACCCGCGCCACGTCTCACGAGCATCGGCCGGCAGCAGCCGCGGGACGTCCTCGGCCCCGATCGCCGCGGCGTCCCAACCCAATTCGCGAAGGTGGTCGGCGAGTCGGCGCGCGGCGACCTGGGTGGTCTCCGACAGCGGAATCCGCGGCGAGCGGGCCCGCAGCGCCGCCAGGTTGTCCACGGCCGACACCGTGAGCCCGATCCAGGTGTCCTCCACCCGGGCGCCGCTGCTGCGGCTGGTGATCCGTATCGCGTCGGCCCGGATGCCGTAGCGGTCCAGGTGTCGGGCGATCAGCGGCAGCGGCAGCACCTCGGACTCGTCGACCGGCGGTCCGACCCGCAGCAGCGCGGTCGCCTTCGTCGCGGGTGCGGCGTCCGGGACGTAGCGGTTGCGGCGGCTCATGATCGCGAACCTGCGGCGCAGGATTGTGGTGAAGTACAGCCCATTCCACCACCCGAACAGCAGGACCACCACGACCGCGGCGATGCCGAGCAGCCAGTAGGCGCGTTCGGACCGCCACGGGTATGCCATCGCCGCGGGTATCACGGCCAGCAGCGCCAGTGTCACCCGGCCGGGTCCGGGGGCCGGTAGCGAGCGAAGCAGGCTCATTTGGCTGACTCCTTCCGTCGGCGTGCGCCGATCGCGGTGAAAGTGGCGACGGCCGCGACCACCACCGCCAGCGCGGCGGTACCGGTTACCGCGACGGTCCGCGGTGTGGTGTCGGGCGGTGTCGGCGCCGGCGGCATGGCCACCCGGGTAGCCGGCACCCCGACCCGTTGGTCGACAGGCAGCTGCCAGGTCAGGGCCGCCGCCGGGTCCACGCTGCCGGCCCCGACGACGTCGGAGGGCTCCCGGGCCCCGTTGTGTGCGGTCGCGGTGAGGCGCTGCACGACCTGGGTGGCCGTCAGCTGCGGATACTTGCTGCGCACCAGCGCGGCGACCCCGGCCACGTAGCCGGCGGCGAAACCGGTGCCCCTCAGCGCCGTCAGGTGCTGATGGTTGTCAGGCAGGCCGTCGGCCAGTCCGCCCCCGTCGCCGTTGCTCACCGACACGATGTTCTCCCCGGGCGCCGCGATGCCCACCCACGGCCCCGCCATCGTGAACGCGGACGGCCGGCTCTCCGGTGTCAGGGACGCGACCGACAGCACGTAGGGCTGCCACCACGACGGGATCGACACCGACGTGACGCCGGCCCAATTGCGCGGGTCGTCGGGACGGCTGAGGTCGGTCAGCGGGTTGGACTCGCACGGCGCCCCGCCGGCGATCGGTCCGCCTGCCCCACCGTCACCTGCAGCGGCCACGATCACCGCGTCCTTGTCGACCGCCGCGTAGCGCAGCGCCGCCCCGAGGGCGGCCTGGTCGACGGGGCGGTCGGCAGGCAGGCAGGTGATCGCCGAGACGGTGATCACCCGCGCGCCGAGGTCGGCCGCGTGCACGATCGCCCGCCCCAGCGTCGTGACGTCGAGGGCGGCACGCGCCAGCAGCGGATCGCCGCCCGGCGTGCGGGGCGAGAACTTCGCCGACGTCGTCCTGATCGACAACACCCGCGCCGCGGGCGCGACGCCGGAGAAGCCCTCGGCACCGGATGGGTCGGGCTGGCCGGCGATGATTCCGGCGACCAGGGTGCCGTGCCCGTCGCAGTCTGTCAGGCCGTCGGTCGTCTCCACGAAGTCGCCGCCCGGGTCGACGTTGGGCAGACGCGGACCGGGCCGCACCCCGGTGTCCAGCACCGCAACCAGCTGGCCCTCACCTCGCGAAAACTGCCATGCAGCAGGCAGATTCAGCATCGCCTGACTGGGAGACACCACGTCGGGATCGCTGCCGGGAATTATCCCGGGGGTGCTGCACGGGCCACGCTGTTCCATCGGCTGCACGGGGCCGGGTGTGCCGGCTGGCGGCGGCACCCCGGGGTCCACCTGCGGCTTGTCGATCGCGAGCGCCGGCGGACACCCCCACAGCACGGTCGCGAACGCCGCTGCGACGCAAGCCGATCCGGCCCGCATCATCGATTGAGCACCAGGGCGAACAGGCCGACCAGGTACGCCATGACGGGGATCAGCGACGCGTCCAGCCCGGACGCGGCGAAGCCCAACAGTCGGCGCAGCGGCAGCGAATAGCTCTCCGGCGCAGCGACACCCGGATTCAGCGCCGCCACCAGCCACGCCGACAGCAGCCCGATGAGCACCAGCAGCGCACCAACGGCGGCTCCGTAGCACCCGGTCGCGGTATAGAACACCAACAGCACGCCGGAGACCAGATAGGGCTGAGCGAGCAGCCAGGCCTTGCACGCCGCCGAATCCCACACGCGGGCACGCAGCACCGACGCCGCCGCAGTCGCGGCCACCACGTACCAGCCCCAACCGCTCACCGCTGCGGGTCGCAGCGCGATCGCGACCGAGCCCAGCACGCTGAGCAGCACCGCGGCGGCGATGAATCCGCTCTGGTGGGCGTCGCCGATGCGCACCCGCCGCGGCAGGTCCTCGAGCACCCGCAGCGACGGCGCGGACGGCGTGGGATCACCGGGGGCCGGGATCACCGGCAACGGGAACCGCGCCCACAGCGCCGAGAGCGGAGCCGCCTCGACCGTCACCAGCAGGGCCGCCACGATCAGCCCACAACCGATGGTGAGCATCGGCAGCCGCCAGAACATCTCGGTACCCGCGGCCACCAGCACGCCACCTCCGAGTACCGCCGTCGCGGTGAACAGGCCGACCACCCGTTCGCGTTCGCCGCCGGGCACCATCAGCGCGATCAGCGACCAGGCGGTGACCCCGGCCGCGGCCAGCACCAGCTGCGCCGGCCCGAACCGGCCCGGCACCGTCAACGCCAGGGCGGCGGCGATGGGAACCAGGGCGGTGATCGAGAGCGCCATGCCGGTGCGGGCCGACCGCGCGGTGACCAACAGGCCGGCCACCGCGGTCAGCGCCGCGACCACGCTGACCCCGACCAACCCGGCCATCGCCCCGGTGGCCGCCCGGTAACTGACCGACAGCCCGGTGGCCACCAACGCCACGACGATCGCCGCCGCCAGAGCACCGCGCTGGATGTGCGCGGCTCCCCATGGCCGCAGCCGCGACGCCGAGAAGATCATGGCGGCATCGGCGATGTCCTCGACGATCCCGGGCGCGGCGGGGCCGACCGGAACCGGTTGCAGCGCAAGCAGGTCACCGTCGACGACACCGACAGTGTCCAGGCTGGCGTCCAGGCTGAACGGGGCACCACCGACCGGCGCCAGACTCAGGAGGGCAGCCCCGTCGTCACCGGCCGTGTCGCCGTGACCGTTGGAGGCGACGGGAACCATCAGTCGCCGGACCGCGGGCAGAATCTCGCGCAGCGGAAGTTCGGCGGGCAGGGCCATCTCCGTCACCCTGCTGTCCGCGAGGATGGCGACGCGGACGATCGGCATGACGGCGCCGGACATCATTGGGCCCACCACGGTTGCTGGGACATCGTGTTCCTTCTCTACTATCTGTGGGTTGTTGCGGAAAAGTCTCGGGACAGCCGCCGGCCGGGGAACCATTGCTCGTCCGGCAACAGAGCGGTGAGTTGCTCGACGGCGACGGCGGTCGCGAAGGGGCTTCCGGGGCGAAACGTCGACACCCACTCGCCGTCGAAGGCGCGCGACGGGCTGACCAGCACGCGGCCCGCGGTGGTGTCGACCAGACTCATACCGACCTCGGTGGTCGCCTGCCGCCCGTCGCGGCGGCAACCGGCGACGACCTCGACGTAGCTGCGCGGACCGGTGAACACCGACTCCACCACCGGCCGGGCCGATGCCGGAATGCCCAAGTAGTCAAGCACTTCCGGCACAGATGCGCCGGACCGCAGCCGCTCGTCGGCCCGCGCTCCGACACGCGTCGGCATGCTGAACTCGTCGAACTGTGCCGGAGCGCGGTGCGCCAGCCCGGCGCCGAGCACGGGAACCAGCGCACGAGGGTCCTCGATGTCCATGGCGGTCAACGTGATCAGCTGCGCACTGCGCAGTGCCACGATGGTCTTGTCGGTGACGCCCGGGCGCTTGGCGACCATGCCGCGCAACAACTCGCCCGGGCGCGGGCCAACAAAACGTAGGTCCAGCCACCGGTCCGGAAAGCACACCACCCTGACCCAGTCGGCCACCGCCGCGTCGACCACACCCTCGGCCGACAGCAGACCCATCCGGGTCATCTCGTCTATGCGGCGGCGGCAGAAGTCGTCGCGCTGCGCGGCGTCGCGGTAGGGAGGGGTGATCGCCAGAACCCAGGGGAAGTTACCCGCCCCAATGGTTTCGGCGACATACCACGCTTGGTCGACCGTCAGCTCGACGGCGTTGGGTGCTGTGTTCATCGACATCGTCGACGCGGTGCCTAACCGCCCCACTTGGCGGCCTCGGCCGCGTCGCGGGCGTACATGGACAGGGTGTTGCCCTCGTGGGTGCTGGCCATCGCCTGGTAGGCCCGGACCAGGTCCTCCATGGCCTGATTCCACTGGGCCTGCCACATCTGGTAGGTCATGCCCGTGTCGCCCTGCCACGCGCTGGACAGCGCCGCCTGCTCGCTGGCGATGTCGGCACCCAGCCCCTGCAGTGTTCCGGCGTAACCGGACATGTCCGCGGCGTGCGCCAGCATCGCCGGGTAGTTGTACATGATCTGTGACATCGTGAGTCCTTTCGCGGGTGCGCCGAGGTCAGAAACCGGGGTAGGTGGACGCGGCCGCGGCATCGGCCGCCACATACGTGCCCGCGGCGTCCCCGAGGTTGGCCTGGGCGATGTCGAGCAACGTGTTGATCCGGGCGGCGACCTCCACGAACCGTGCGTGGGCGGCCTGGAACGCCGCCGACGCCTCGCCGACGTGGAATGCCTGCGCCGACATCGCCTCCTGCTCGGCCTGGCTGATCGTGCTGCGCATCAACGCCGCCTTGGCCCCGAACGCAGACTGCGCGGCCACCAACTGCGGAATGTGAGCATCCAAGAGGCTCATCGTGTTTCCTTTCTTCGTGTTCTTCCTGACTTCCGGTTGCCGAGGTTTACTTCGCTAACCGTCCGCTCCCCCTCTCCCCCGGTTCTTCGTCGTGGTCCCAGGTGCCGGGCACCATCGGCATGCGCGGGCCGCCGCCGAACTCGCCACCGGCCAACGCGGTCAGTCCCGCCGCCCGCAGCACGGGGTCCTTTTCGGCGGTACCCGAGAAGCCCAACGCACCGGCCCCGTTCGCGGTGGCGAGCGCCACGGGCTCCGAAACCTCCGCAAAATCTGGCGTGACACCGAAAGCTGAGTCGAGGTCCAGGAATTCGTGGCTGTACTCACGCGTCGCGGTCCGCTTGTACCGCCGCGGCCGTGACTCGGCCCGCTTCGTCACCCCGGCGGCCGCCGCGGGGATCGTCGCCGCGGGCGCCTTCGCTGCGCCGCGGCCACCCAGCGCCGGCCCACAGCCGGGCCCCGCGCCGCCGCTGAAGGCCACCGCGTAGCCGAAACTTCCGGCCACCGCGGCCGGGGCCGGCGCTGCGGGCGCCGGCGTGGCGGGGGCCCCGCCG
>CAYVQQ010000168.1:0-7403 GCA_964453085.1 uncultured Mycobacterium sp.
CTATTGGGCCGCCCACCGCGAGCGCTCGGCCGATCCGAAGGGACTGCGTGAGCGGTTAGTCGAGCGGGCTCGGCAGCCGGTTCAGATCCCTGATGCCCGGGTCGAGACCGGCCGGGCTGCGGTCGGGCTTGGTGAAGAAACCCGAGTTGGGGATACCGGGCTCGCGAACGGGCGGGTTGCTGCGCACTGCGGAGTCGCCGGTGGGAGGGGTGAATACGCCCGTGGGAGCGGTGGCCGCGGCCCGGATGCCCGCCGTGGGAGTGGGACCACCAACGGCGGTGACTGCGGCGGCGTTCCCGGCGAACGATTCGACGCCGCCTGCGGCGGCGGTGGGTGTACTCACCGGTGCGGCGAAGGCGGCGTGGGCTGCGGCCGGATTGAGCGGGGAAACATTGCCCAGGCTCGCGCTCAGGCCGCCGGTGTCAGCGGCGGCCGGGCCGAGCAGGTGCGAACCCACGTCGGCCGGCCCCAGACCGCCGGTGACGTAGCGGCCGGAGCTGAGCAGGCTGGCGTCGGGGCTGGCCTGCGCGCCCAGCATGGTGTTCTGGAAGAAGCCCGTGTTGGCGGCACCATTGTTGAAGAAGCCCATGTTCATGCTGCCGGAATTGGCGAAACCGGTGTTGAACGAGCCGGCGTTGCCGATGCCGAGGTTCCCGTTGCCGGAGTTGAAGAAGCCGATGTTGTTGTTGCCCGAATTGAACAGGCCGATGTTGCCGGTCCCCGAGTTGAAGCCGCCGAAACCGATCTGGTTGCTGCCGGTCAGCCCGACACCGAAGTCATTGTTGCCGGTGTTGCCGAAGCCGATGCTTCCGTTGCCTAGGTTGCCCCAGCCGAGATTGCTGTTCCCGGAATTGCCGGAGCCGATGTTCTGGCTGCCGATGTTGCCGAAGCCGACATTCCAGCCGCTGCTGCTGAGTTCGCCGTTGCTGAACTGGAAACCGAACTTTTGCAGGATCTGCTGCCAGGGAGGCAGCTGACCGACGGCCGCCGACGCGTCAACGTGGTAGTTGAACATCGCCGCGACGTCGGCCGCCCACATCTGCTCGTATGCAGCCTCGGTGTCCATGATCGCCGGGGCGTTGAGGCCGAACCAGTTGGTGTTTGCCAGCACCCGCACCAGCATCCGGTTGGCCGTGACCACCGCCGGCTGGACGGTGGCCGCCAACGCCGCTTCGAACGCGCCCGCGATGGCCGTCGCCTGAGTTGCCGCGATCCCGGCCTGGGCCGCCGCCGCGCTCAGCCACCCGGAGTACTGCGTGGCAACCGACAGCATCGCCGCCGCCGAAGCGCCCTGCCACGATCCGCTGGCCAGGTCCGTTGTCACCGAGAGGAACGACGATGCGGACGACGCCAAGTCCTCGGCCAGTCCTTCCCACGCGGTCGCCGCAGCAAGTAGCGGCGCCACTCCAGGACCGGCGAAGAGTAATGCCGAGTTGATCTCGGGCGGCAACCACGCAAAATGCGGGCTCGTCACCGACCCAACCTACCCGGGCCGGACTGCCCTTCGTGGCGTTATCGGTTCGGTACTGGCGATGACCGGCGGCCACGGACCAACTTGCCGGGATGGGCATCGGTGGGTGCGCCGTTCTCGGCGATCGCCTAAGCCGGACACGATCTCGGTGACGCAACCGCCGGCGGCCTGGTCCTGGCGGCGTCCGCCGGCGGGCAGGCCGCGGCGGACGACCGGCTTGCGCAGCCTCGGCGCGCTGTGGTCGATGACGTTGAGGCCAGCCGGGTGTTTGACCGCGACGTGGCTGCGGTCGCCCGGTCCGGCCGCCCGGGCCGGGGCCGGCGGTCCCGGTGGTCCCGGTGGGTGCAGAAGTACTTAGAAGTACTTAGAGGCAGAAGTACGTAGCGTCGTTGTGATGACGTCCGCCCCACCACGTCGCCGACAACGGCTCACCCCCAGCCCGTCGATGACGGTGCCGCGGCAATTGGTGAGGTGGTCGTGTCAGGGCCGCTGTTTCCCGTAACGTCGGCAGTATGGCCGATACCGATGCCGCCGTTCGAGAACTCCTCCGGGACGCGTTCACCCGGCTGATCGAACACGTCGACGACCTCACCGATGGGCTGGCCGAGGAGGTGGCCGACTTCCGCCCCACCCCGAACGCCAACAGCATGGCCTGGCTGCTCTGGCACAGCGCACGGGTGCAGGACATTCAGGTGGCGCACGTGGCCGGGGTCGAGCAGGTGTGGACCCGCGACGGATGGGTGGACCGGTTCGGCTTGGACCTACCGCGCGACGACACCGGCTACGGTCACGGGCCCGTCCAGGTCGCCAAGGTCCACGCGCCCGCTGGCCTGCTGTCCGGCTACTACCACGCGGTGCACAAGCTCACCCTCGAATACCTCGCCGGGGTCACCGCCGGTGAGTTGGCCCGCGTTGTAGATACCAACTGGGATCCGCCGGTGACGGCCAGCGTCCGGCTGGTGAGCACCATTGACGACTGCGCCCAGCATCTCGGCCAGGCCGCCTACGTGCGGGGGATTCGGTCAGGTTCGTCTCCGAGCGGTTCGCGGTGACGGCGCTGCTGTGGCTGGCCACGACCGTGGCCGCCGGTGTGGCCGTCGCCGCGGTGTGGGTGCAGCGCAACATCGTCGACATCATTCGGGGCCGCGCAACGGGTCGACTCTTAGCCGCTGTAGGCGAACGAGTGCTCGGGCGACCGTACGGGGGCAGCCGGGGTCCGGAGAGGCCGTGACCGCACCCGCATGGGCCACCAGAACCAGCGGCCCAACAGTGCCGCGATGGATGGTGTCATGAACGCACGGACTATCAGGGTGTCGAAAAGTAGGCCCAGGCCGATGGTGGTGCCCACCTGGCCGATGACGCGCACGTCGCTGACGATCATGGAGCCCATGGTGAACGCGAAGACCAGTCCGGCGTTGGTGACCACTTTGCCGGTGCCACCCATGGACCGGATGATGCCCGTGTTCAGGCCGGCGCCGATCTCCTGTTTGAACCGCGACACCAGCAGCAGGTTGTAGTCCGATCCGACGGCCAGCAGCACGATGACCGACATCGCCAACACGAGCCAGTGCAGTTCGATGCCGAGGATGTGCTGCCAGACCAGCACGGACAGCCCGAACGACGAACCCAGGGATATCGCCACCGTACCGACGATGACCGCGGCGGCGACGAAGGCGCGGGTGATGATCAACATGATGATGAAGATCAGGCACAGCGAGGAGACCCCGGCGATCACGAGGTCCCACTTGGCGCCCTCGGAGATGTCCTTGAACACGGCCCCTGTCCCGCCCAGATAGATCTTGGCGTCTTCCAACGGCGTGCCCTTGAGGGACTCCTCGGCCGCGGTCTGGATCTTGTCGATGCTCGCAATGCCCTCGGCCGACGCGGGGTCCCCGCGGTGCAAGATGATGAACCTGGCCGCGCGTCCGTCCTCGGACAAGAAGTTGTTCATCGCGCGCTGGAAGTCTTTGTTCTTGAAGACCTCCGGCGGCAGGTAGAACGAGTCGTCGTTTTTGGCGGCGTCGAACGCATGCCCCATCGCGGTGGCGTTGTCGCTCATCTGGTCCATCTGGTCGAAGATGCCCGACATGGTGCTGTGCATGGTCAGCATCATGGTGCGCATGCTGATCATGGTCTCGATCATGGGCGGAAACTGGGCGACCATCTCGGGCATGAGCCGGTCGATCTCCTTGACATCACCCACCAGTGTGTTGAGCAGATCGGAGATCTCGTCCACGCCGTCGATCGCGCCGAACACCGAGCGAAGCGACCAGCAGATCGGGATGTCGAAACAGTGCTTCTCCCAATAGAAATAGGAGCGGATCGGGCGCCAGAAGTCCTCGAAGTCGGCGATCTCATCGCGCAGTTCGTTGGTGATCTGCTGCATCGCCTCGGTGTCGCTGACCATGCGGTGGGTGGTGGTCACGAGCCGGGTCATCAGGCCGTACATCCGCTGCATCGTCGCGATCGTCTTGGCCAACTCGTCGGCCTGGGTGAGCATGTCGTTCATGCGGTCGCGCTGGTATTTCATGTTCTGCAGCTGGCCGGCGTTTTGCATGCTTATCTGGAACGGGATCGAGGTGTGGTCCATGGTCGTGCCGTCGGGCCGGGTGATCGCCTGCACGCGAGAGATTCCGGGCACCCGGAAGATGCCCTTGGCCAACCGGTCCAGCACCAAGAAGTCCGCCGGGTTGCGCATGTCGTGGTCGGACTCGATCATCAGGATCTCCGGCTTCATCCGGGCCTGCGAGAAGTGACGGTCTGCGGCCATGAACCCGGCGTTGGCGGGGACGAAGGTGGGCAGGTAGTTGCGGTCGTTGTAATTGGCCTTGTAGCCGGGCAGGGTGAGCAGCCCGACCAGCGCGACCGCACACGTGACGGCCAGGATGGGCAGCGGCCAGCGCACCACCACGGTGCCGACGCGTCGCCAGCCCCGGACCTTGAGCACCCGCTTCGGATCGAACAAGCCGAACCGGCTGCCTACCGTCAGCACGGCCGGCCCCAGCGTGAGCGCGACCGCCACCGCGACCATCATCCCGACCGCGCACGGCACGCCCAGGGTCTGGAAGTAGGGCATCCGCGCGAAGCTGAGGCAGAACGTGGCGCCGGCGATGGTCAGGCCCGAGCCCAGGATCACGTGTGCGGTCCCCCGGTACATCGTGTAGAACGCCGTCTCCTTGTCTTCGCCGGCCTGGCGGGCCTCCTGGTAACGGCCGATGATGAAGATCCCGTAGTCGGTGCCGGCCGCGATCGCCAACGACGTCAGCAGGCTGACCGCGAAGGTGGACAGTCCGATCAGCCCGCTGCGCCCGATCAACGCGACCGCGCCGCGGGCCGCGGTCAGCTCGAAACCGACGGTGACCAGCAGCAGAATCACCGTGATCGGCGAACGGTAGACGAACAACAACATGATCAAGATCACCCCGACGGTCGTCAGCGTGATCTTCGCCATCGATTTGTCGCCGCTGTGGTGCAGGTCGGCGGCCAGCGCCGACACGCCGGTGAGATAGGCCTTGACCCCCGGCGGCGGGGGCACGCCGTCCACGATCTTGCGGACCGCCTCGACGGATTCATTGGCCAGCGGCTCGCCCTGGTTGCCGGCGAGGTTCACCTGAACGGTCACGGCCTTGCCGTCGTTGCTCTGCGCGCCCGCCGCGGTCAGGGGGTCGCCCCAGAAGTCCTGGACGCTCAGCACGTGCCGCTTGTCGGCGTGCAGCGCGCGGATCAGGACATCGTAGAACCGGTGCGCGTCGTCGCCGAGGGGCTGGTCGCTCTCCAGCACGATCATCGCCGAACTGTCGGTCTCGCCCTCCTTGAAGACGTGTCCGATGCGCTTCAAAGCCACGAACGACGGAGCGTCCGGCGGGCTCAGCGACACCGACCGCTCCTGACCGACCTCCTCCAGCGACGGGACGAACACGCTGAACAGGACCGCGACGGCTACCCAGAACAGGATGATCGGCACCGCCAGGGTATGGATCATCCGCGCGAGAAAGGGTCGTTGGGTGCGGTGCGAGCCGGCGGCGGGGGCCCGCTGGGGCAGCGCACTCACGCGGACTTCACCAGGCAGAAGGTGTAGGCGTGGACCTCATGAGAGATCCGCTCGGCCTTGACTTCGTCGTCGACCGTGATCCGGCAGCCCAGGGTGTCACCATCTCCTTGTGCCACGAGGTTCCCCATCACCGCCGCCTTGGTCGTGGTGAGGTGAAGCGACCAGGGCAGCTGGGCGCCGTCGACGCGCTGCGGGTCGCCGTTGACGTCGAAGTAGCTGATGTCCGCGACCGCCCCCGCGGGGCCGAACACTTCGTAGCTGATCCGTTTGGGGTTGAACGGCTTCGGGTTCTCCAGGTTGCTGTCGGCATAGGACTCCCGCTTGGCGGAGCCGAAGTAGCCGTGGACCCGGTATACGACGAATCCCCCGACGACTACTACAGCCAGGACCACCAGCGGAATCCAGGTCCGCGACAGCAACTTGATGATCGGATTCCCTTTCACCGTTCGACGGTTCGGTCGGGCGGATCGGGTCCGCCGTCCGCTCGAGCATGTTCAGCTACGGACCACCGCGTCGCGCCGGCCGTCCGCGATCCCGGTGGTATCGGTGCTGTCCTTGGGCGCCCGAGCAGTGGTGGAGCAGAAACACAACCAAGGCTTACCTAAGTAAATCACGGCGTCGTCGGTCCGGAACTGGACGGGCGACCTGTTCCCATCCGTGCCTGAAGCGTAAAGCACGTCAGCTGCGAAATGGACGAGTGCGGACGGAACCCGTCGACCAACAAAATCGCGCGTTGCGCGCGAGGGAGCTCGCAGTCTCGTCCCACACCGCTCGGCGCGCATGGCGGCTCCTGGACGCCCATATCGATGAGCCGGCGTTCTGCCCGCCGGAGCAGCATGGTCACGGCGGTCGCCGCGGTGGGGGTTGCTGCGCCCACACGCCGTGTCAATTGAGGAAAGTCACTCGCCGCGGCTCGGCCCACACTCGCACCCGGGCGGCGAGCCCGCGGGCTGCACCGCCTCGGGCCGCCCCTGGCGGCCGCGGCACGGCCCCAGCGCGTCCGTCAGCCAGCCGGCTCGGCGACGCTCGTCCAGGTTGACGCCCACCTCGACGTCATCGGTGTCGAGTGCCGTGGCGATCGGCCTGCCCCGGCGCCTGGCGGGTCAGACCCAACGCCGCAGGGAGGGCTGACCCGCGGGCTCGCCGAGATCCCCTCAGCCCCAGTTCCAGACCGACATGTCGCCGCGGGGGTAGTTGTTGCACACATCGGTGGCCTTGGCAACGACACCCTTGTTGTTGAAGAAGAGCTTCATGTGGTTGCGCCAGCCCCACCACAGTGGGTCGATCCCGTCGTAGAAGTGCTCCGAATACTCTCTGCGCTCGACGGGGTTCATCGCGAAGAACCAGTGCACCTTGTCCTGGGTCGCCTGCGCGTACTGCTGATGGTTGTTGTAGTCGATCATGTAGCGCTCGTAGTACACCGGGCTGGTGTCCCTGACGGCCGCCATGTATTGCTCGGCGTCGCAGGTAGTGGCGATCATCCGGCGGGGGATCGGGAAGTCGTCCGTGGAGTCCGCGGCGGCGGTGTTCGGGAACACCGCGGCAGCCAAAACCAACGCGAGGCCCACAACGATGAAGACGACGCCCGCACGCAGGCCAGAACTCAGCCGAGACATAGTTGTCACCGTAACACTTTCGGGGGCCCGGACGCAGGGGCCCACGTCGTATTCGCCGATTTGTAGGCCGTCTCACTACCCCTTGTCATCAGGGACGATGATGATCGTCGGATCGGGCCGTAGCTCCGGGGAGCCTGGCTTTGGACTGCGGGCTTCCCGTCACCTGGGCGGTCATGGACGCCAAGGCGCCCTCGCCGCCGCAGACGCTGAACCGGAGGACCGGGACCGCAGCATCCGGTGCAGAAACGAGTAGCTCAGCGCCGCC
>CAYVQQ010000169.1:0-7280 GCA_964453085.1 uncultured Mycobacterium sp.
GGTTCGCCTCGGAAACCGCGATCGACCGGCACGAGGTGGGTCAGGCGATCGGGCCCCACTCGCTGGTGCCTCTTCCCGACGCCGTGCGCTCGCTGTGGTACTACACCGCCAAGGCTTTCCAGTTCCATGCCGGCCTGACGAACGCTGCGGGCAACCACCACCCGTGGGAGTCCAAGCCGTGGAGCTGGCCGATGTCATTGCGGCCCGTGCTTTATGCCATCGACCAGCAGAACGTACCCGGCTGCGGCGTGCAGTCGTGCGTCAAAGCCGAGATGCTGGTCGGCACGCCCGCCATGTGGTGGCTGGCGGTGCCGGTGCTGGTCTACGCGACGTGGCGCATGGTCGTTCGCCGGGACTGGCGGTACACCGTGGTCTGGGTCGGCTACTGCGCGGGGTGGCTGCCGTGGTTCGCTGACATCGACCGGCAGATGTACTTCTTCTATGCGGCGCCGATGGCGCCCTTTCTGGTGATGGCCATCGCGCTGATCTGCGGTGACATTCTCTATGCCCCGCAGCAGGGCCGGGAACGTCGCACGCTGGGGCTGATCCTGGTGAGCTGCTACGTGGCCCTGGTGGCCACCAACTTCGCCTGGCTCTTCCCGATTCTCACCGGGCTGCCCATCTCACAGCAGACGTGGGACATGGAGATCTGGCTGCCCAGCTGGCGGTGAGTTGGGCCGCCGGGCGGCAATCTCGGCACGACGTCGGTGCTCGATGACGCCCGGCCGCATCGCCGGCGTGTGGCGGAGGTCTTTCTCGGCAGCCGACGGCCACGCCGCACATCTGGGGTCCGGGGGGAGGGAACCATCGCCGGCCGCACCGCCGCGGTCCCGCCCGGAGCGAAGCGGATCGACGACTTCACCCCGCTCGCAATCATCGGTCCCTTCCACCGCCCACCACCGGGGATCGTCGTTCGCCGGGAACGAATCGCCGCCGAGCTGACACCCCGATCGCCCGCCACGCGGGAGCTCGGGGCGTGCGGCAGGGCCGGGCGGCCCTCTCGCCGATGGACGGCGGCGCCCAATCACCGAAGGAAAGCTGGCTGCGGCTGGTGCTCATCGACGGCGGTCTGCCCCGACCCGTCACGTAGATCGAAGTGACCGGCGCCGCAGCGATCGAAGACTCTACGTCGAAGGCGTTCACCGGGCGCCGACGGTCGATCGCCCGGGCTGGCAGGTGATCAAGGTGGTCAACGAAGACCGGCCGGCCGCAGTCGCCCAGCGGGCGCGTGACGCGCTGGCCCGCCGCTCTGTGCCGAGGTTGCCGCGAGGGCCGAGGTCGGGCCCTCGGGCACCGCCCGTGGCGGCGATCTCGGCGAAGTCGGGCTAGATCGGGTCCCGGGCGGCGGGACAGGACATGCAGCGGGGGCCGCCGCGGCCGGTGCCCAGCTCGGACCCGGCGATGGTCAGCACCTCGACGCCGGCTTCCAGCAGCCGGGTGTTGGTCTGGACGTTGCGCTCGTAGGCGACGACGACGCCGGGCGCCAGCGCTAAGGTGTTGTTGCCGTCGTCCCACTGTTCGCGTTCGGCGATGACCGGATCAAGACCGGTGTCGATGACACGCAGCTTGTCGATGCCCATAGCCTTGGCCGCGGCTTCCAGGAACGGCGCCTCGTCGCCGATGGTGACGCCGTCAGGGGTGCGCTGGATGGTGAAGGCCGACAGCGAGTCGACGATGTTGGCGTACATCACCACGGTGTCGGTGTCGACCATCGTGCACACCGTGTCAAGGTGCATCTGGGCGCGCCGCTGCACGATCGGCACGGCCAGCACGGTGGTTGCCAGGTCATCGTCAAAGAGGCTGCGCGCCAACGCTTCCGCACCGGCCGGGGAGGTGCGTTCACCGACCCCGACCGCGAGCACACCCGGGGCCAGCAACAACACGTCACCGCCCTCGACAGGCGCGGTGCGCGACTCGTAGGCCCGCCGCACCCCGGTGAATCGCGGATGATGCGCGTAGATGAGGTCGGTCAACGAGGCCTCGCGCACCCGTGCCGGCAGTGCCAGCGTCGGAATCACCACCCGCGGCCCGATCCAGATCGACGAGTCGCGGGTGAACAACAGGTTCGGCAGCGGATCGATGACGAAGTCGGACCCCTGGTGCATGCGCAGCACCAGCGACACATCGGTGCGGGTGTCCGGCGGCAACTCGCTGAACGTCATGCCGGCCATCAGCACGTGCGCCAGCTTGTCCGGTTCAAGGCTGCGCAGGTGCGCCGAAAGTTCTTGCGCCAAAGGCACTCCCAGCCGACGCGCATCGACCGCGGCGGCCACGCCCTGCATCCGGGCGGCCCCGCTGTGGCGGAGCGCCTCGGTCAGCAGATCCGACATCAGCAGGACCTCCACGCCGCGGCTGCGCAGCAACTCGGCGAACTGGTCGTGCTCCTCCTGCGCGCGTGCCACCCACGGCAGCCCGTCGAACAGCAGCTGGTCGACGTTGCGCGGGCTGAGCCTGCCCAACTCGGCGCCAGGACGGTGCAGGATGGCCACCCGTAAGGTGCCGACCTCGGAATCGGTGCCCAACTCGACAACGCCCACAAACCAACCGTAGCGGCGACGTGATCGGGCCGCGCACCCGCCGCGCCACCATCGATTCGAACGTGCGTGCGATAAACTGGGCGGCGTGGGGATGGCGGTCCAGGGCTCGCTCTTCGAGCACACCGAACGCCGCCACCTCGGCGACGGCGCGTTCATCGAAATCCGCGCGGGCTGGCTGGCGGGCAACTCGCCCGACGAGGCGAACCTGTTCGACGCCCTGCTGACCAGCGTGCCGTGGCGGACCGAACGCCGCCAGATGTATGACCGGGTGGTCGACGTGCCGCGACTGGTGAGCTTTCACGATCTGACCCGCGAGGACCCTCCGCATCCCCTGCTGTGGCGGCTGCGGCGGCGACTCAACGACATCTACGCCGGCGAACTCGGTGAACCGTTCACGACGGTTGGGCTGTGCTATTACCGCGACGGGGCCGACAGCGTGGCCTGGCACGGTGACACCGTTGGCCGCAGCAGCGCCGAGGACACCATGGTGGCGATCGTCAGCCTCGGCGCCACACGCACCTTGGCGTTGCGACGCCGCGGGGGTGGCCGGTCGTTGCGGCTGCCGCAGGCGCACGGCGACCTGCTGGTGATGGGCGGATCATGCCAGCGCACCTGGGAGCACGCGGTACCCAAGACGTCGGCACCCACGGGTCCGCGGGTCAGCATCCAGTTCCGGCCACGCGGCGTCCGCTGACCTGGTCAACTCCGGACCGCGGCCACCGCCTTGACAAGCAGGTCGCGGGCACGAGCGGTGTCGACCGGCGCCACCGGCTTGCCGGGGATCACCAGCGGGTTGGCGATGACGATCACCTGGTAGTCGCCGAACTGAGCGGAATAGTCGTAGAGTTCGCCGGTGCGGGCCGCCCCGGCGAGCACCGCCTGTAGGACGCGGTGCACGCCCAGTGTGTGGACCCCGGCGATATGCGGCGCCTCGACCACCTCGATGCCGCCGCGCAGCTGGGCCCCGGCGAACTCCACCTTGGTGCAGTCCTTACCCGGGTCGGCGAGCGGCACCTCGGCGGAGGTCTCCATGGCGATCACGACGAAGCGGTTGCCCTTGCCCTCGGCGGAGACGGCGGCCATATTGCCCTTCAGGTCCGGTGGCATGTTCGGGCCCTCTGCCAGTTTCGCGCAGGTGGCGGGATCGAAGCGCAGCCCCGCGGGCAATTTGCGCGAGGCCAGTAGCTGCGGGTCGATCCCCCGCTCGCCGATCTCGGTGATCGAGAAGTCAGGCCCGAAGCTCGACTTCACGGCGGAGACCTTGCCGATGTCCACCTTCACATCCGAGGCATCCGTGCGCGACGAGCAACCGGCGAGCACGCATAGACAGGCGGCCGGGGCCAACAGCTTCAACACCGTGGCCAATCTACCCAAGGCGGCCGCGCAGTCGCGCAGCGCGGACACCGTTGTGACGAGCGGGTCGGCGGCGAAATGCGGTGGCAGCGCCGCCGGCAGAGCCGCGCCCCGACCGGTGGCAAGGGTGGTGAACGCGTAGCAGTCTCCCAGACGACCGCACGTCGCTACGGTCACTGCGCGTGATGTCAGTTCGGCCTGCGATGTCCGATGCGGCAACAACGTGGCGGGAATCCTCGAGAATCCCCGGGTCGGTCCGGATTGCATTCGAAGACGGTGTTCATGAACTGTGGGCGCGGATTTCGTTGCGGCCATCTTTGCCGGCCCGCACGTGAATCACTGCCACGCGGGAGTCATTTGTCAATATATCGGCATGAAATGGTTTTGCCAGTCGAATCCATGGCCACCAGCCCTCGATAATCATATTTCGCACCATTCCCCGCACTGTGGATTTTGCCGGTGGCGATCTCCGATCCGATCGTGGGCGGCCCCCGGGTTAATCCGAATCTGAACGCACGCCGCGGATTTTCCGTGGATAAAATGCTTTCCCACCACACCGAGGGCCCGCACATCCGGTCGCACGTCGCCACGCCCACGTCGACCTGCATAGTTTGCCTGGTCCGCCGCTGATGGCACGCCGACGCATCCCCGGGTGACCCGTCAGACCACCCGAACTCATGGCCAATTCTGATTTGCTGAGGGCAGCAAACATGGCCGCTCCCATGGCCAACTAAAATGGCCGACGGTACTTTCAAACCATCAGTCATGAATTAGCGGTAATTAGGTCTGGGATTCCTCCAGCACCACGCACGTCATGACCGTCCAGATCGTCGACGCGCGACTGGGACCAATTTCTTGCGGCGGCCGCTTCGGCAAAGCATTCCATTAGATAAAGTAATGATCTGAAGTTTGCGACAACTTGTAATATGATGAGCCGGCTAGCCGTCAAGTCCGTTCTTTTGGTATGGATTTTCGCCATCTTTAATCACGTCGGGCTAAGGACGAGAGGATCGCCATTCGCATGTAACGAGACCATTCGTCTGTGAAGCCACTTCCATCGTTTTCCCGTCGTTCGGACACCAAAGTCGCCGGCACACCGTCGGCGCACCAACTCCAAGGAGGCCCCTATGACCGTAATCCCACTGAACGCCACGCACGTCGACGGATTCCACCTCCGGGACAGCCTGACCTGGCGCGACCCAGATATCGACTGCACGCTGGTGCTTTCGCAACCGTCGACGGACCGCGACCTCTGGGACGAATACGCGGACGGCGCCTACCGCAGCTACCGCAAGCACGGCGTGGAGTGCGCTTTGGACGTCGATGCGCTGCTCAGCGGCTCCGACACCATCATGTACCTGGCGGTGGTCGATTCCGGCGGGCGGATGGTGGCGGGCGTGCGGGCCATAGGGCCGTTGCAATCGGCCGACGACTCGCACGCCGTGGTCGAATGGGCCGGTCAACCGGGAGAACAGGCCGTCCGCACCATGATCACCGACAGGTTGCCTTTCGGCGTCCTGGAAATGAAGTCGGCGTGGGTGGCCGACGAACTGAATCAGGATCGCTGCCTCACCGCCGCCCTGGCCCGCAGCGGCTTTCACATGATGGCCCTGCTCGACGTTCAGTTCTGCTTGGCCACGGCGGCCGCCTATGTCCTGAATCGGTGGCGCTCCTCCGGTGGGGTGGTCGCGGCGGTTCCCGCCACGCCTTATCCCGACGAGCGGTATCAGACCAAGATGATGTGGTGGAATCGTCGCGATTTCGTCAACTACGCGGAACCGGAACAAGTTGCGAAGATCCTCATGGAAACGCAGCATTTGACGCAATTGTTCGACCGGCAGTCCCAGACCGAAACGCCTCTGGCCGGGAGGGCGTGACCGGCGCGATCTACCGGAAGTCCGACCGCCCGGCCGAGTGAGCCGGGCGGGCGGACTTCGGTAACCCATCGGGGCTACTGGATTCCCCGGTGGTCGGGGCGCTGGGCGGGCGACTAGCCGGATCCGCAGGTGTTCGGCGCGGAGAAATCCTCAGGCGCCGGAACGGTACCGTCGGAGAAGGTCATCGGTAGGAAGCGCCGGGCGAACAGCGACTCCATCGCGTCGCTGTCCAACGGCCGCGACAGCAAAAAGCCCTGCGCGCGGGTGCATCCGATGGCGAGCAGCGCTTTGGCCGCGCTGACGGTCTCGACACCCTCTGCCACCACGTCGAGTCCGAAGGCATTCGCCAGCGTCATTATCGACTGCACGATCGCCAGGTCGTGCGGGCTGCGGCCGAGATCGCGAACGAAGCCTCGGTCGATCTTGAGCAGGTCGACCGGAAGGGACTTCAGGTAACCCAGGGCGCTGTAACCGGTGCCGAAGTCGTCGATGGCAATCTGCACACCGATGTCCTTCAGTTCGGTCAGCGTCTTGCGTGTGGCATCGATGTCAGCCACCACGACGCGTTCGGTCATCTCGAGACAGACCGCGCTCGGTTTGAGCCCGAATGCCTCGATGGTCGCCGCAACCGCTTCGACGATCCCGTCAGCGACGAGCTGCATCGGAGAGACGTTGATGCGCAACACGGCATCCTGCCCGACGCCGTGCGCCTGCCATCGTCCGAACTGCGCGCACGCCGACCGCAAGACGAGGCGGTCGAGCTTGCCCGCCAGGTTGACCGATTCGATAACGTCGAGGAACGAGTCGGGCATCAATAGGCCCCGGGTCGGGTGCTGCCAGCGGACGAGCGCCTCGGCGCCCAGGACCTCGCCGGTGCGCATGTCGAACTCCGGAAGATAATGCAGCACCAATTCGCGACTTCCGCTGTCGATGGTCTGCAGGCGCAGTTCGACGTCGTTGCGGAGGGCTTCCTTGACGGCCATCTCGGGACAGAAGGCCGTGACGGTGGCCCCGCCGGACGCCTTGGCCGATCGGGTCGCCTGGTCGGCGCGGAACAGCAGTTCCGAGGTGGTGTCGCGGCCGGGTGTTCCCGCGGCGACGCCGATGCTGACGGTCCGGGCTAGCGTCTCGCCGTCGATCACGACCTGCGTGTGCACCCGACTTTGCAGCCGTCGGGCGAGGTCCGCGGCGGCGTCCACGTTCATCGACGCGGCCGGCACGACGACGAACTCGTCCCCACCGAACCGGGCGACGAGGGCGGGAACGTCGACCGCCTTCCGCAACAGGTCCGCGAAGGCCGTGATGAATCGGTTGCCCGGATTTAGGCCGAGATGGTCGTTGACCACCTTCAACCGGTCCACGTCGAGGAACAGGATCGAGACCGGACCCGGCCTGCCCGCGGCAAGCCGTTCGTCGAGCTGGGCGATCAGCATCCGGCGGTTCAGCAGTCCGGTGAGGTCGTCGCGTTCCGCCAGGTAGCGGACCTGTTCCTCGGCGGCGACGCGGGCCTGCA
>CAYVQQ010000170.1:0-7272 GCA_964453085.1 uncultured Mycobacterium sp.
CCCACCGATCAACCGAACACCCCAGCCAGCGTGTTACTGACCCACGCTCCTAGGTCGAATCGTGCGGTGTCCTGACAGGATCGGGGAAATCGTCGCCCCCGACATGCCGTAGTGGTGTTTGCGTTGCGGGGATGTTCGACCGGGCGTATTTCCGTGCAGTACAACGATGGTCAGAAAACCGACCAGGCCGCGTTGGAGGTGCCGCGGTGGTGTGTCGAGGGCGGCCGAGGGAAAAGCGAGGACGGCAACGACAGCGCCTGAATCGGGGTGGAAGCCGGAAATGTTTTGTGTACCCGCGGTTGCGGGCGCCACGGAATGCGCAGCTACCCGCCGCCCGCAGCTACCTACCTAGCTTCCGGTCCGCGTGCCTGGCCGCCGGGCCGGTCTTCGCCCTCATCGTCCGACGATGCTGTCGACCGATTTCCGAGTTTGCCGTAGATTACGGCGGCACCGGCTGCGGCGACGAGCACGGGCCAGTCGACGACGGCGATCAGGCCGACCGCTGCCGCGGCAAGCACGGTTCGGGGACGGATGTGCCCGTCTTGGAGGCCGGTACGCAGGTCCTGCGCTGTGACGATGACCCCGTCGGCGACCGCTGTCCCGATCCGACTCGCTGTCGAAACGGTCTGGGTGGCGACGGTGTTGGCGGACTTGGTAGCGCGTTCGAGGAGCGTCATCGGGGTTCTTCCGGCCTTGGTCCAGTTGTTTCCGGGCGTGGGAATTATTTTCTGTCTGTTTACTATCGACAATTCTCCATGTCACTTCTTAGGTTCTCTCGACCCGTACGGTGACGGACTACGTGCATCGCGACCGGCCGCCAGAGTGAGTCTCCTTGGTCGAGTTGAACGTCGGGTTAAGGGAAGGGCAAAAGGGCACTAGTGTTCGCCAAGTTGATCGTCTCGGGGATCCGCACGGTGGTCGCAGGCGGCACAGCTGCGGCGGTTGAGCTATTGGGTGGAGAGCGTCCTCGACGCCGATGGTCGGGCAATGGCCGGGGGTGGATTGAGTTGCGCGCACTCGACGGGTCACGCTCGGCCGAGTTCACCACCGTCCTGGAGCAAGCGATAGGCACCACCCCGGGCGTCACCCGTACGCAGGTGAATTGGCCGTTTTCGCGGCTTGTCGTCGACGTCGACGAAAGTGGGCCGACCGTCGAGGAGTTGGTCCGGATGGTGGAGACGATCGAGCGACTCTTTGTCGAGCCGATCGGACACGGCGACGAATGCGGCGCGGTCGGGCGGGAGAAACCGGTCTGTTCGCGCGCGATCGACATTCCCGGGGACGGGGAGGAGATCGTCAACCGGGTGAGCCTGCTGGCGGCGAAGGCGCTGGCGCTGGGGGTGGCGACGGTACTGCAGATCGCGCGGGCGCCCAGGTTGCCCCGAGCATTTGCCGCGGTGACCACCTTTGCCGAGGCGCAACCCGATGTGCGCAAGGTTTTCGAGCGGGCACTCGGGCGGTCGCGCGCCGACGCGCTGCTCGCGTTGGGAACGGCCGTCACCCAGTCGCTTGGCCGAACGCCTTCGGTGATCGCCGCAGACATGCTGCTTCGCAGCCTCCGCCTCATCGAAGCGCTGGCAGCCGTCGAAGCCTGGCACGAACACGAGCCTCAGTTGGCGATCAGCGCCGGATGTGAATTGCACCCGGAATCGCCTCGGCCGCGGCCGATTCCGGACACGTCGTCGGAAAACTACGCGAGAGCGGCAACAGCGGCGGGTCTTGCTGGAGCCGTGGCCCTCTGCGTGGGTGGCGGGGCGGCGCTGGCCAGCGAAGCGGTCATCGTGGCCGCACCGCGGGCTCTGAACTACGCCCGCGAGTCGTTTGCCACCACGTTCTGCGCCGGCTTGAACCGGCGTCATCGCGCACTGGTGCTGCGACCCGACGCGCTACGGCGCCTCGACGGTGTCGACGTCCTGATCATCGACCCGGCCGTGTTGATCGGCGAAAGCTTGCGTGTCGCGGAGATCAGTGGGGTCGACGGAGAACTTCGCACGAAGGTGTGGCAATGCGCTCAAACTGACGTCAACGCTGGTCTGCTCGGTCCCGGTGTCCACACCGGGTGCTCCCTTTCTCCCGCGCATGAGCTGCCTGACCTGCGGGATCTGGAGGTCGTCGTGGCGCGCAGTGCGGACCCATTCGCGGAGCCGCTGATCGCCGCGGCGCGTGGTGCGGAACTCAAACTCGTGTCGGTGGACCAGGCCGATTCCGGGCACCTGCGCGGGACCTTTGACGAACTCGTGCGGGTTGATGACGACATTGATCTCGCCATTTTCGACGCGGTGCGGCGGTGGCAGACGGACGGGAAAATCGTCGCCGTTGTCGGGTTTGACCTTCCGCGCGCGTTCACGGCCGCGGATCTTGCGTTGGCGGTCTGTACGGCCGAGCAGCCGCCGGCGTGGACGGCGGACGTTCTGCTACCACATCTGAAAGTCGCGTGCCGGATCATCGACGCCATACCCGCGGCGAGGTCTGCGGCACGGCGTGGCGTCGAATTGGCCGCTGCGGGAACGGCGCTGGGATCGTTGACGCTGCTGCCGGGTGTTCGAGCGGCGGGCGTGCGTCCGAGCATCGCGGCCGCCGCGCTTGCGCTGATCCCGGGATATCTGCTTGCGCGGAGGGTCGTGACCAAGGCCGACCCGACCGCAGCCACGGAGACCGAATGGCACGCGCTCGAGGCCGACCAGGTGCTCGAACACCTCCGATCACTGCGACCGGACCTTGCGAGCGACCCCGGTCTTGCACAGGTGCGACAGCCGAAAACGCGGTGGCAGGCGTTGATCACCACCGTCGCGGAAGGCGGAAAAGATGTCGTCGAGGCGATGTGGCACGAAATGCAGGATCCACTGACACCAATCCTGGCCACCGGCGCTCTGGCGAGTGCATTGGTCGGCTCTCCCATGGACGGTGCTCTGGTCGGGACAGTACTGCTCGGCAGCGCCGGAATTGCTGCTGTGCAACGACTCAATTCCGATCGCCAGCTGAACAAGATGCTGAGCGCCCAGACGCCGCGAGCTCGCGTCTGCCTGCCGTCGGGCCGGTTTGAACTCGTCGAGACCGAACATGTGGCCCCGGGAATGATCATCGAGGTCCGGGCGGGCGAGGTTGTTCCCGCGGACGCACGCGTGTTGAGCGCAGTGGCCGTCGAGGTGGACGAATCGTCACTCACCGGCGAGTCGTTGCCGGTGACCAAGCACCCCGACCCGACACCGGGGTGTTTGTTGGCAGAACGGGCCTGCATGATTTTTGAGGGCTCGACCGTGCTCAGCGGTGTCTGCCGCGCGGTGGTCGTCGCGGTCGGCGACGCGACCGCGGCGGGCCGGGCCATGGCGTTGGCGCCTCGGCGGCGGGACGACGTGGGGTTGCACGCGCAGCTGGCCGGGGTTACCGCGAAGGTCCTGCCCTGGACGCTCACTGGCGGCGTCGGCGTGGTCCTCACCGCATTGCTGCGCGGATCGGGAATGCGGGAGGCCGTCACCAGCGGCGTGTCGTGCGCCGTCGCTGCGGTGCCGGAAGGCCTGCCGCTGGTGGCGACTCTGGCCCAGCGCGAAGCGGCCCGGCGACTTACCCAGCGGCATGCGCTGGTCAGGGCACCACGCTCGGTCGAGACGCTCGGGCGTGTGGAGGTGGTCTGTTTCGACAAGACGGGGACCCTCACCGAGAACCGGCTCGTAGTGACGGATATCTGCGCGCAGCCAGGCTTCAACGAAAGCCTGATTCTCGAACGTGCGGCGCTTGCGACACCGTTGGCGATCGGCCAGCACGCTCCGTTGCAGGCGACGGACGCCGCCGTCGTCGACAAAGCGGGAATCCGGCCGAAGCGCGACCGCGAGCTGCCGTTTCGTGCCGGGCGTGCCTTTGCGGCCGGGCTGGATGGCGACACGCTAGCCGTGAAGGGCGGACCGGAGGTCGTTCTCTCGGCATGCGTGGAAGGCCGAGACGACGCCACTCGGGAGGCGTTGTTGACCGATGTCCACGAGATGGCTTCGCGCGGCCTGCGCGTGATCGCAGTCGCCGAACGGAAGGTGACGGAGGCCGACCTCGCGATCGCAGAGAAATCGGGCCTGGAGCCCCTGTGCGGTAGTGGGCTGCGTCTGCTCGGCTTCCTCGGTATCACCGACACGCCGCGGCCCGACGCGAGGGATCTCCTGCTCGGGCTGACAAAGCGGGACATTGGCGTGCGTGTCATCACGGGTGACCATCCGGCCACCGCCCGCGCGATCGCCCGCCAGGTCGGGCTCGACATCGCGGACGACGGCGTCGTCACCGGAGCGCGTTGGGAACGTTTGTCGAACGAAGAGCGCACCGAGGTGGTCAAGCGCAACGTCATCTATGCGCGGATGACGCCCGAACAGAAGGTTCAGATCGTCCAACAGATCGCCAATTCGGGGGCAGTCACCGCGATGGTCGGAGACGGCGCCAACGACGCCGCGGCGATCCGTGCTGCGGCCGTGGGAGTGGGCGTGTCATCGCACGGTAGTGATCCCGCCCGTGGCGCCGCTGACGTCGTGCTGACGGATGGTCGTGTCGGCAGCCTGTTGGACGCGATCGAGGAGGGCCATCGGCTGTGGCAACAAGCGCAGGCCGCGGTGGCGATGTTGCTCGGCGGCAACGCCGGGGAAGTGGCGTTCAACATGTACGGAGCCATGGTGCGCGGCACGGCGCCGCTGAGTGCCAGGCAGATCCTGCTGGTGAACATCCTGACCGACGTTTTCCCCACGACGGCGGTCGCGGTGAGCGCGGTTCGCAACATGCGACCGCCCTCTGAGCGCGGGATCAACATGGACGATCTGACTCACACCGTGGCAATTCGCGGTGCTGCGACGACGATCGGCGCAAGCCTCTCGTGGAGCATGGCCACCTTTACCCGCGCAAGTCAAAAACGGGCAGCGACAGTCGGTTTGGTGGGATTGGTCACGACGCAGCTGGGGCAGACACTGTTGGAATCGCGCGACCCGTTGGTGATAGCCACCGTTGCGGGGACCTTCCTCACGCTGGCCGGCCTCATCACGACGCCGGGTATCAGCCAACTCGTCGGGTGCGTACCGCTCGGTCCGTTGGCATGGTTCGAAGGTTTGGCCCCGGCCACGGCGCTGACCATTCTCACCGCCGTGAAACCGGACCTCTTGTTGGGGATGGCGTCACTGATCGGTAAACGGGTCGCAAAGCGCGGCGCAGCCGCCGACCGTGCCTTGACCAGCGCGGTGGAGTCGTTCAGCGCTTGGGCGCGAGAACTCCCCGGACGGATCAACGGCGACGCCGCCGACCGGGAACGGGCTCCTCAACTCGAACTCATACCGGCTGGGTAACCGACGACTGCAAAGGTGAGACAGAAGTGACCACCCCCCACGACGACGAGGTAGACGGCTCGGCCGAACCTCAGGTGAGTCACGACCTCGGTACCGGAGAGGCCGTTTTCGGCTCAGCGCAGAACCGGTCCAAGGCCACCGCGGGGGAACGGTGGGCCGCGTACGCAGCGGCGCACCCAAATTCCAAACGCGCCAAAACCCTGCGAGCATTGCGAGAGCTGGAAGAACGTGCAATCGACCTGCCGATCATCGGGAAGTTCCACACACCCGACAAACACGATGCTGTCTACATCGCGGCCTTGGCGGCGCTCCTCGCGCTTGGCGCCGTGGAACTGCCGATCGCACTCGCTGTGCTGGGCGGACATGTGTTCGTCAAGCAACACTCCAGCCGTTCCATCTCGGCGATCGGAGAAGTCCTGGAAGACGTCTGGGGGTCGCCCGGGACCACGGGCGGTCGATGACCGCGATCGGAAAGTTGGAACCGTCAGCGATGTTTCGGAGATTCAGTGGGTCGATCGCTGAACAACCCAACGGCATCGGCGGGAGCGGAACCCGGGTGGCCAAAGGCCGGCCTCCGGTGCTGCGACACCGATTCCCTTGGCTCCGATTGGTGTCAGACGTGCTCGCCCACCCCGATGCCGGGCGCGTCGCGCTGAGAAGCCAGATCAAAGAGGCTCCTACGACACAGCCTGAGCCTCGCAGTTGCGCGTGTGAGGCGGATGACCCTTTTGCAGCTACTGCCGCTATGGCTATCGTTGCGGAATGCCGGAACGCCGGTGCCGTGATCATGACCAGGCAGCGGTGCGGTGACGGACCCGCCCGAATATTCGACGTAACCGCCGGCCGATGGTCTGCGATTGAAGGAAATGTGCGATGCGCGTGACCGTCGACGAGACGCTGTGTGAGGCCAACGGCTTCTGCGAATCGCTCGCCCCGGAGGTGTTCGTACTGGGTGACGCCGACGTGGTACGGATCGGCGACGGCCCAGTGCCGCCGCGCCTGGAGGTCGATGTGCGCGCCGCGGTGGAGCAATGCCCTAAGGTGGCGCTGAGACTGTGCGACTGAGCTACCGGTGCTCGGTAAGCGAAATCGGCGTGACGCCACGGTTGTACCGCGTCGGCGTTGACACGCGTTACCGTTGCCCCAGCAATGAAGCGGCCGTGATTCCCATGGGAGGCTGGACAGCTGAAATGACCATGAGCAACCAGGAACAACAGGCATTCCAGGCCGCCGCGGCGCGGGCCGCCATTATGAACCTGAACGCGCGCCACAATCGGGCGTTCTCCGGCGGTGATCGCGACGGGTGGATCGCAACGTTCCGCCACGGGGGCGCCGGTTACACCCGCGACGGCGAGGTGTTCACGGATCTCCCCTCGGCCTTCCACGGCGGCGACGGACAGCGCCTGGTCACCCTCGACCACGAGATCCACGTCGACGGGGTCAACGCCACCCAGCACTGTGTCGCAGTGCTTTTCGCCAACATGTACGGCGACACTACGCTGCGGGCGACCGGGAGCTACCGGGATGTCCTGATCTACGAACGGGGCGGCTGGTATTTCGCGGCGCGCGCACTCACCTGGGACGTGGTGCCGAACCGCCGTCCGCTCGTCATGTGAGCGATTCCCGCTTGTCGCCGGCGGCTAGGCCGCCGTCGGCAGTGACCCCTGTAGTACGGATTCGTGCCGGCGACATTGTCCTCTCCCTACCTATTCCGGACTGCTCGGGCTGGTGTAGGTAAGACGAGTTGCGGGCTGCCCGGTTATCGCGATGATGGTGTCGAAGTCCTTGTCCACGTGCAGGATGGTCAACCCCGATAACTCGGCGGTGGCCGCGATGATGAGGTCGGGGATCGACGGCCCGCGGTGTTGGCCGCGATCGGCCAACAGTAGCTGGATATCCAGGGCGCGGTCTTCAATTATTGGGTCAGGTACTCGATTGGCATTGCCGCCAAAGGAGACTCACGGAA
>CAYVQQ010000171.1:0-6552 GCA_964453085.1 uncultured Mycobacterium sp.
CTGCCGCCGCGGCGCGCGGTGCTCATCGCGGAGGTCGACGTGGGTGAATCCGGGGCCCAGTACCGTCCCGATCTCGACGATGCCGTCGTCAAACTCGGGGCTCCGGTCACGATGGACCGAGTGGTCGCCGCCTACGTCGACACCGCCGAGGCCGAGCCGGACGTCCTCGCGGCCGTCGACGCGGTCGACGCCGCGGACCTCGGCGACGAGGATGCCGAACTGGCCGTCGGGGACGCGCAGGACCACGACCTGGCCTGGTATGCCACCCAGGAATTGCCGTTCCTGCTCGAGTTGCTGTGATCGCCGAGCGGCCACCGAGCGGCCGGACCGGGTGCGTCACACTTTGGGATACGGTACCGTAAGTTACGGTACCGTAGGTTGGTGGACCGCCCCGGACAGGAGCCTGCGATGAGCAATAAATTTGCCCCGGTCACCGCCAATGTCATCGAGACCACGCGGCCCACCGTCGCGGGCGCCGACAGGCATCCCGCCTGGCACGCGTTGCGCGCGCTGGCGGCCCGCATCACCACACCGCTGCTGCCCGACGACTACCTGCGCCTGGTCAATCCGCTGTGGTCTGCGCGGGAGCTACGGGGGCGCATCCTTCAGGTGCGCCGGGAGACGGAGGACTCCGCGACGCTGGTGATCAAGCCGGGTTGGGGTTTCGGCTTCGACTATCAGCCCGGCCAGTACGTCGGGATCGGGCTCCGGGTCGACGGACGTTGGCGCTGGCGGTCGTACTCGCTGACGTCGAGTCCGGCGACCGGCAAGTCCGGTTCGGCGAAAACCGTGACCGTCACCGTGAAGGCGATGCCCGAAGGATTCCTGTCCACCCATCTGGTGGCCGGGGTGCAGCCCGGGACGATCGTCCGGCTGGCCGCGCCGCAGGGCAACTTCGTCCTGCCCGACCCGGCGCCGTCGTCGATCCTGTTCCTCACCGCCGGGTCCGGAATCACGCCGGTCATGTCGATGCTGCGAACATTGGTGCGCCGCAATCAGATTGGTGACATCATGCACCTGCATTCGGCGCCCACCGAGGCCGACGCCATGTTTCGGGGCGAGTTGACGGCGCTGGCCGCCGACCACCCCGGCTATCGATTGCGGCTGCGGGAGACCCGCACCCGTGGCCGGCTCGACCTTGCCCGGCTCGACGACGAAGTGCCGGACTGGCGCGAACGCCAGGCGTGGGTCTGCGGGCCGGAGGGCATGCTCACCCAGGCCGAGAAGGTGTGGTCGGCGGCCGGCATCGCCGACCGGTTGCACCTGGAGCGGTTCGCGGTGGCCAAGGCCGCGCCCGCCGGGACGGGGGGGACGGTCACGTTCGCGCGAAGCGGGCGCGCCGTCGCCGCCGATGCCGCGACGTCGTTGATGGAGGCGGGGGAGGGTGCCGGTGTGCAGATGCCGTTCGGCTGCCGGATGGGCATCTGCCAATCATGTGTGGTGAGTTTGGTGGACGGCCACGTGCGTGACCTGCGGACCGGCGACGAGCACGAGCCCGGCACCCGCATCCAGACCTGCGTCTCGGCGGCCTCCGGCGATTGCGTGGTCGACATCTAAGGGCTACTTACAGGTAACCTACGGAATCGTAGGTTACGATAACGTAGGTACGAGGCCCGCTGGCTCAACCACCAAATCAACTACAGGGAGCTGAGGACGATGGCGATTACCGACGTCGACGTGTTCGCCCATTTGACCGACGCTGACGTCGAAAGCCTCGCGGTCGAGCTGAACGCGATCCGCCGCGACATCGAGGAGTCGCGTGGCGAGCGCGACGCGCGCTACATCCATCGCACCATCGCGGCCCAGCGCGCACTGGAGGTGGCCGGGCGGGTACTGCTGGCCGCAAGTTCGCGACGTTCGGCCTGGTGGGCGGGCACGGTGACGCTGGGCGTGGCCAAGATCGTCGAGAACATGGAGATCGGCCACAATGTCATGCACGGCCAGTGGGACTGGATGAACGACCCGGAGATCCACTCCTCGACATGGGAGTGGGACATGAGTGGGTCCTCCAAGCACTGGCGCTACACCCACAACTTCGTGCACCACAAGTTCACCAACATCCTCGGGATGGACGACGACGTCGGCTACGGCCTGCTGCGTGTCACCCGCGACCAGCGCTGGAAGCGCTTCAACCTCTTCAACCTGGTCTACAACACGATGCTCGCCCTGCTCTTCGAATGGGGTGTCGGCCTGCAACACGTGGAACTCGGCAAAATCGTCAAGCGCCGGATGGAGCGTGACGAGGCCCGGGAACGGGTCGACGAGTTCCTGGCCAAGGCCGGCCGGCAGGTGCTCAAGGACTACGTCGCCTTCCCGGCGCTCACCGCGCTGTCGCCCGGGGCGACGTACCGCTCGACGCTGAAGGCCAACGCGCTGGCCAACGTGATCCGCAACGTGTGGGCCAACGCGGTCATCTTCTGCGGCCATTTCCCCGACGGCGCCGAGAAGTTCACCAAGACCGACATGATCGGCGAAACCCAGGGCCAGTGGTACCTGCGCCAGGTCCTGGGCAGCGCCAACTTCGACGCCGGACCCGCGCTGCGGTTCATGAGCGGCAACCTGTGCCACCAAATCGAGCACCACCTCTATCCCGACCTGCCGAGCAACCGGCTGCACGAGATCTCGGTGCGCGTGCGCGAGCTCTGCGACGAATACGACCTGCCCTACACCACGGGACCGTTCCTGGTGCAGTACGCCAAGACATGGCGCACGCTGGCCAAGCTGTCGCTGCCCAACAAGTACCTGCGCGACAGCGCCGACGACGCGCCGGAGACCCGCAGCGAGCGGATGTTCGCCGGGTCGGAGCCCGGCTTTGCGGGCACCGACCCGGCGACGGGGCGCCGGATCGGACTCAAGACCGCGATCGCTATGGTGCGGGAGCGGCGGCGCAAGAAGCGCGCAGCCGCGGCGGTGGCCGGAACCGTCGCGGCGCCGTTCGCCGCCTGAGCGCCGGTCGAGCGGTCGCCGCCGTCGGAAACCGACTCTCGCGCACGATCAGTCGCCGCACCTGCCGAGCGGCTCGGCCGGCCCTCAGGCCTGGTTGAGCGCCGCCAGCAACCGGCGGGCCGCGGCCACCCGGCGAACCGCCGGGCCGGCCAGCGTATCCAGCGCGCATTCGGGGTCGGCGGGCGGCCCCATGTGCCCGCAGCCGCGGGGGCAGTCCTGAATCGTGTCGGCCAGGTCCGCGAAGGCCAGCAACACGTCGTCGGGCTCGATGTGGGCCAGCCCGAACGAGCGGATGCCCGGGGTGTCGATCACCCAGCCGGAGCCCTGCAGGGGCAGCGCGAGCGACTGGGTGGACGTGTGCCGGCCCCTGCCGATCTCGGTCACCTCACCGACGGCCCGCGCCGCGTCGGGCACCAGGCGGTTCACCAGCGTCGATTTGCCGACCCCGGAATGCCCCAGCAGCACCGTGATCTTCCCCGCGAGCAGGTCCGCCACCGCGAGCAGTGGATCGTCGCGGCCCGCGACCACCACCATCAAATCGAGGTCGGCGAACTGTTCGGCGAAGGGATCCGGCGGGGCGAGATCGGTCTTGGTCAGACACAGGATCGGCTTCAGGCCGCCGGCATAGGCAGCGATCAGTGTCCGGTCGACCAGGCCGGTGCGCGGCGGCGGGTCGGCCATCGCCACCACGATCAGCAGTTGGTCGGCGTTGGCGACCACCACCCGTTCGGTGGGATCGGTGTCGTCGGCGGTGCGCCGCAACACCGTTCGCCGTTGGCCGCGGCGCACGATGCGGGCCAGGGTGTCCGGCCGCCCCGACAGGTCGCCGACCAGGCCGACGTCGTCGCCGACGACGATCGGGGTGCGGCCCAGCTCACGGGCCCGCATCGCGGTGACCCGGCGATCCGGGTCGCCGTCCAGCACGCATCCCCAGCGGCCGCGGTCGACGCTGACCACCATGGCGGCTTCGGCGTCGGCGTGCTCCGGACGGGTCTTGGTTCGCGGCCGCGACCCCCTTCCGGAGCGCACCCTGACGTCGGACTCGTCGAGATCGCCGCGCCTCAAGCGCCGGGCTCCCCGGCGAGCATGCGCGCCCACAACTGCGGGAACTCGGGCAGCGTCTTGGTGGTGGCGCCGATGTCGTCCACCTCGACCCCGGGCACCCGCAGCCCGACGATGGCGCCGGCCATCGCCATTCGATGGTCGGCGTACGCGCGCCAGGTGCCGGCGTGTAACGGCGTCGCGGTGATCACCAGCCCGTCGGGGGTCTCGGCGCAATCGCCGCCCAGGCGGTTGATCTCGGTGCGCAGGGCGGCGAGCCGATCGGTCTCGTGGCCCCGCAGGTGGGCGATGCCGGAGAGGCGCGACACCGACCCCGGGCCGGCCAGTGCCGCGAGCGTCGCCACCGTCGGCGTCAACTCGCCGATGGCACGCAGGTCGACATCAAAACCGGGGTAGCCGCCGCTGTTCGTCGGACCGCGCACCTCGAGGGTCGAATCCGATTGGCGGACCACGGTATTGAGGGCGTCCAAGACTTTGAGGATGTGGTCGGCCGGTTGCACGCTGGTCGCGGGCCAGTCGGTGATGCGCACCGTTCCGCCGGTGACCACCGCCGCGGCCAGGAACGCGGCCGCGTTGGTCAGATCCGGTTCGACCTGCCAGTGCCGGGCCGCCACCGCACCGGGCCGCACCCGCCAGCGATCGGCGACCGAGTCATCGACATCCACCCCGGCCTGCCGCAACATCTCCACGGTCATGGCGATATGCGGTGCCGACGGCAGTGCAGCCCCGGTGTGCCGGATGGTCAAGCCGTCCTCGAACGCTGCCGCGCACAACAGCAGGCCGGACACGAACTGCGACGACGCCGATGCGTCCATGGCCACGGTGCCCCCGGCGACCGACCCGCCGCCGCGAACCCGGAACGGAAGCCCGGTGCCGTCGATCCGGACACCCAGCCCGCGCAGCGCCTCCAGCAGCGGTGCGATGGGCCGAGCACGGGCCTGCTCGTCGCCGTCGAACTCGATCACCGAATCGGCCAACGCGGCCAGCGGCGGGACGAAACGCAGCACCGTGCCCGCCAGGCCGCAATCGACCCGGGCACCGGGAGCCGGGGCGATCCGGCCGCTCACCGTCAGCTCGGACCCGGTCCCATCGACGCGGAGGCCGAGGGTGCGCAGGGCCGCCATCATCAGGTCCGTGTCACGGCTGCGCAGCGCTGCGCCGATCGTCGAGGACCCCCGACCCTGCGCGGCCGCCAGCGCGGCCAGCACCAGCGCCCTGTTGGTCTGCGACTTCGATCCCGGCACGGTCACGGTCGCATGCACCGGTGCGGCCGCGTAGGGGGCCGACCACGTCTGGTTGCTCACCGGTCCATCATCACCTGTCGCCGAGTCTGCCACCATGGGAGTCATGTGCGGACGGTTTGCGGTCACCACGGATCCGGCACTGCTGGCCCGGAAGATCAAGGCAATCGATGAAGTCTCGGCGACCACGGGCGCCGTGGCCGGGGGTGCGGCGCCCAACTACAACGTGGCACCCACTGCCGACATCGCCACCGTCGTCACGCGGCACAGCGAGCCCGGCGATGAGCCGACCCGCCGCATGCGGCTGATGCGTTGGGGGTTGGTGCCGCCCTGGGCCAAGGCCGGACCCGACGGCGCGCCCGAGGCCAAGGGCCCGATGCTGATCAACGCCCGCGCCGACAAGGTCACCACCTCGCCGGCGTTCCGGGCGAGCGCCAAGAGCAGGCGCTGCCTGGTCCCGATGGACGGCTACTACGAGTGGCGGGTGAACCCCCCCAAGGCGGGCCAGAAGTCGCGCAAGACGCCCTACTTCATGTACCGCGACGACGGGGAGCCACTGCTGGTGGCGGGGCTGTGGTCGGTCTGGAAGCCGGCCAACGACAAGCCACCACTGTTGAGCTGCACGATCATCACCACCGACGCCCCCGGGGAGCTCGGTGAGATCCACGATCGGATGCCGCTGGTGCTGCCCGAACGCGACTGGGACCGCTGGCTGGACCCGGACGCCCCGGTCGATGAGGAGCTGCTCAGCCGCCCGCCCGACGTGCGCGACATTCGCGTGCGCGAAATATCCACGCTGGTCAACGACGTCCGCAACAACGGGCCCGAGCTGCTGGACGCGGTCGAGCCGCGGCCCGTACAGACGACGCTGCTGTAGGCATCGCCGGCCTTGGAACCCGGCCACCGGCGTCATCGTCGAGAATGGTTTTCCGGCGAAGTGACTAAGGGCCCGCATACCCCGGTGGGTTGACGTCGTCGACCCACAAGTCGAGGCCGAGTTGCGCACCCGGCACGCAGTCATACACCGACAAGTCCGTGACGCCGGATTCCACCAGCACGTCCTCGCACAGCAGCGAGTTGCCGGTGCACTCGCGCGCGGGCTTGTTGAGGATGACGTAGGCCGCGTCGGCGTACACCTCGGGCTTGCGGGCCCGTGCCATCGCCTCGTCACCGCCGAGCAGGTTCTGCACGGCGGCGGCGGCCACCAGGGTGCGCGGCCACAACGTGTTCGAGGCGATGCCCTCCTCGCGCATCTCCTCGGCGATGCCCAGCGCGCACAGCGTCATGCCGAACTTGGCCATCA
>CAYVQQ010000171.1:6562-7173 GCA_964453085.1 uncultured Mycobacterium sp.
GGCCATCATGTACGCGGTGGGCTTCAGCCACTTGCTCTCCAGCAGCACGGGTGGCGACAGCGTCAGGATGTGGGGGTTCGCCCGGCCCTTCATGTGCGGGATGCACGCCTGTGACACCGCGTAGGTGCCGCGCACCTGGATGCCGTTCATCAGGTCGAACCGCTTCATCGGAACCTCGAGGACCGACCCCAGGTTGATCGCCGACGCGTTGTTGACGCAGATGTCGATGCCACCGAACCGCTCGACGGCCTTGGCCACCGCGGATTGGACGGATTCCGCGTCGCGGACGTCCCCCACGATCGGCAGCGCCTGCCCGCCGGCCGCCTCGATTTCCTTGGCCGCGGTGTAGACCGTGCCCGGCAGCTTGGGGTGCGGCTCGGCGGTCTTGGCGATGAGGGCGATGTTGGCGCCGTCCTGTGCGGCCCGTTTGGCGATCGCGAGGCCGACGCCGCGACTGGCGCCGGAGATGAACATGGTCTTGCCGTTCAGAGACATGGCGTCACACTAACCTCATGGTGCGGCGGCGCCGTCGGGCTTTCGGACGGGCGACGGAAATTCCCCGGAAATAGCGCCCGTGCCAGCGCCGTTGTACAACGCGGTTTCCGATGCAC
>CAYVQQ010000172.1:0-6929 GCA_964453085.1 uncultured Mycobacterium sp.
CGGCCCAGAGGCCGACGGCCACCGCGACGCCCACGATCAGCACGAATGCGCCGATCATGTACGGCAGCAGCCGCTTGTCCTCCTGCCGTTGAACGTTGAACGCCTGCCACAGCTGGGCTCGGCGCTGCTTGGCGGCGGCTTTGCGGGCGGCCTGCGCCTGGGCCCTGGCGGCCTTGTTCTCGGCGGCGCTGCGGGATTTAGCCATAATCACCAAGGATATGCGGTGCCGGTCAGGGTGCCGAGGCGCGGCCGCGGGCGGCCTGCTCATAAAGGCGTCCCGCCCGGTAGGACGAGCGCACCAGTGGCCCCGCCAGCACGCCCGAGAAGCCCAATTCCTCGGCGTGCCGGGCGAATTCGACGAACTCCTCCGGCCGCACCCAGCGGTCGACGGGGTGGTGGCCCGCCGACGGTCGCAGGTACTGGGTGATCGTGACGATGTCGCAGCCGGCGTCACGCAGGTCCGCCAGCGCGGTGCGCACCTCGTCGGGGGTCTCGCCCAGTCCCAGAATGAGGTTGCTCTTGGTCACCAGGCCGAAGTCGCGCGCCGCGGTCAACACGTCCAGGCTGCGCCGGTAGCTGAACGCCGGCCGGACCCGCTTGAAGACCCGCGGCACCGTCTCGACGTTGTGGGCCAGCACCTTCGGTCGGGACTCGAAGACCTGCGCCAGACGGGCGGGGTCGCCGTTGAAGTCGGGGATCAACAGCTCGACCCCGGTGGACGGGTTGAGCTCCTCGATGGCGCGCACCGTCGCGGCGTACAGCCAGGCCCCGCCGTCGGGCAGGTCGTCGCGGGCGACGCCGGTGACGGTGGCGTAACGCAGGCCCATCGTCCGCACGCTCTCGGCGACCCGGCGGGGCTCGTCAGGGTCCAGCGCGGCGGGCCTTCCGGTGTCGATCTGGCAGAAGTCGCAGCGGCGGGTGCACCGGTCGCCGCCGATCAGGAAGGTCGCCTCCCGGTCTTCCCAGCATTCGAAGATGTTGGGGCAGCCCGCCTCCTCGCACACCGTGTGCAAAGCCTCCCGCCGGACCAGCGCCTTGAGCTGGGTGTACTCGGGTCCCATCTTGGCGCGGACCCGGATCCACGGCGGCTTGCGCTCGATCGGGGTCTCGGCATTGCGTACCTCGAGGCGCAGCAGTTTGCGGCCTTCGGGTGCGACGGTCACATCGACGATGCTACGCGGGCGACCGGATGGTCCCGCACCGGCAGGACGCCGTCCAGGGCGTCGCACACGGCGACGGCGACCGCCGCGCTCACGTCGTCGACGCCGACCGTGCGTCCCAGTTCGACCGACAACGATGTCACCCCGGCGTCGCTGATGCCGCACGGCACGATCGCCCCGAAGGCGCCCAGGTCGCAGTCGCAGTTGAGCGCGAACCCGTGCAGGGTGGTCGCGTGGGACACCCGCACGCCGATGGCGGCGATCTTGCGCGCGGGACGTGCGGCGTCGGCCGGCACCCACACGCCGGAGCGCCCCGGGATCCGGACGGTTTCCAGACCGACGTCCGCGCACACCTGGATCAGGGACTCCTCGAGCCGGCGCACGTAGGCGACGACGTCGAGCGGTTCGGCCAGCCCGACGATCGGGTAGCCGACCAGCTGGCCGGGGCCGTGCCAGGTGATCTTGCCGCCGCGGTCGGTGTCTACGACTTCTGCCACGCCCGCGCCGCTCACCGGTCGCTCGTGCGGCTCGGTACGCCGCCCGGCCGTGTACACCGGTGGGTGCTCCAGGAGCAGCAGAGCGTCGCGGCCCCCGGCGACCCGGGCGTCGGCCAGGTCGCGCTGGAGCCGCCACGCGATGCGGTAGTCGACGGTGCCCAGCCGGCGGACGTCGACGGGGGCCGGCTCGGCCCTGATGGACGACCTGAGGGGTGCGGTCACGGTGGCGACGGTACACCCCCGGTGCCGCCGCGGATCTAGTCGCGTTCCCGCCGGGCGGTGGCGTAGCTCAGCGCCTCGCCAATGGTGTTGTGGTGGAACCGGAAACCGGCCCGCTCGAGTGCGCCCGGGATGGCGCGCTGACCGGTGAGCAGCGCCTCGTCGGCGAACTCGCCGACCGCGACGCGCACCGCCACCCCGGGCAGCACGAGCGGGGTGGGACGGTTGACCGCGCGCCCGAACGCCGTGGTGAACTCGGCGTTGGTCACCGGCGCCGGCCCGGTCATGTTCACCGGGCCGGACAGCCCGCGCTGGGCGATGGCGAACCGCAGGGCGCGCACCTCGTCCTCGAGGCTGATCCACGACACGTACTGGCGACCGCTGCCCAGCCTGGCGCCCAGCCCGACCGAGAACAGCGGCTGCATCGTGCGCAGCGCCCGGCTCGCCGCGCCCAGCACCAGCCCGGTGCGGGCCAGCACGACCCGGACCCCGCCGTACTGGGCCGGCAGCGTGGCGGCCTCCCAGTCCTGGCACAGCTGGGCCAGGAATCCGCTGCCCGCCCGGGCGTTTTCGTCGACCACCCGATCTCGGGTGTGCCCGTAATATCCGACCGCGCTGGCATTGATCAGCGTTTCGACGCCGGCGTCGGCGGCGGCCTTGGCCAGCACCTCGGTCGGGGTGATGCGGCTGTCCCGCAGGCATTGCTTGAACGCCCCCGACCAGCGCCGCCGGTCGAGGTTCACCCCGCACAGGTTGACCAGGACGTCGACCTCGCTCAACGCGTCGAGGTCGAACCTCCCGCTCTCCGGATTCCAGTGCAGCTCACCAGGGTTCGTCGGGGTGCGGCGGACGATGCGCAACACCCGGTGATCGGCGGCGCGCAGTGCGGTGGTCAGCGCGGAGCCGATCAGGCCGGACGAACCCGCGATCGCGACGACGGCCTTGTCGGCGTCGGCAGCCCGGGCCACGCTCTCAGAGCCCCAGGTCGGCCTCGAACGCTCCCTCTTCGAGCCGGTTCTTGATCGTGGTGAGGAAACGTCCGGCGTCGGCCCCGTCGATGAGGCGATGGTCGTAGGTCAGCGGCAGATAGCAGATCGAGCGGACCCCGATCGACTCGTTGCCGAATCCGTCGACGATCACCCGGGGCCGCTTGACGACGGCCCCGGTGCCCAGCATCGCGGCCTGGGGCGGAACCAGGATCGGGGTGTCGAACAGCGCGCCCTGGCTGCCGATGTTGGTGATCGTGAAGGTCCCGCCGGACAACTCGTCGGGTTTGAGATCTCCCGAGCGGGCGCGGGCGGCGATGTCGGCGATCGCCCGGGCCAGCCCGGCCAGCGAGAGGTCCCCGGCGTTGTGGATCACGGGGGAGAGCAGGCCCTGCTCGGTGTCGACGGCGAAGCCGAGGTGCTCTGCGTCGTAGTAGACGATCTCCTTGGTGTCCTCGTTGTAGCTGGCGTTGATGTTGGGGTGGATCTTGAGCGCGTCGATCACCGCGCGGGCGATGAACGGCAGGTAGGTCAGGTTCACCCCCTCCCGCTCGGCGAACGCCGCCTTGGCCCGCTGCCGCAGCCCGACGATCATGGTCATGTCGACCTCGTGGGTCTGGGTGAGCTGCGCCGTGGCCTGCAAGGATTCCCGCGTCTTGGCGGCGGTGAGCTGCCGGATGCGGCTGGCCTTCTGCGTGGTGCCGCGCAGGTGCGCCAACGTCGGCGCCGGGGCGGGTGCGACCCATCCCGGTGCCGCGGCCGGCGGCGCGGCCGGTTGGGCGGCCTGCTTCTTGCGCTCCGCGGCGGCCAGCACGTCCTGCTTGCGGATCCGGCCGCCCACGCCGGTCCCGGTCACCTCGGTCAGGTCGATGTCGTTCTCGTGCGCCAGCTTCCGCACCAACGGGGTGACGTACGGTGTCGGCTCGCCCCGCGGCTCCGCGGCGGGTCGGGTCGATGCCGGTTCGGCTTGGGGCGCCGGCTCGGGTTCGGCGCTCGGCTGGGGCGCCGGTTCGGGTGTGGGCTCGGGCCGCGCCGGCGCGGGTGTGGGCTCGGGCCGCGACGGCGCGGTGGGGGCGGCCGTGGCGCCGGTCCCCGAGCCGATCCGGGCCAGCTCGCCGCCGACCGGAACCGTCGTGTCCTCCTCGGCGGTGATGCTGACCAGGACACCGGCGACGGGCGACGGGATCTCGGTGTCGACCTTGTCGGTGGACACCTCCACCAGCGGCTCGTCGGCCTCCACCGACTCGCCGACCTTCTTCAGCCAGCGGGTGACCATGCCTTCGGCGACCGACTCGCCGAGCTCGGGCATCAGCACCGCGGTGGCCTCGCCGGACGCCTGCGCGGGTTGCGCGGCCTGCGGCGGCGCCGAAGCCTGCGCGGGTGCCGCCGGTTCAGGTTCGGGTTCCGGTTCGGGTTGCGCCTCGGGCTCCGGCCGGCCGGGTGTTCGCGCACCCGCTCCGGCGTCGTCGGCGGCGTCCCCGATGACCGCCAGCTCGCCGCCCACCTCGACCGTGTCGTCTTCCTGCGCGACGATCTTCGTGAGCACCCCGGCGGCCGGGGAAGGGATTTCGGTGTCGACCTTGTCTGTGGACACCTCGACGAGGGGCTCGTCGACTTCGACGGTGTCGCCTTCCTGTTTGAGCCAGCGCGTGACCGTCCCCTCGGTGACGCTCTCACCGAGTGCCGGCATCTGGACGGAGAAGGCCATTTCCTTTGACTCCTCGAATCGCTCGTGGGTCGGCGCAGGCCGACGTTCGACTCACCGCACGGTGGTGTACCGCCGGGGAACCAGGCCGTCGGGACCATCCAGTCGCTATCTTGTCACCGACCGGGGACCGGCACACATCCAGGGCAGCAGCGCGCCGACGCCGGGGCGCCCGTCAACCCGGTTGCTACGGTGTGGCCACCGCCGGCCACCGGGCCGGTCAGGGGCAGTCGGAGCGCATCGGGGTGGAGGTCGGATGGCGTCAGTGCAGCAGGTTTCCCAACACTTCATCGACAGCGCGGGCGGGGTGCGCATCGCGGCCTACGAAGAGGGCAACCGCGACGGCCCGACCGTCGTCCTGGTGCACGGCTTCCCCGACTCGCACGTGCTGTGGGACGGTGTCGTGCCGCTCCTGGCCGGGCGGTTCCGCGTCATCCGGTACGACAACCGCGGGGTGGGCTCCTCGTCCGCACCCAAGGCGGCCTCCGAGTACACCATGGAACGTTTCGCCGACGACTTCGCCGCGGTCGCCACCACCCTGTGCCCCGGACGGCCGGTGCACGTCCTGGCCCACGACTGGGGTTCGGTGGGCGTGTGGGAGTACCTGAGCCGTCCGGGTGGCGGCGACCGGGTGGCCTCGTTCACATCGGTGTCGGGCCCCGGGCAGGACCAGCTCGCCGCCTACATCGTCGGGGGCCTGCGGCGGCCGTGGCGGCCGCGGACCTTCGCCCGGGCGCTCGCTCAGGCGCTGCGGCTGACCTACCTGGCGTTCTTCTCCGTACCGGTGCTGGCGCCGCTGGTGCTGCGCCTGGCGTTGACGAGCAGGGCGGTCCGGCGCCACATGGTCGACGGCATCCCCGACGAGAAGATCCACCACTCGGCGGGGCTGGCCGTCGACGCGGCCCGCTCGGTGAAGGTTTACCGCGCCAACTGCTCGCGGCCGTTCACCCGCAGGCGGGCGATCCCGACAGTCGACGTGCCGGTGCAGCTGATCGTCAACACCGAGGACCGCTACGTGCGGCCCTACGTCTTCGACGACGCGCCGCGCTGGGCGCCGCGGCTGTGGCGCCGTGACATCCGCGCCGGCCACTTCTCCCCGATGTCGCACCCGCAGGTGATGGCGGCCGCGGTACACGACTTCGCCGACCTCGCCGAAGGTCGGCGGCCCGCCCGGGCCCTGCTGCGCGCGCAGGTCGACCGCCGGCGCGGGGAGTTCGGCGACACCCTGGTCGCGGTCACCGGGGCCGGCAGCGGAATCGGTCGGGAGACCGCGTTCGCCTTCGCCGCCCGCGGCGCCGAGCTCGTCGTCAGCGACATCGACGAGGCGTCCGTCACGGAGACCGCGGCGCAGATCGCCGCGCGTGGCGGCGTCGCGCACAGCTACGTGCTCGACGTGTCCGATGGTGACGCGGTCGAGGCGTTCGCCGAGCGGGTCGGCGTCGAGCACGGCGTCCCCGACATCGTCGTCAACAACGCGGGCATCGGGCACGCGGGCGGCTTCCTGAACACTCCCGCCGAGGAGTTCGACCGCGTGATGGACGTCAACTTCGGTGGCGTGGTGAACGGCTGCCGGTCCTTCGCGCCGCGGATGGTCGAACAGGGCACCGGCGGGCACATCGTCAACGTGGCGTCGATGGCCGCCTACTCCCCGCTGCGGTCGCTGAGCGCCTACTGCAGCTCCAAGGCAGCGGTCTTGATGTTCTCCGACTGCCTGCGTGCCGAGCTCGACGCTGCCGGAATCGGGCTGACCACCATCTGTCCCGGTGTGATCAACACCAACATCATCAAGGCCACCCGCATCGACGCGCCCGAGGACGAGGGGAACCGGGTCGACAAGCGGCGCGGACAGCTGGGCACCTTGTTCGCGCTGCGCAACTACGGACCCGGGAACGTCGCCAACGCGATCGTGTCGTCGGTCAGGAAGAACAAGCCGATCCGTCCGGTCGCGCCGGAAGCCTACGCGTTCTATGCGATCTCCCGGTTCGCGCCGCAGGCGCTGCGCAGCATCGCGCGGCTGCGGGTGATCTGAGGATGCCCGGACGGGCCGGGCGGTCCGGGTGGTTTGCCGCACCGCACGCTTTCACCCCGGCTGCAGCCGCCGCCCGTGTCGGAGACGGTGACCGGCTCCGGCACACCGATCCCGCCGGTCGGTGACGACACGCGGCGCGGGCGGCGTCGCCCGATGATCTCGCTGCCGACGAGATGGGCGCGGCGCTACCCGTTGTCGCAGATGTCTTCGAGCACCGCGCACAGCGTGCGGGTCGGCACGCCCGTGGCGCCCTTGGGGTTGTACCCCCATGGGCTGCCGGTGTTGTACGCCGGGCCGGCCACGTCGATGTGCGCCCACGCCACCCCGTCGGCG
>CAYVQQ010000172.1:6939-7170 GCA_964453085.1 uncultured Mycobacterium sp.
AACTCGCGCAGGAACGCCCCGCCCACCAGCATGCCGGCGAACCGCTGGCCGCTGACGTTGGCCAGGTCTGCCACCGTCGACTTCAGGTCCTCTTTGAGCTCGTCGGGCAGCGGCATCGGCCAGCCGTTCTCCCCGACCCGCGCAGAGATCTTCGCGACGCGGTCACGGAACTCGTCGCTGCCCATCACCCCGGGGATGTTCTGCAGCGCGGCGGCCAGGGTCACCACCTTG
>CAYVQQ010000173.1:0-7158 GCA_964453085.1 uncultured Mycobacterium sp.
CGCCGCCTCGGCCGACACCACTTGCGGCCGCTTCGGCGTTCGGCAGCATCGATTGGTCTTCTACCTGCCCGGAATCAGTGCCGCCGGTCGGTGCAGGGGCGTCAGCGCCCTGCCATTCTGGCGGGCCGGGTCGGGGCCCGGGTGCAGGCAGGGCCGGCGCACTCGCACGGTCGAGCACGAAAATGGACGGCGACATCGCCGATCTCGTCCACGGTGATGCGCATAGCCGTGTTGAGGGGCCGTCAAGAATCGGTGTCATCCTGTCAAGAACTCGTAAGTTGCGTGAACGGGCGCGGCTCGGCCTGCTCCAATGGGGCGCATGATCCTCGTCCCCAAAGCAGCTGGGATGGCTAAACCTGTGCTGGAACGCTATGGCGTGGGCTGGGAGTACAAGCCGCCGTCGCGTATGCGAATCAGCCTCTGAACCACCGTATTTCGCACTTTGCGACGATTCTGCTTGATGACTACCGCCACCCGTCACCGCGGGCCGCGGCCGTCGCACCCTCGACTATCCGAAAGCTGCTATGTCCGAGCTCTTTTCCTCCTCACCCACAGTTCTCGTCACCGGCGCCACCGATGGCATCGGATATGCGACGGTGCAGCGGTTCGTCGATGACGGCGCCACTGTCTACCTGCACGCGCCCGACCACGACACCGGAGACGAGGCGATGACGCGACTGGTCAAGGACGGCGCCGAACCGCTACGCCTGAAGCTGGTCGTCGCCGACTTCACCCGCCTCGATCAGGTCGCCGACCTCGCCGACATGCTCACCTTGGCGCTGCCGCGACTGGATGTGCTGGTCAACAATGCCGCCGTCGCGGGACCCGAACAACGCGCATACACCTGTGACGGCCACGAGGTGGCGTTCCAGGTCAATTACCTGGCCGCCTACCTGCTGACAACGAAACTGGCACCCAAGCTCGCCGACGCACGCGGACGAGTGGTCAACGTCTCGTCGGTGATGCACCGCGGCGCCAGCATCGGTTGGAACGATCTGGCTCGGAGATGCCAGTACTCGCCGCAGGCGGTGTACGCGCAATCCAAGCTCGCATTGACGATGTACACCCGGTCGTTGGCCAACGCCGACGGCGCTTCGTTTGTCGCACTCAGCGTGCATCCAGGGGTGTTCGCGACCCGATTGCTGCCCGTCTACGGTCATTCCGGACAACCGGCCGAAGCGGCCGCAACGGTGCTGACCACCCTGAGTTCGGCCACCCATCCGGCGGTCAACGGTGGCTACTACGACGGTGTTGTTGCGCCCGCGCAGGCGGCGGCACTGGTGGAGAACGCGCGCGCCCGCGACCGCCTGGAGAAGCTAACCGTGCGGCTTCTCAAGCCGATGCTGGACTGACGGGGTTCAGGCCGGCGTATCGGAGCTGAAATAGCTGCCCAAGGTGCGAAGTCCGGACCCGGCGGCGCCGGTGCTGCCGCGTCGTCGGACCCGCGCGGAGGGGTGGCGCAGCATCGCCTCACCGCGCTCGCGCGCGCGTCGCTGAGCCGCGATCCACACCGGGTGGGAGTCGAGGAAAATGACCGTCGCCTCTGAAGTGTTCGTCACGATTGCCAGCTCCTTCCGAAGTGGTGCGACTCGGCTTGCGCGATGTGGCAGGTGTGGCTGTTGATTCGCAATGTCAGGATGCCCGGCGAGTCCTGAGACCAAACCGCCCAACAACATGTGAATTCGCCATGAATTTGCCGCAAACCCACGCCGCTCCTGCCACCGCCGGTTGTCGGGCCACCACGATTTGGGATCGTAACGGCGGGTACCGACACGATTCCCGAGTCAGCCGGCACTGCCGGGGTCGCGTCAAGCTGTTATCGTCCCTTGCTTATGCCGGAGATGGACCGCCGCCGCATGCTGTTGACGACCGGAATCGGCATACTGGCAGCCGCGCTGCCCGCTCCCGAGGTCCGCGCGGACCGGCTGCGCGGTGGCCCGGCCACGGGCCGTGTGCCGCCACCCGCCGCACCCAGCGGACAATCCGGCAGCTACATCTTCCAGGACGAGTTCGACGGGCCGGCCGGTTCGGCACCTGATGCATCCAAGTGGGCGGTGGCGCAGGCCCGGGAAACCATCAAGGACCCCACGTATTGGGAGCGGCCCGAGAACATCGGCCAGTACCGAGACAACCGGCAGAACGTCTTCGTCGACGGCAAGTCCAACCTCGTCCTGCGGGCCGCCAAAGACGGTCCGACGTACTTCAGCGGCAAGGTGCAGAGCCTGTGGCGGGGTGGCGTCGGCCATACATGGGAAGCGCGGATCAGGCTGAACTGCCTGACCCCCGGCGCTTGGCCCGCCTACTGGCTGGGCAACCAGGACGAGGGCGAGATCGACGTCATGGAGTGGTACGGGAACGGCAACTGGCCCTCGGCGACCACGGTGCACGCGAAAGCCAACGGCGGCGAGTGGAAGACGCGCAACATCGCGGTGGACAGCGCCTGGCACACGTGGCGAACCCAATGGGACCAAAGCGGGATCCGCTTCTGGAAGGACTACGTCGACGGCGCGCAGCCCTACTTCGACGTCCCGGCGAGTTCGCTGCCGGACTGGCCGTTCAACGCGCCCGGCTACACCGTGTTCACGGTGTTCAATCTCGCGGTCGCCGGTTCCGGCGGCGGAGATCCCGGGCCGGGCGTCTACCCCGCCGACATGCTCGTCGATTGGGTACGTGTCTGGTGAGGCAACCGGCCTCGAGCAATGTGTAGGCGCCGCGAAACGGCCGTAACCCGAAGCATAGACCCCGCGCCCCTGGGGATCGGCAGATCACACATCGAGCTGGATTCCCGGCGTGGCGTCGGCAAGGTCTGGCGGATGACGCACCGGCAGGCTTGACGGCCTTGGTGGCGCTCGGTGGCACGTCGACGACCGGGTACCCCGCAGCGCGGCTCATCGGACGCCCAGGGGAATCGCTCGTAGGGCACAGTCGAGGCGCTGGGGGACCCTTCTATACCGTCAGGGAAGCGCAGCGCCATCCCCCGGCCTCCGCGCCGCTCCGCCTTGTCGGCTCCACAGCGACTCCTCCACTCTCCCCGATCACCGACGGAACAGGTGCCGCACGACCGCGAGCGTCAATGTCGCCGCGAGCGAGACAAGCAGCATCGACACCAACGGGATGTAGATGCGCACGTTACCGAGTTCGATCCGGACGTCGCCGGGAAGGCGGCCGAACCAGGAGAAGCCGCCGGCCCAGATGAGGACGCCGGCCACGACGATGAGAATCCCGGCTACCACGACGGCGGGGCCGATGCTGCGTCCCATCACGATTCGGCGGGAATCGCCATCGCCGGGGCGGTGCGCCGCCATTCCGGCAGTGTCGACGCAGGAACACAGAACCAGCCATCGGAGCCGCCGATCGGCGTGGCGGCGTCGTCGCGCGGAACCGTTCTCGGGCGTGCCGGAGCCATGTGCAATTTTGCCTCGATTTTCATCGAATTGGGCAATGTCAGGTGCAGGCTACCGTGGATCGGTCCCGCGGTCTGCGGGGCCGACGTGCGCGGGCGACGATGTGGTAGGACGCGCCGGGAACCCATCGGCCCGGCCGGCGCGCATCACCGGCGCCATCCCCGTGTGACAGCAACCGCCGCTCACCTACCGGCAAACCATGCCGTCCGCACCGCGCGGATCTGCGGCGGTGGGAACTGGGTGCTCGAGGTGCCCACCTGCCCGACCTTGACCGTCCACACCGGCGCTGCGCGATCGATGCAGGTTCCGGCGCCCTGACTGGGCAGCCACAGGACCGCCAGGTGAGCGTCGGGGTCGCCGCAGCCGTACACGCCGACATACCCGTCGTCGCGCCCGCCCCACGCGCCGCCGTTGCGCAGCAAGCAGCGGGTGCCGTCGGCGAGATCGAGCGCGAACGGGTCGGGCGTCGCGCCGGGCTGCACCGGCGGCAGGGGCCCACCGTAGCCGACCCGGTGCAGGCGCATGTCCCAGGGATTGTCGATGCACAGCAGCGATCCGGGCGTTGCGGGCCAGCAGGTGCCCGCATCGGCCCCGCTGGGCGAGCAGTAGTAGACGTCGTCGGCCACCGCCGACGGCGACGGGGTGGTGCACTGGTCGACTGTGGTGACATTGCCCTGCGGCGGCGCCTCCTGATAGCCGTTGGCCGGCTGGCCGTCGGGGCTCACCGCCACCGTGGTGATCACCTCGGTCGGTGGTGGTTCGGCGATCGCCGACACGGCCGGCCCCCCGATGGCCACCGCCGCGGCGACACCGGCGGCAACGACGGCTACTCGCAAGACCATGTCGGACCACCACCTCCCATCAGGCCCCCGGATGCAGCCTAAGGCGCACGAAGGTGCGCGTCTCGGAAAATCCACGCGCCGCCGGTCCGGTACCGTCCGCTAATGCCCGACGACGCCGCCGTCCCGCGCCTGCACCGGGGGCTGACCAACCGCCACGTCCAGCTGATCGCGATCGGTGGCGCGATCGGCACGGGACTGTTCCTGGGGTCGGCCAAAACGATCTCCCACGCCGGGCCGGCGGTGGTGTTGGTGTACGGCATTGTCGGGTTCTTCATGTTCTTCGTGCTGCGCGCGATGGGCGAACTGCTGCTGTCGAACCTGAACTACAAGTCGTTCGTCGATTTCGCGGCCGACCTGCTCGGACCCGTGGCGGCCTTCTTCCTGGGATGGTCGTACTGGTTGGCCTGGGTGGTCACCGGCACCGCGGAGGTGGTCGCGATCGCCGGCTACTCGGAGTTCTGGTGGCCCGGGTTGCCGGCGTGGCTCCCGGCGTCACTCACTGTCGGCCTGATCCTCCTGGTGAATCTGTCGGGAGTCCGCAACTTCGGGGAGATCGAGTTCTGGTTCGCCTTGGTCAAGGTGGCCGCGATCGTCTGCTTCATCGTTGCCGGAGCCGTCCTGCTGGCAACGAACTACGTTTCCCCGCAGGGGCACCGCGCGACTATGGAAAACCTGTGGAACGACGGGGGATTCTTCGCCACCGGGTTCACCGGCGCGATCAGCGCGTTCCAGATCGCCTCGTTCGCCTTCGTCGGGGTCGAACTGATCGGAATCTCGGCGGCCGAGACCGTCGACCCGCGCCGCACCCTCCCCCACGCGATCAACGCCGTTCCGTTGCGGGTGGGCATTTTCTACATCGGGTCGCTGTTGACCATCCTCACCGTGGTGCCCTGGCGGGACTTCGCCAGCGGGGAGTCGCCGTTCGTGACGATGTTCTCGCTGGCCGGGCTCCCGGCCGCTGCGTCGATCGTGAACTTCGTGGTGATCACCGCGGCGGCCTCCTCGGCGAATTCCGGGGTGTTCTCCACGGGCCGCATGCTTTTCGCCCTGGCCGACGAAGGCAGCGCCCCGACGAGGTTCGGTCGGCTCAGCCGCGACGGCGTGCCGTCGCGCGCGCTAGTGGCCACGGCAGCACTGATGCTGGTCGCCATTCCCCTGCTCTATCTGCGTGGTTCAGTGATCAGCGCATTCACGCTCCTGACGGTCGTCGCGTCACTGCTCTTCATGTTCGTGTGGGCACTGATCGTGGTCAGCTACATCGTCTACCGCCGCCGGCACCCGCGACGGCACGCTGACTCGGCGTACAAGATGCCCGGCGGCACGACGATGTGCTGGGCAGTTCTCGTCTTCTTCGCGTTCGTGGTCGGGACGCTGTGTATCGACCGGGGTACCGCCATCGCACTGGCGTGGATCCCGCTGTGGTTCGCGCTCCTGACGACCGGCTGGCTGGTGATGCGTCGCCGGCCCGGTCACACCGAGCGCTACCGCCGGTTCCGTGCCGAGATCAACGCGGGCGTACGGGGCCGGTAGCCCGGCGCAAGCGGCACCCACACCGACTGGGTGTGCAGGTATGCCTCGACGATCTGGCGGCCGTTGCCATCGCGGGCGTGACCCCGCCCAGGCGGCGTGCAACCGCCGATGCATGCGCCGGCTGTGTCGCGAAAGTGTCGGCAGCGACGGTATTTCTCGAGCAACATGTTGCTGGTTGCACTGTCGCGCCCACAGGCGTTTGGACGGGTCAGTGGTCGCGAATCCAGGTGCCGCGTTAAACAGCTGCGGTGAAAGGCGGTGGCATCGACAACGCAATCATTGCTTTCTCGAAACGAATTGGCCATACTCGGATTCGCTGGGTGCTCGCTTCTGTCACAGTTACTAAGCGCAGGTTTCCTACTATAAAGGTGGTTGACGATGTCGGCACCAAACCTATCCCAACGATTGGCGGCGGAGACGATCGGCACCTTCTGGCTGGTGCTCGGGGGTTGCGGCAGCGCGGTTTTCGCCGCGAAGGCGCACTCCGGCCACTACCCGTTGGGTATCGGCTACCTCGGTGTGGCGCTGGCTTTCGGCCTGACCGTGCTGACCGGCGTCTACGCATTTGGAGCCATCTCCGGCGGGCATTTCAACCCCGCTGTCACCCTGGGTGCCGCATTGGCTCACCGCGTGGACTGGAAAGTACTGCCCGCGTATTGGATTGTTCAGGTGATCGGCAGCCTGCTCGCGGGGTTGGTGATCTACTTCGTCGCCATCGGCAAGCCCGGTTTCACCGCGACCGGCAACATGGCAGCCAATGGCTACGGTGACCATTCACCCGCAGGATATTCATTGGGGGCGGTGATTCTCATCGAGGTCGTGTTGACCGCGTTGTTCTTGTTCGTCATCCTCGGGTCCACCGACGCGCGGGCGCCGAAGGGCTTCGCCGGTGTGGCGATCGGGTTCGCGCTGGCGCTGACCAACCTGGTGGCAATCCCGGTCTCCAACGCGTCGATCAACCCGGCGCGTTCTACCGGTGTCGCGTTCTTCAACGGCGCGGGCGCTCCCGCACAATTGTGGGTGTTTTGGCTGGCACCGCTGATCGGCGGGGCGATCGCCGGTCTGGTCTATCCCTACCTGTTCGGCCGGCCCGAGGATTAGGGGCGCGGATCCGGTAGTGACAGACTGGGCCGCGGCGGGGTTGGGCGATCGGTGAGCGTTGGCTGAGTCGCAAGATTATCGGTACCGACGGTAATTCTCGAGCAGCCGGTTGCTGACTGCGCTCTCGCGCACACGGGCGGGTGACGGGGGTCGCCATTGGACTGAGGAGAGCCCCATGGGATGCTGCGACTTCCCGGCCGCGGCCGTGGGCTGCGACGGCGCGTTCGCCATCGACTCCTCCCGGGTCACCTTCGGGCGCGGCTGTCTGGCCGAGTTGGGCG
>CAYVQQ010000174.1:0-1282 GCA_964453085.1 uncultured Mycobacterium sp.
CCGCTGGCTGGAACTCTCGGAGACGCTCGAACAATCGATGTGACCTCGGGCCCGGCGGACGGGTGGGCGCTGCTGTCGCGTGGTGATGACAAGCTCACCGTCGGAGGGCCGCTACGGCGAGCCGGCGCCTCGGGCGCGGCGCAACCGGTTCCTCAGATCCTCGCCGGCCGCCCTGACCGCGACCAGCTGCTCGGCAACCCGCTCCGGCGCGGTGCCGCCGCGGGCGTTGCGCGAGGACACCGCCCCCTCGATCGTGAGCACCTCCCGGACCCCCGGCGTCAGTTCGGGGCTGATGGCGGCGAGTTCGTCGTCGGTCAGCTCGTCGAGGCCGACACCGCGCGCCTCGGCGGCCCGCACGGCCCCGCCCGCGGCCTCATGCGCGGACCGGAACGGCACGCCGCGGCGGACCAGCCACTCGGCGATGTCGGTGGCCAGGGTGTAGCCGGCCGGGGCCAGGGCCGCCATCCGCTCGACGTCGAAGGTCAGGCTGGCCACCAGCCCGGCCATCGCCGGCAACACCAGCTCCAACTGCGCCACCGAGTCGAACACCGGCTCCTTGTCCTCCTGCAGGTCACGGTTGTAGGCCAGCGGCTGCGCCTTCAGCGTCGCCAGCAACCCGGTGAGGTTGCCGATGAGCCGGCCCGACTTGCCGCGCGCCAACTCGGCGATGTCGGGGTTCTTCTTCTGCGGCATGATCGAGCTTCCGGTGGACCACGAGTCGTGCAGTCGGGCGTAGCCGAATTCCGTCGAACTCCACAGGATGATGTCCTCGGCCAACCGCGACAGGTCGACGGCGATCATCGCGAAGACGAACGCGGCCTCGGCGGCGAAATCGCGGGCCGCGGTGGCATCGATCGAATTCTCGGCGGCGGCCGAAAATCCCAGGTCCGCGGCGATCGCGTCCGGATCCAGGCCCAGCGACGAGCCGGCCAATGCGCCCGAACCGTAGGGGCACACCGCCGCCCGCCTGTCGAAGTCGACGATCCGGTCCACGTCGCGCAGCAGCGGGTGAGCGTGCGCGAGCAGGTGGTGGGCCAGCAGGACCGGCTGCGCGGACTGCAGGTGGGTCTTGCCGGGCATGATCGCGGCCGGGTGGGCCGCGGCCTGGGCTGCCAGCGCGGCGACGACGTCCAGCGCCCCGGCGGCGACCCTGCGCACCGCGTCGCGCAGCCACATCCGGAACAGCGTGGCCACCTGGTCGTTGGGGGGGCGGCCGGCCCCCCGGGGCCCCCCCCCGTCCGGCCCCCCCCCCACGATCAGTCCGCGCGCGAGCGCGGGGGGC
>CAYVQQ010000174.1:1292-7146 GCA_964453085.1 uncultured Mycobacterium sp.
GCACAGGCCCGTTGCTCTCGACCGCAAAACTCGCGGGATCGGCCGGCCCGCAGGCGCCCGCCCAGGTCCGGCCCGACCCGCTCGATCAGTCCGCGCTCGAGCGCGGCGTGCACGTCCTCGTCGGCGAGCAGGGGGGCGAAGCTGCCGTCGGCGACGTCGGCGGCGAGGCTATCCAGGCCGGCCAGCAGCCCGTCGCGTTGCTCCGCGGTGAGCAGCCCCGCCCGGAACAGAACCATGGTGTGGGCCTTGGAGGCGGTGATGTCGTAGGGGGCCAGCACCCAGTCGAAATGGGTGGACTTGCTCAGCGCGGCCAGCGCGTCCGACGGCCCGTCGGCGAACCGCCCGCCCCACAGCGCCCCCTCGCGGGTGCTCACTTCTTCCCCACGAGCAGCCGCAGAAGCCCCTCCGCCTTGCGGGGGACCGCTCGCGCTGCCACCGTCACGCGAGGTCCCGGCGGGCGGCCAGCTTGGACGACAACCCGTGCACGTAGACGAAGCCCTTGGCGGCCGACTGGTCGAAGCTGTCACCCTCGTCGTAGGTGGCCAGGTTGAAGTCGTAGAGGGATTCGGCGCTGCGCCGCCCGTTCACCGCGATGTGGCCGCCGTGCAACACCATCCGGATCTCCCCGGAGACGTGCTCCTGGGTCTTGGCGACGAACGCTTCCAGTGCCGTCTTCAGCGGCGAATACCACAAGCCGTCGTAGACGAGTTCGGCCCAGCGCTGGTCGGTCTGCCGCTTGAACCGTCCCAGCTCGCGCTCCAGGGTGACGTGCTCCAGTTCGGTGTGGGCCGTGATCAGCACCATCGCCCCCGGCGCCTCGTAGATTTCGCGGCTCTTGATGCCCACCAAGCGGTCCTCCACGACGTCGAGCCGTCCCACGCCCTGCGCTCCGGCGCGCTCGTTGAGCTCCTTGATCGCCTGCAGCATGGTCACCGGCTTGCCGTCGATGGATACCGGCACCCCGCGCTCGAATCCGACGATCACCTCGTCGGGCGTGCTCCAGTTCAGGGTCGGGTCTTCGGTGTAGGCGTAGATGTCCTTGGTGGGCGCGTTCCACAGGTGTTCCAGGAAGCCGGTTTCCACCGCGCGGCCCCATACGTTCTGGTCGATGGAGAACGGCGAGCGCTTGGTGACGTTGATCGGGATGGCGTTCTCTTCGGCGAACGCGATGGCCTTCTCCCGCGTCCAGGCATAGTCACGCACCGGCGCCAGCACCTCGAGATCCGGTGCCAGCGAAGCAAATCCGACCTCGAAACGGACCTGGTCGTTGCCCTTGCCGGTGCAGCCGTGTGCGACGATGGTGCCGCCGTGCTCGCGGGCGGCCGCCACCAGATGCTTGGCGATCAGCGGCCGGCTGATCGCTGACACCAGCGGGTAACGGTCCATGTAGAGCGCGTTGTTCTGCACGGTCGGCAGGCAGTAGCCCTCGGCGAACTCGTCGCGCGCGTCGATGACGACCGCCTCCACGGCCCCGCAGTCCAGCGCACGCTGGCGGATGACCTCCATGTCCTCGCCGCCCTGGCCGAGGTCGATCGCCACCGCCACGACCTCGCGGCCGGTCTCCTTACCTATCCAGCTGATCGCCACCGACGTGTCCAGGCCACCGGAATACGCCAGGATGACGCGTTCTGACATGCACCAACTCCTTAAGTTGAAAGGCTTCCTTCACGCTGAAAGGCTTCCTTTGGTTGAACGGCTCACACAAGGTTTTCCAGCTCGCCGGCCAGCTCGGCGCCGGTCATGGGCTCGCGGGCCGCCACGAAGACCGTGTCGTCGCCCGCGATGGTGCCGACGACGTACGGTAGCGCCGCGCGGTCGATCGCGCTGGCCAAATAGTCGGCCGCGCCGGGCGGTGTTCGCAGCACCGCGAGGTTCCCGCTGGCGTCGGCCGACACCAGCAGGTCGCTCAGCAGCCGCGACAGCCGCGCGGTGCCTCCGGATACCCCGCGCACCGGGCTGCCGTCTTCGGGCACCACGTACACGCCGACGCCGCCGTCAGCGCCGCGCAGCTTGACCGCGCCCAGTTCCTCGAGGTCCCGCGACAACGTCGCCTGGGTGACGTCGATGCCCTCGCGGGCCAGCCACGCCGCCAGTTCACCCTGGCTGCGTACCGGCGACGACGACAGGATCGCCACGATCCGGGCCTGCCGCCCGGCCCGGGTGGTCTCCGGTGTCGCCTTGGAGCGGGTCATCGGGCCCGCTCCAGCAGCCACACCAGCAGCGCCTTCTGTGCGTGCAAGCGGTTCTCGGCCTCGTCCCAGACGGCGCTGGCCGGCCCGTCCATCACCTCGTCGGTGATCTCCTCCCCCCGGTGCGCCGGAAGGCAGTGCAGCACAATGGCTTCGGGGTCCGCCAGGCTCAGCAGTCGCTGGTTGAGCTGATAGGACCGGAACGGGCCGACCCGATCCAGCCCGTCGGCCTCCTGCCCCATCGACGTCCACGTGTCGGTCACCAGGACGTCGGCGCCGGCGGCGGCCGCGTCGGCGTCGGCGGTGATGGTCACCGACGCGCCGGCGGCCTGCGCGCGGCTCTCGGCCGCCGCCACCACATCCCGGTCCGGGACGAAGCCGTCCGGGGCGGCGATGGTGACGTGGATGCCGGCGGTGACCCCGCCCAGCATCAGTGAGTGGGCCATGTTGTTGGCGCCGTCGCCGAAGTAGGACAGTCGCAGCCCGCGCAACGCCCCCTTGCGTTCGGCGATGGTCTGCAGGTCGGCGAGCACCTGGCAGGGATGGAACTCGTCGGAGAGAGCATTGACCACCGGTACCGTCGCGGTCGAGGCCATCGCCTCCAGCCGCTCCTGCCCGAACGTGCGCCAGACGATCGCTTCGACGTAGCGGGACAACACGTTCGCCGTGTCCTCCAGGGTCTCGTCACGGCCCAACTGGGTGCTGTGGCTGTCGACGACGACGGCGTGCCCGCCAAGCTGGGCGATACCGAGTTCGAATGAGAACCGGGTGCGCGTGGAGTTCTTGTCGAAGATGACGGCGACGCCGCGGGGCCCCTCGAGCGGACGGCAGCCGAACGGATCCTTCTTCAATTCGCCGGCGAGCGCAAGGATTTCGGCCTGCTCCTGGGGCGACACGTCGTCGTCGCGCAGAAAATGTCTCATGCCGGCGCCCCGGCCGCGTCGAGGATGCCCGGCAGCGCAGCGACGAAGCTGTCGACCTGGGCTTCGGTGATGATCAGCGGCGGCGCCAGTCGCAGCACGTCGGGCCCCGGAGCGTTGACGAGGAACCCGGCCGCGCGGGCGGCGGCCTCGGCGTCCTTGGCGTGCGGCGCGGTTAGCGCGACGCCCAGCAGCAGTCCGCGGCCTCGCACGTGGTCGATCAACGGGTGCCCGAGCGCCTCGATGCCGTGGCGCAGCGCCTTGCCCATCATCTCGGCGTGCCGGACCAGGCCCTCGTCCCTGAGCACCCGGACCACTGCCAGCGCCGCCGCGCTGCAGATCGGGTTGCCGCCGAAGGTGCTGCCGTGCAGGCCCGGCGTCAGCAGGTCGGCGGCCGGTCCGACGGCCAGACACGCCCCGATGGGCAACCCACCACCGAGCCCCTTGGCCAGGGTCACCACGTCGGGGACGATGCCGTCGTGCTGATGAGCGAAAAAGGCTCCGGTGCGGCCCATTCCGGTCTGCACCTCGTCGACTGCCAGCAGCGCGCCATGCCGAGCGGTGATGTCGCGCGCGGCGGCCAGGTAGCCCTCGGGCGGGACGACGACACCGCCTTCGCCAAGGATCGGTTCGAGGAACACCGCGGCCGTGGCGTCGTCTACCGTGGCCGACAGCGCCCCGGCATCCCCGTAGGGCACGTGGATGACGTTGCCGGGCAGCGGGGCGAACGGCGCCTGCTTGCTGGGCTGACCGGTCAGCGCGAGCGCCCCCATCGTCCGGCCATGGAAACCGCCTTGGGCCGCAACGATCTTGGTGCGACCGGTGAGCCGGGACAACTTGAGGGCCGCCTCGTTGGCCTCGGCGCCTGAGTTGCAGAAGAACACCCGGGCCGGTGCGGGCGCGTCGAGCAGGGCGACCAGTTCCTCGGCCAGCGCGATGCCGGGCTCGGTGGCGTAAAGGTTCGAGGTGTGGCCCAGCGTCTCCATCTGGTGTGTGACGGCCTCGACAATCGCGGGGTGCCGATGGCCCAGGACGTTGACCGCGATGCCGCCGAGCAGGTCCAGGTAGGTCTTGCCGTCCACGTCGGTGACCGTCGCGCCCTCACCGCTGGCCAGGGCGACGGTCGGGGTGCCGTAGTTGTTCATCATGACGGCTTCCCAGCGGCGCCGCATCTCCTCGGTGCGCGACCTAATCATCGGTGCCGCTCCTCCTCGTCGCTGCCCTCTTGCTCGTCGCCGTCACGCCCGCACCACTTTGGTTCCGGTTCCCGCGTCGGTGAAAAGTTCGACCAGCACGCAGTGTGCGACCCGACCGTCGATGATGTGCGCGCTGGGCACGCCGCCGGTGACGGCCCGCAGACACGCCTCAACCTTGGGGATCATTCCCTCCTCCAGCGTCGGGAGCAGTTGCGCCAGTGTGGCGGTGTCGATTTCGCTGACCAACGATCCCCGGTCGGGCCACCGTGTGTACAGGCCCTCGACATCGGTGAGCATCAACAGCTTCTCGGCCCCCAAGGCATCGGCCAGCGCCGCGGCGGCGGTGTCGGAGTTGATGTTGTGCACCACGCCGTCCTCGTCGGGGGCCAGCGTCGACACCACCGGGATCCGGTGCGCCGCAATCAGATCAAGCAGCGCCGCGGCGTTGACGCGGGCCACGTCCCCGACCAGGCCGATGTCGGTGGCCACACCGTCGACGTTGACGCTACGCCGGATCGCGGTGAACAGGTGGGCGTCCTCACCCGTCACGCCGACCGCGTAGGGTCCGTGAGCGTTGACGAGGTTGACCAGTTCGCGCCCGACCTGCCCGAACAGCACCATCCGTGCCACGTCGAGCACCTCCGGGGTGGTGACGCGAAAGCCGCCCTTGAAGTCGCCCGCGATGCCCAGCCGCCGCAACATGGCGGTGATCTGGGGGCCCCCGCCGTGCACCACGACCGGGTGGATGCCGCAGTTGCGCAGGAACGCCATGTCCGCGGCGAAGGCGTGTTTGAGCGTGTCGTCGATCATGGCGTTGCCGCCGTATTTGACCACGACGATCCTGCCGTGCAACTGCTTGAGCCACGGCAGGGCTTCGGCCAGCACCTCGGCTTTGAGCTGAGTGGGCAGGGTGTCGATGTTCATGCCCATGTGCGCCGCTCCTCCCCGTTCTGCGTCGTCGCCGGCGCGGCTCATGAGCTGTAGGCCGAGTTCTCTTCGACGTAGGCATGCGAGAGGTCGGTGGTCCGGATCGCGGCACGCCCGTCACCGACCGCGAGATCGATGGTGACGTCGATGTCGGCCGCCGACAGATCCACCGTGCGCGCCCCGGGCACCCCGACGCTCTCGACGCATACCGCGAAACCGTTGAACGACACGGTGATTCGGTCGGGATCCAGGCGCACCGGCGCCATCCCGACGGCCGCCAGCACGCGTCCCCAGTTGGGGTCGGACCCGAACAGCGCGGTCTTGACCAGGCTGTCGCGGGCGACCGTGCGCGCGACGGTCAGCGCGTCGTCGTCGGAGCAGGCCCCCGTGACGGTGACGATGATGCGTTTGGTGACGCCCTCGGCGTCGGCCTGCAGTTGCGCGCACAGGTCGTCGCAGGCCCTCAGCACGGCCTCGTCGAGATCCGCCTGGGGCGGGGCGATTCCGCTGGCCCCCGATGCCAGCAGCAACACGGTGTCGTTGGTGGAGCAACTGCCGTCGACGTCGAGCCGGTCGAAGGTGCGCGCGGCGGCCCGGCGCAGCGCGGCGTCAAGGGCCGCCG
>CAYVQQ010000175.1:0-7107 GCA_964453085.1 uncultured Mycobacterium sp.
GGCTGTTTGCCAAGCAGTAGGGCGGCCGGCGGCGACAGGCCAGGACACGGCGGTTGCCGTCTGCATTGTCACCTGTCGCCGGACCCCCGCGCGGTTTTCCGGAAGGCCTCAAAAATTCGCCAGATCGCACCGTTTAGTGAACTACCCATAGGGTATTTGGTTTGCTATGTCGGAGCGGGACGGGCAAGCCGAGAACGTCAGGAACATCCTGGTGTGGCACGTCCACGGGTCGTGGACGGAGTCCTTCGTCGCCGGTCGGCACCGGTACCTCATCCCGGTGTCGTCCGACGGGCGCGCCGCCAGCCTCGGCCTGGCCGGACGATTCTGGCCCCGGGCAAGCGAAGTCACGCCTGCCCAGTTGCGCGAGCAGGACGTGGACCTGGTCGTGCTCCAGCGGCCCTACGATGCGGCGTTGTTCGCCCAGTGGACCGGCCGCCGGCCCGGTATCGACGTGCCGGCTGTGTATGTCGAACACAATGCCCCGCGCCCAGAGGCGGAGCGCAGCCGCCATCCGCTCGCCGACCGCGACGACATCCCTCTGGTCCATGTCACCGACTTCAACCGGCTGGTTTGGGACAACGGCTCGGCGCCAACCCGGGTGATCGAGCATGGCGTGCCCGATCCCGGACCGCTGTACGCCGGCGACATCCCGCGCGCCGCCACCATGATCAACGAGCCCCGGCGGCGGGGTCGCACCGTGGGCACCGACCTGCTGGCACCGTTGTCCACGTACGCCCGGATCGACGTATGGGGGATCGGGACCGCGTCGCTGCGCCACAACCACTGCGCGGTGACCGGTCACGGTGACATGCGTGCCCCCGACTTGTGGTATCAGGTCGCCCGCCGGCGTGTCTACCTGCATACGGCCCGTTGGACCTCCTTGGGCATGTCGCTGATCGAGGCGATGATGCTCGGCATGCCCATCGTGGCGGTCGGCACAACGATGACCCCGCTGGTGGTGCCCCCCGGGGCCGGTGTGGTCAGCGCCGACCCACACACCCTCGGTACTGGACTCCGCGATTTCCTCAACGACCACGCGGCCGCGGTCGCCGCCGGCAAGGTAGCACGTGAATATGCCACCGCTCGTTTCAATCTCGGGCGTTTCCTAGCGGATTGGGACCGCCTCGTCGACGAGCAGTGCAGCTGACCGGAGAGGAGCCCGCATGAAAATCGCGATGATCTCCGAACACGCCAGTCCGCTGGCGCACCTGGGCGGCGTCGATGCCGGAGGGCAGAACGTCCACGTCGCAGAACTGTCGGCGGCACTTGTGCGGCGGGGCCATGAGGTGGTCGTGTACACCCGCCGCGACGACCCGAGCCTGCCGGACCGCGTCAACACCGACCACGGCTACACGGTCGCCCATCTTCCTGCGGGCCCACCCACGGTGTTACCCAAAGACTCATTGCTGCAACATATGTACTCATTCGGGCACCACCTGGCAACCGACTGGGCCACCGACTCCCCCGACGTGGCGCACGCACACTTCTGGATGTCGGGGCTCGCCGCGCGGCGAGCCTGCGCGCCGCGCGGGATACCGATGGTGCAGACCTTCCACGCACTCGGCGTGGTCAAGCGGCGGCACCAAGGCGCCGACGACACCAGCCCGGAGTGCCGCATCGCGCTGGAGAGTACGGTCGCCCGGAGCGCGGACTGGGTAGTGGCCACCAGCACCGACGAGGTGTTCGAACTGGTGCGGATGGGTCGCGCTCGCTCCCGCACGTCGGTGACACCCTGCGGTGTCGACACCGACGCGTTCAATCCGGTCGGCCCCGCCTTTCCCGGCGGCGCCCTCAAGCGCATCGTCTCCGTCGGGCGCCTGGTACCGCGCAAGGGTTTTGAGACCCTGATCCGAGCACTGCCGCGCGTGCCCGGCACCGAACTCATGATCGTCGGCGGCCCGGACGGCGCGTCGCTGCCCGCCGACCAACACGCTCGGCGCCTGCTGCGGCTGGCCGCGGAGGCGGGTGTGGCCGACCGGGTGCGGCTACTGGGCGGGGTCGCGCGCAGCGAGATGCCCGCCGTGCTGCGGTCGGCCGACGTCGTGGCCTGTACCCCGTGGTACGAGCCATTCGGAATCGTGCCACTCGAGGCGATGGCATGCGGGAAACCGGTGGTCGCCAGCGCGGTCGGCGGGATCCGCGACACCGTCGTCGACGACGTCACCGGCCGCCTGGTGCCCCCGAACGACCCGGACTCGCTGGCGGGCGCCATCGCAGCGCTACTGAAAGACACCGCCCGGCGCACCGCCATGGGCCTGGCCGGCCGGGAGCGGGCTCGCGCCCGCTACACATGGGACCGCGTCGCCGCCGACACCGAACGCAGCTACGAAAAAGTGCTGTCCGCGCGGCGCGACGTGGCGGCTCCGAGTAGGCAGTCCGGGTAAGGTCAATGGGATTCCAGCAGGTGTAGCGAGCGTTCGACGGCGGCGGGTAGTCGGCGCCGCGCACGCAGCACGGCCGGGAGCGCGGCCAGCGCCTCGAGCAGCGCCCGGGCGTGCGCGCTGTCATGCGCGGCAGAGCGGGCCAGACTGACGCCGGCACGGACGCAGCGGTCCGCGGGCCGCCGCAGGCAGGCAGCCAGCAGTTCGTTGCGCAGCACGCGCGCGTGCTCCACCGGACTCGGCGGCCGGCTCGGCGAAGGCTGGTGGTATGCCACCAGCGCACGGCAGAAGCACAGGTCCCAGCCGAGCGCCGCAAAATCCCAGGCTAGCAGGCTCTCCTCGCCGCGGAAGTGCAGGATTGGGCTGAATCCGCCGACCGCCTCGAACGCAACCTTGCGCACCAGCGCTGAGCATGCCTGGAAGCCGAGTATCGACGGGCCGGGCAGGGCCGGGTCGCGCCCGAGCGGACTGTCAGCTAGTTCGGCGACGAACGGGTCGTCACGATGCTGCGGCCATAACACGGCGCGGCCCGCCAACAACGCTACGGTCGGGTACTGGTCGAAGATGCACTCGGCCAGCGGGACCGCCTCCGGCCCCCACCACGAATCGTCGTCGCAAAACGCCACATATGGGGTGACGCACTTCGACACACCGACGTTGCGGGCCACCGCACCCTCGTTGCGCCGCAACGCCACTATCCTCACCCGTCCACCGGAGCGGACCGCGACACGGCCGCACATCGACACCGAGTCATCGTCGGAGCCGTTGTCTACCACAATGATCGGGCAACAGGTGGTGTCGAGCAGCCGCTCGACAACGACGCACAGATCCTGGGACCGGTTGCGCGTCGCGATGACGAACGAGGTGCGGGATAGAGACGCCATGATCACAGCCCGTACCCGGAAATCCATGGAAAAAACGGCGTTTCAGGTACTCTCTGCCGGGTACAGGAAGTCGGTGCGTCCGATAATGCGCGCCCTGGTCACCGGGGGGGCCGGCTTCCTGGGTATCCATCTTTGCGAACAACTGCTCGACGGCGGCGCCGAGGTCGTCAGCGTCGACGACCTGTCCACCAGTCCGCCGGGAGGTGCGGCCCACCTGGCTGGGCGACCGGGCTACCGCTTTGTGCGCCACGACATCTGCCATCCCGACGTTGTCGAAAAAACCGGGACCGCGTTCGACACCGTGTTCCATCTGGCCTCGCCCGCCTCCCCGGCCGACTACCAACGACGCCCGCTTGCAACGCTGCGCGCCGGGTCGGCCGGCACGGCGGTGGCGTTGCAGATCGCCGAGAGTGCCGGAGCCCGGTTCGCCCTGGCGTCGACCAGTGAGGTCTACGGCGACCCCGGTCAGCATCCGCAGTCCGAAAACTACTGGGGCAACGTCAATCCGGTGGGACCGCGCAGCATGTACGACGAGGCCAAGCGCTACGCCGAGGCGCTGACCGTCACCCACCGCCGACTCGGCCTGGCAGACACCGGGATCGCGCGCATCTTCAACACCTACGGCCCCAGCATGCGCGCCGAGGATGGTCGGATGGTACCCACGTTCTGCCGGCAGGCGTTGCGCGATGAACCGTTGACCGTGTCCGGCACAGGGTTACAGACCCGGTCGTTGTGTTTTGTCGACGACACCGTCGCCGGCCTGATCATGTTGGCGCGCAGCGACTTCGACGGGCCGGTCAACGTGGGCAACCCGAACGAGCTGACGGTGCTCGAGGTCGCCGAGCTGATCCGCGACCTCGCAGGTAGTCGATCGCCGATCCAGCTCACCGCGCCGGCCGCGGACGACCCGCAGCGCCGGTGCCCCGATATCACCCTGGCCCGCCGCCGGCTCGGGTGGGAGCCGACGGTTGACCACCACACCGGCCTGGGCGCCACCCTCGACTGGTTCCGCACGACTTGCGGGCTCCCCGTCCCTGGCGGGCTCCCAGCCGGCGGGCGACCGACTCGGCAGGAGATCTGATGCGAATCCTGGGAATCAACGCGGTCTTCCACGACCCGGCGGCGGCGCTGGTGGTCAACGGGCAGGTAGTGGCGGCCGCCGAGGAGGAGCGGTTCTCCCGGCGCAAGCACGGCAAGCAGGCCGTCCCGTTCTCGACGTGGGAGCTACCGGTCGCGGCGATCCGGTGGTGCCTCGACCACGCCGGCGTCGAGCCCGCGGACGTGGACGCCGTCGGCTACTCCTATGACCCCGCATTGATGCATGACGAACCATACGACCGGGGCGGCCTCGACCGGGAGTGGGAGGACCTGCGGACCCTGTACGCGGAGCGCGCGCCGCGCTTCCTCGCCGCCGCGGTTCCCGGCTTCGATCCGGCCGTCGTGCAGCATGTGCGCCACCACGTCGCGCACGCCGCATCGGCGGCGCTGGTGTCCCCGCACCCGGAGGCGGCCGTCCTGGTGGTCGATGGGCGCGGCGAACGCAATTCCATGCTGGCCGGTGTCTACCGCGACCACAAGCTCGATGTGCTGGCCGAACAGGCGCTGCCGCACTCGCTGGGGCTGCTCTATGAAAGCGTCACCGAGCACCTCGGTTTTGCCCGGTCCAGCGATGAGTACAAGGTCATGGCGATGGCCTCCTACGGCGAGCCGCGGTTCGCCGACGTTCTGCGCGAGCGGGTGTACACGTGCGGCGACGGGGGGTTCCGCACCGAGCCGTTCCGGTGGGAGGACCTAGCCCCGCCGCGCCGGCCGGACGAGCAGACGCTCGATCCCGTGCACGCCGACTTGGCCAGCAGTGTGCAGCAGGTCGTCGAGGAGGTGCTGGTCGACCTGGCTGGCTGGCTACGCAACCGTACGGACGCCGACGGGCTCTGCCTGGCCGGCGGCGTGGCGCTGAACTGTGTGGCCAACACGCGCCTGTACACCGAATCCGGCTTCGAGCGCCTGTGGGTACAACCGGCCTCCGGCGACTCCGGCACCGCGCTGGGGGCCGCCATGAGCCTGGCCGCCGCCCACGGCGAGCCGATCGCCCCGATGACGACCGCGCGACTGGGCCGCGACTGGTCCGACGACGAGATCCGCTCCGCACTCGAGGAGGCCGCCGTCGGGTACGAGTGCCCGCAAGACATCGCCCGCGCCGTGGGCGACGAGCTGGCCGACAACCGATTGGTCGGCTGGTTCCAGGGCCGCGCCGAATTCGGCCCGCGAGCCTTGGGCGGGCGCTCGCTGCTGGCGGACCCGCGCGACGCCGGCAACCTGCGACGCCTCAACGCGGTCAAGGGCCGCGAGCAGTTCCGGCCGGTCGCGCCGATGGTCCTGGCCGAGCGGGCCGCGGAGATCTTCTTACGCGGACCGGTGCCCAGCCCGTACATGCTGTTCGTGCACGACGTCGCCGAAGGTTGGCGCGGTCGCATTCCGGCCGCCACCCACGTCGACGGCACCGCGCGAATCCAGACCGTCGACCGATTCGCCGACCCGCGCCTGCACGCAACCATCTCATGGTTCGCCGAACGCACGGGCGTACCAGTGATCGTCAACACCAGCTTCAACACCGCCGGGCGCCCGATGGTCGACAGCCCCCGCGACGCGCTGGAGGTGTTCGGCAGCGCTCCGATCGACGTGCTGGCGTTGGGGCCCTACCTGGTCAGGCGGCGACGATGAGCGAACGTGCCCCCGAATACGCCGTCGTGGTGCCCACCATCGGGCGGGATTCCCTGCACCGCCTGCTTGATGCGCTGTGGACGGGACCCGGCCCGGCGCCGGCCAAGGTGGTCGTCGTTGACGACCGGCCGGGGCCCACCATGCCGCTGAAGGGGGCTGCCGACTTCCCCGTCCAGCTGCTCACCGGTGGCGGGCGAGGGCCCGCGGTGGCGCGCAACATCGGCTGGCGCACCACCACGGAGCGCTGGGTGTGCTTCCTCGACGACGACGTGGAGCCGCAGCGGTGCTGGACATCCAAGCTGGCTGAGGACCTTTGGGCGGCCGAGCAGGTCGGCGCCGCCGGCTCCCAGGGCACGCTCGTGGTGCCGATGCCGGCCGGGTCGTCAGGGGGCCGGCCCACCGACGACGAGCGCCGCACCCTGCGACTGGCCACCGCACGATGGATCACCGCCGACATGGCCTATCGCCGTGACGCGCTGGTGGCCGCCGGCGGTTTCGATGAACGATTCCCGCGCGCCTACCGCGAGGATTCCGATCTGGCGGCGCGGATCGTGGCCGCTGGAGGCGAGATCGTCCGCGGCGGCCGCCGATGCGTCCACCCGATTTCCCCCGCCACATGGTGGTCGAGCGTGCGCGCACAGGTCGGCAACCGGGACGACGCTCTGATGCGCCGCAAGCACGGCCGGTCGTGGCGCACGCTGGTCGGGGAGGGGCCGGGCCGCATGCCCGCGCACCTGACCACCACCGCGGCCGGCTGCGTGAGCGGGCTCGCCGCACTGCTGGGCCGCGGCGGCGTGGCCCGCGCCGCCGCGGCGGTGTGGCTGTCGCTGACGGCGGAGTTCACCGCGCGGCGCTGGCTGAGCGGGCCGCCGACGCTGGCCGAGGCCGTGCGCCTGGTCGCCAGCAGCGTCCTCATCCCCCCGGCCGCGGTAGCGCACCGACTGGCCGGCGAGTGCGCGTTCCGGACGGCCCGGCGCGAGCCGCCGCTGGCCGTGCTGTTCGACCGCGACGACACACTCATCGTCGACCGGCCCTACCTCAACGATCCCGCAGGGGTGCGGCCCGTCGTTGGCGCCGGCGCGACGCTGCGCGCCGACGGCGGCTTGCTCGATCTTGAGGTG
>CAYVQQ010000176.1:0-212 GCA_964453085.1 uncultured Mycobacterium sp.
CCCCTGGACGCAACTGCGCTGCAGCCTTGTCGCAGAACGGAACCTGATCACCCAGTCCGTTGCACCGCGTGAGCAACGCATACCGTCGCTATTCATCACGCGCGGACATATGAAGCAGCTTTGGTGGGGGCGAAACGCCTGGCGGGCACGGCGATGTTGTTGGCCCCGACGGCATGATGGCGCCGTCACGTGATGGGGGGTTACAGCCGGCG
>CAYVQQ010000176.1:222-7081 GCA_964453085.1 uncultured Mycobacterium sp.
CTGCGCAGGGTCGGCCGGGAATTCAACCTCGAATTCGAATACAAGAAGCCCGCCGGCGTGCAGGGCAGGTCGCAGCGCTGGCGTCGAACGGTACATGCCCTGGCAGGCGTGGAGCCGATGACGGGAATCGAACCCGCGTATTCAGCTTGGGAAGCTGATGTTCTGCCATTGAACTACATCGGCACTGTCGCTTCGACAGGCTAGCATCCGTGGCTGCGAGGCGGAGCGATCGTCCGTCGTCGCGGCAACCAGGGTAGCCGTCGGATACTCACCGGCTCCGGCGACCCCGGATGGCGACTGTTTGATGTTTACCCTTTCGTGATAATCCGTTATCTCGTAGGGTGCGATGCGTGGGCAGGCATGAGCTACCCAGGACTCGGCGAAAACCGGCAACGGTCCTGGCAGCGCTGGCCGCCCCGGCCGTCGTCCTCGTGGCGGCGGGCGCGGACGTGCACCCGGGTGCTGCCCACGCGGTCGCCGAGCCGGTCGTAGCCGACGTCGCAGCCGGATCCTTCGAGATCGTCACGGCGATGCCGGCCCCGGGGGCGCCCGGTGACGGCGCAGGTAGGAGCGCCGAGGTCGCCGCCGCGTCACGCTGGCACCGACAATCCCGGTTCTTGCCGGTCGGTGTCGCCGCCGAGCGAGGCCTTCAAGTCCGGACCATCCTGGTTGCCCGCAGCATCAGCGCGACCTTCCCCGAAATCCACGAAATCGGAGGGGTGCGGCCGGATCCGCTGCCATGGCATCCCAACGGCCTGGCGATCGACGTGATGATCCCCAACGCCGGCACCGCCGAGGGCATCGCGCTCGGCGACAGGATCGTCGCGTTCGTGCGCGGGAACGCGCGTCGATTCGGGATGCAGGACGCGATCTGGCGCGGCGTCTACTACACGCCCGATGGTGCGCAACCGAGCAGGCTCGGGCACTACGACCACGTCCACGTCACCACCACCGGCGGCGGATATCCCACCGGTCGGGAGATGTACCTGCGTTGAGCCGGGGCCATCTCCGGCGGCCGATAGGCTCTGCGGATGCTGCTCTCCGATCGTGACCTCAGGGCCGAAGTCGCCGCGGGCCGGCTGGGTGTCGACCCCTTCGACGACACCCTGGTGCAGCCCTCCAGCATCGACGTCCGCCTCGACCGCCTGTTCCGGGTGTTCAACAACACCCGCTACACCCACATCGATCCCGCCAAGCAGCAGGACGAGCTGACCAGCCTGGTCGAACCCGATCCCGGCGAACCCTTCGTGCTGCACCCGGGCGAGTTCGTGCTCGGCTCGACGCTGGAGTTGTGCACCCTTCCCGACAACCTCGCGGGACGCCTGGAGGGCAAATCGTCGCTGGGCCGCCTGGGCCTGTTGACGCACTCGACGGCCGGGTTCATCGACCCGGGCTTCAGCGGCCACATCACGCTGGAGCTGTCCAACGTCGCCAACCTGCCGATCACCCTGTGGCCGGGCATGAAGATCGGTCAGCTGTGCATCCTGCGGCTGACCAGCCCGGCGGAGCACCCGTACGGCAGTTCGAGCGTGGGCTCGAAATACCAGGGGCAGCGGGGACCCACGCCGTCGCGCTCGTACCAGAACTTCAGAAGTACCTAGCCTCGGCAGGACCGCAGCACAGCTTCGCCGCCCAGTATGGGCGCAGCGGTCCGCCTGGTTTTCCTCCGCCCAGACCATGGCCGGCTGCGGAGTTTGGGCGGATGGGTTTTGGGCACCATGCTCGGGGTGTCGATGGCACCGGCATCGATCCAGATGGTTCTGCTCGACGGTGAGAACGCCGACGGCCCACGATCGAAGAGGACGGGTTCGATGTCGCCGCCGCCGGCCAAACCGCCGAAGCCCCCGCCGTGAGCGCTCCCGATCGGGTGATCGCCGCCATCCTGGGCACCCGCGAGGGCGCGGCCGACGCGCGCTTGGAACTCTCGTCGATCGGGGGAGCTGGACCGACCGGCACGAGGCGGGGGTGCTGCGCGACGCGCTGGCCGCCCGCCAGATCAACAACGTCATGCTGGTGCCGGCGTTACGAGCGCACCGTGGTGCTGTTCGTGGAGCCCGGCACCGCGACGACAGCACTCGTGGAAACCTCAGACGGCTCCGTCGCCGACGTCCGCCAGGCGAGCATCCCACGCCGAGTCCTACGACGAGGACGTCGCGCACCTTGGGTAGACGGTGGCCGGGCTCGACGAATCGGAACCGGCCGCGGGCGGGCTGTTCGTGGTCGGCTCCGGTGCCGACATCGCCCCGCTGCGGTCGACGTCCCGGACGTGGATGTCAAAGCCTCGACCTCCGTCATCGAGGGCCTTTTCGCCCCCCCGATGCGGACCAACCCCGCCGCAGGCCCGCCTGCTGATCGGCAAGGCCGACACCATCATGACGTTGTCGATCCGGCGGGCGGGAGATCGCGCTGGCGATCGGCATCCGCACCACGGTTGCCCTGCAACCCACTCCCGGCCAGCACCTGATCGTCCCGACCCAGCAGCGCCCGCGCCGGTCCAGGCCGTGGCGCCGAGGCCGTACATCAGCGTGCCGATGCCGGTGGCAGCGCCCAAACCTTCGAACCCGCCGGCGGTTCCCCCGGTCCCGGCGGCCCCGGTCGTGCCGGTGCCCGTGGTGGTTGCGCCGCCGGCGCCCGCCGCGGTGCCGCCGATGCACCTGCCCGCGCCCGTGGTCGGCGTGCCCTTTCCCGACCGCGTCCTTCGCCGCTCGTCGGTCCGGGTGCCGCATGCGTCGCAGCCTGCCGCGATCCCCTCGCCCGTCCACGTCCCGTACCCGACGGGCGGTGGCACGGGTCCGCTGTTCCCGCCGCATCCCGTCCCACCAGGTCGTGGCACCGTACCCAAGTCGGGTGGTCCGGGTGGTGGCCACGGCGGTTTCGGCGGCGGGCGCCGCTGCCCGTATGGCTCAGTGCCGCAGCAGATTGACCCGCAGCGAACGCGGCCTGCCGCAGCCGGCGTGCCCGCGCGGGTAGTCTCGAATTGTTGTGGTCGGGCCGGCCATTGCGCCGTCGCTTCTACGGGTCAGAACGCGGCCGGTAGCCGGGCCGATCGGGTGTCTGCGCTCGGGGACGGCGCGGCGAATTGCCCAAGGGGATGGGAACGGTGGTGGGCATCGTGCTCGGCGTGTCGATGACGCCGACGAAGGTCCGCATGGTGCTGGTCGAGGGAGAGAACGCCGACGGGGCCATTATCGACGAGGACGAATTCGACGTCACCGGGCAGTCGTCGCCCGCCGACGCGCCGGCCCGGGTGCTCTCGGCGATACTGGGCACTCGGCAAGGCGCCGACGAGGGCGGCTACCGACTGCTGTCGACCGGGGTGACTTGGACCGATCACGTCGAGGCCGCGATACTGCGCGACGCGCTGGTCGCCCACAAACTCCAGAACGTGATGTTGGTGTCGGCGTTCATGGCCGCGGCCGCGCTGGCTCGGTCCGTCGGCGACGCAATCCGATACACGCATACGGCGCTGCTCTTCATCGAGCCCTACGCCGCGACCCTGGCGGTGATCGACACCGCGGACGGATCGGTCTCCGACGTACACCGTACAGTTCTCTCTGACGACGACCAGGAGGCTGTGGCCGAGCTGGCGGAGATGGTTTCCCGGGTCGAAGCGCTGGTTGCGCACCCCGAGGGCGTGGTCGTCGTCGGATCCGGCGTAGACATCCCACTGATCAGACCGGCGCTGGAGGCCGCGACGTCGCTCGGATTGGTCGTGCCCGACGAACCGAACATGGCCTTGGCGCAGGGTGCGGCGCTGGCGGCGGCCAACGCTCCTTTGTTCGCGTCGTCCACGGCCGCGCTGGCCTATGCGCTGGACCCCGGCACCGGCGCGGTCGACCCTTTGGCTCTCGCCGGGCAGTCGCCCGGTCTGCTGCCCGCCTACCGGGGCGTTGCGGGCACGGCCGGCGAGGCCGGGGACGGCCAGGACAACGTCGCCTACAGTGCCGTGCCGGACGAGGACGCCGACGCCGGCACCGCCATCTTCGACCCGCGCCCCGAGGCGCCGCGGCGTAAGTCCCTGCTGCGGGTGGGCGGCATGTTGACGGTGGTCGCCATCGCGGCGGTCGTCGTCGTGGAGATCGCGCTGGCCATCAACATTCGCCCCACGGTGGCCCTGCGGCCCAGGCCCGACGAAAACCTCATCGTCCCAACGCATTCCGGCCCCGTGCCCCCGGTCCAGGCCAAGCCGCCCAGGCCCGTGGTGGTGCCCCGGCCCATGCGCCCGCCGGCGGTGGCCCCGGCTCCGGCGGCCCCGCCGGCGCCCGCGCTGATCCCGGTGGTTCCACCGCTCGTTCCGGTGCCGCAGGTGCCGATCATTCGACCGCCCGCGCCGCGGCTGGGAGGCCAGGGTCCCTTCAACGGGCCCGGTGTCCGCGGTCCCTTCAACGGGCCCGGTGTCCGCGGTCCCCTCAACGGGCCCGGTTTCCGCGGTCCCCTGGGCGGCGGCCGTGGTCCTTTGGGTGGCCTGTTCGGCGGTGGCCATGGTGGCTTCGGCGGGGGCCACGGTTTCGGCGGGCATGGTTTCGGTCGTTTCGGCGGTGGGCATGGTTTCGGTGGTTTTGGGCGCAGGTAGCCATCGCGGCGCAGCGCCGCAAACCGAGAGCGAAGGGGAGGAGCGTGGACGTCGTACTCGGCATGTCCGTGGCGCCGGAGGCGATCCACACGGTGCTCGTCGAGGGGGCGGGCGCCGGTGGAGTCACCGTCGACCAGGACGATTTGCGCGTAGCCGGCACGCCATCGATCGCCGCGGCGACGGACCTGGTGATCGCGACCGTCCTCCGTACCCGGCAGGCCGCGGCGGCGGGCGGCTACCGGCTGCGGTCGACAGGGATCACCTGCACCGACGACGCCGAAGCGGCCGCGCTGCGTGACACGCTCGCGCGGCGCCATATCGGTGATGTCACGCTGGTCTCGGCGTTCACCGCGGCCGCAGCGCTGGGCCAGGCTGTCGGTGGCGCGTCCGGCCGAGCCCGCACCGTGCTGCTCTTCGTCGAGGCGGCCACTGCGACGCTGGCGGTCGTCGACACCGCCGACGGCGCGGCCGGCATCCGCCGGCAGCGCCTGGCGCGAGGCGACGCGGGGATAGCCCAACTGGCGGCGATGCTGTCGGGGACCGCCTCGACGCATGCCGACTCGGAGGAGGTGTTCCTGGTGGGCTCCGGTGTCGACATCCCGTCGATCAGGCTGGCGTTGGCGGCCGCGACGCCGCTCTCGATCACCGTTCCCGAGGAACCCGAGCGGGCGTTGGCGCGCGGAGCCGCCTTGGCCGCGGCGACCGCGCAGCTGGGAGCGCCGCCGACCCTCGCGATCCCGTCGCAGGATCTGCGGGCCGCGGCGGGGCATCCGGCCGACGCCGCCGGAGCCGCGCCGCGAGCGGTCCGCGGGCGGGGCAGCCGCAGGTCGCTGGCCGTCGCGGGCGCCGCGACGGCGGTTCTCGTGGCCGGGGTGGCGGCGCTCGCGCTGGTGCTGGCGCTCACCAACCGCCCCCACAGCCCCGCGCCGCCGCCTGCCAAAACCGCCCCGCCGGCGCTGTCGCCGTCGGCAACGCCGCCGCCCCCGGGGTACGCGGAGCCGTCGGCCGCACCCGTGCCGGTGGCCCCCGTGCCGGCAGCCCCGGCGCCGGGACCGACGCAAGCTCCACAGCAGGGCCCGCCGACGAGCCCCGGCGGTGACGATCACGGAGGGGGCGCCTGGATCCGACGTCACCTGGACCGATACGGCATTCCCATCCCCTGGCCGTAAGCGAGCGCCCGTAGGACCCGGCGGGGAGCGCGTAAAATCGGGGCCCACAGGGAAACATGGATGGAGACGACCGGCGCGTCAGCGACGCCGGAGGGTGTGAGGACGACGGCTCGAAGTCACCGGCCGGTGGACGACAATGGAGGAGCTTTGGACACGGTACTCGGCGTGTCGATGGCGCCGACGGCGGTCCGGATGGTCCTGGTCGAGGGGCAGGGCGGTGACGGTGCGACCATCGACGAGGACGACTTCCAATTGGCCGCCGAGGGCGAAGCGGCGCCGATCGACGTGGCCGACCAGGTGGTGTCGGCCATCCTGGGTACCCAGGAAGGCGCCGCCGAGGGTGGTTACCAGCTGGTTTCGACCGGAGTAACCTTCTCTGATCCCGTCGAGGCCGCCGCGCTCCGCGATGCGCTGGCCGCGCACAAAATCGAGAACGTGATGCTGGTCTCGTCCTTCCTGGCCGCGGCCGCGTTGACCCAGGCGGTCGGCAACCAGACCAACTACGCCCAGACTGCGCTGCTCTTCATCGAGTCCGATGCCGCCACCCTGGCGGTGGTCGACAGTGCCGACGGGTCGATCGCCGACGTCCACCGGCAGGCGTTGCCCGTCGACGACGACGCGGCGGTCGCCCAGCTGGCCACGATGGTTTCCCAGGCTGAGGGCCTGGTACCGCGGCCGGACGCGGTGTTCGTCGTCGGGGCCGGCATCGACATCCCGATGATCAAGCCGGCGCTGGAGGCGGCGACCACGCTGCGGCTGACCACGCCGGAGGAGCCGGCTACGGCGCTGGCCCGCGGGGCCGCGCTGGCCTCGGCCAGCGCCCCGCTCTTCGCGTCCTCGACGGCGGCGCTGGCCTACGCCCAGGATCCCGGCACCGGCGCCGTCGATCCGTTGGCCATCGCCCCCGGCTACTTCGAGGCCGCCGGTGATGCAGGCCTGGACAACCTCGCCTACAGCGCCGTCGCCGACGACGACACCTACACCGGTGCGACCAGCCTTCTGGACGGCGGCTACCGCGATCGCAGGTTCAGGGTGCTGGGAACCGCGTTGGGCGGGGTGTTCATCGTCGGGGTGGCGGCACTGGCCGTCGCCCTGGCGATCGCCATCCGCCCCACCG
>CAYVQQ010000177.1:0-1146 GCA_964453085.1 uncultured Mycobacterium sp.
TGGTGCGGTGCCGGCAGCGGAGGCGGTGGATCGGCCTCGGCTCCGTCGATGCTCACGGTGAATGTGTGGTCCGAGATGTTGGCGACGCCGACGACGGCGCGACCGGTCTCGAAGTCCAGAGCGAGACCGCGCGTGCCGCCCACCGATAGCGTCACCGTGCTGTGCGCCGGCCAGTACCGGCTGGGCACCCACTGCACGACGTTGTTGTCCAGCCATTCGAACCGGCCGGTCCTGGCGGGCGACGAGGTGACGTCCACGGCGCGCTCGGCCGCGTGCCGCGCGATCGAGCCGGTGACGGGCGCGCGGAAGGTCACTACCACCGGGTGCGCGATCCCCACAACCTCGCCGTGGGTCGGCAGCACCGACACGACGGCGAACCGGTCGGGCTGGCCGGCCGCCGCCAGGCTTGTGCCGGCCGGCCCCGCGAGCACGCTCGCGGCAGCCCCGACGACGGTGAGAACACCCCGAACAATCGCCCGCATGGCTCCAATTCCCTTGTGACTGACATCTTCTCTTGTTACTGACGTCATTACAATAGTGATCGCAGGGGTGCGGTGCCGGGTGAAACCGCAAGGGTGCGTGAGCGATTCGGTCAAGGCTCGGCCGCATTGCGACTACAGCGGCCGGCTCGGCGCCGCAGGTGCGCACGGCGGCGCGGACCACGAACACAGGGACACCTCCGGTACGCCGAGATACCGGGATCTGCCGTCCGCGCCTACCGGATCGCGACCCGCACCTGCGCGCCGCGGGCCACAACGGCCGGCTCCTGGCCCGGGAAGCGCCGCTGCAGGTTCGCGATCAGACCGTCGAGGGTGCGCCGCTCCTGTTCGTCGCCGCGGGCCATCCGCCTCAACTCGTAGGCGCGCCCGGCGTCGCCGCCCGTTTCGGCGGCGATAATGCCCCTGCGGTATTCGTCGATCCGGTGGGCGATGAGGCGGCGGTGCTGCAGCAGCAGACCGAGGAAGTACTCGGCCTGGCGGCGGTCGGCCGCCTCCGCCGCGGGATCGTCGGGCGTCACTGCGGTGACGGAAACCCGCTGGGGCGCGTCGGTCCATCCGGCGAGATCCATTTCGTCCCTCTCAACTGGAGGATTGCCGTCGGGCGTGGGTAACCATAACGCGCCGGAGACGGCCGGCACCACAGGCG
>CAYVQQ010000177.1:1246-7047 GCA_964453085.1 uncultured Mycobacterium sp.
ACAGCGCGGAGCGAGCGGGCGGGCACGACGGCGGGCTTCGCCAGTGCGGCGCAGCGCTGCCGGGAGCCGCCACCACCGCGGCCTCGCCGAAGCGGTATGGCCGCCGACCCGTCGCCCGTCAGGCGTCTTCCAACAGATCCGGCGTCACCGCCGACTCCGTGTCGGGAATGCCGTCGACCTTCGCCTTACGGTCGGCCAAGGACAGCAGGCGCCGAATACGGCCCGCCACGGCGTCCTTTGTCATCGGAGGGTCAGCCAGTCGACCGAGCTCCTCCAGCGAGGCCTGCCGGTGCTCCACCCGCAGCTTGCCGGCCGAGGCCAGATGGTCGGGCACGGTGTCGCCCAGGATCTCCAGCGCGCGCTCCACCCGGGCGGCCGCCGCGACCGCGGCCCGGGCCGAACGGCGCAGGTTCGCGTCGTCGAAGTTGGCGAGCCGGTTGGCGGTCGCGCGAACCTCGCGCCGCATCCGACGCTCCTCCCACACCAGCCGGGTGTCCTGGGCGCCCATTCGCGTCAGCAGTGCGCCGATCTCCTCGCCGTCACGGACCACCACCCGGTCGGCGCCGCGCACCTCACGTGCCTTGGCGCCGACCCCGAGCCGGCGGGCCGCGCCCACCAGCGCCAGGGCCGCCTCCGGGCCGGGACAGCTGATCTCCAGGGCCGACGACCGTCCTGGTTCGGTCAGCGAACCGTGCGCCAGGAATGCCCCACGCCACGCCGCTTCGGCGTCGGCGACGCTGCCGCCGACCACCTGAGCCGGCAGCCCGCGCACCGGACGCCCCCGATTGTCGAGCAGGCCGGTCTGGCGTGCCAGCGCCTCGCCGTCGTTGGCCACCCGCAGCACGTAGCGGGTGGTCTTGCGAATTCCGCTGGCCGACAACACATGCACGACGGCGTTGTAGCCGTACAGCTCGAAGATGTCCTTGCGCAGGCGCCGCACGACATTGCCCAGGTCCACCTCGGCCTCGACGATCACCCGGCCGCCCACGATGTGCAGCCCACCAGCAAACCTCAGCAGGGACGTGACCTCGGCGCGGCGGGCGCTGACCGACTGCACGACCAGCCGGCTCAACTCGTCCTTGACTTCAGTCGTCATCGCCACGCGCCGTCACCCCTCGGTCCGTTGCCAGTCGGTCCATCCGCCCCGGGCTGCAGGCGTTCACCGTCCGTCGATCCGAATTTCTTCGGTGGATGTCGCGCTGCGCGCCGACGACTCCCCGCTGCCCATGCGCACACCGTCCAGGGCGGCCGCGAGTTTGCCCGGGTCATGCAACGGTGTACCAGGTCTGGACACGTTAGCGAAGTGCACCTCGGCTTGCAACAAGGTCGCCGTGCGGCGCAGATGGTCGCGTTCCCGATCGCTGGGGACCCGATCGGCGTCGATGATGATGCCGTGCACGGTGAAATCCGGCGCGTGTTGAGCCAGCACGTGCAGGTGGCGCTCCACGGAGAAACCGGCCGTCTCCCCCGGCTCGGCCACCAGGTTGAGCACCAGTGCGCGGCGGGCGGTGGTCGCCCGCAGCGCCGCGGCCAGCTCCGGGACCAGCACATGCGGGATCACACTGGTGAACCACGACCCGGGGCCGAGCACCACCAGGTCGGCGGCCATGATCGCGTCGACCGCCTGCCGAGTCGCCGGCGGGTTGCCGGGCAGCAGCCGCACCCGCCGCACCTTGCCCGGTGTGGTCGCGATCGCCACCTGCCCACGGATCAGCCGGAACATCCGCGGGTCGGTCTCCAGGCCGGACACATCGGCCTCGATCTGCAGCGCGATGGGGCACATCGGCAGCACCCGGCCCTTGACGCCGAGGATGCGCCCGAGCTCGTCGAGGGCCGCGACCGGGTCGTCGAGCACCTCGGACAGACCCGCGAGCATCAGGTTGCCGATGGGATGTCCGGCCAGCGCACCGCTGCCACCGAAACGGTGCTGCAGGATGGTCGCCCACAGTTGACCGTGCGGGCTGTCAGACGCCAGCGCCACCAATGCCATTCGCAGGTCGCCCGGCGGCACGATGTCCAGTTCGTTGCGCAGCCGCCCCGACGAGCCGCCGTCGTCGGCGACGGTGACCACCGCGGTGACGTGCGGACTCAGCCGGCGGGCCGCGGACAGCGTCGCATACAGGCCGTGTCCGCCACCCAGCGCGACGATGCTTTGACTGGCAGCCGGGGGGCGCGCCGCCGGGCTCATTCGCGACCCATGTCCCGGTGCAGCACCCGCACCGACAGGTGGGCTCCGGCGTCGGGACCCCGCAGCAGCTGCATCAGCGCCTCGGCGATCGCGACGCTGCGATGTTTGCCGCCGGTGCAGCCGATCGCGACCGTCAGGTAGCGCTTGCCCTCTCTGCGGTAGCCGTCGACGACCAGGTTCAGCAGCCGATGGTAGGTCTCGAGGAAGTCGGCCGCGCCGGGCTGGGCCAACACGTAATCGCGCACCGCCGGGTGCTGGCCGGTATGGGGCCGCAGCTCGTCGACCCAGTGCGGGTTGGGCAGGAACCGCACGTCCATCACCATGTCGGCGTCCATGGGCAGCCCGTACTTGAAGCCGAACGATTCGACGGTGACGCTGGTGGATGCGGCGGCGACGCCACCGAACGCGCGTTCGATGCTTTCCCGCAGAGCCCGCACCGAAAGCGTCGACGTGTCGATGACCAGGTCGGCCCCGGCGCGCACCGGGGCCAGCATCCTGCGTTCGGCGGCGATGCCCTCGGCCAGGGTCTGCTCACCCTGCAGCGGGTGACTGCGCCGGTTCTGTTCGTAGCGGCGCACCAGCGTGTCGTCGGACGCTGCCAGGAAGACCACCCGCGGGGCGATGTTGCGGGTCGCCAACTCGGTGCGCACCGAATCCAGGTCGCCGGTGAATCCCCGTGAGCGGACGTCCATCACGACCGCCAGCTGGGTGATCCGCGAGCCGGCGGCCAGCCCGAGATCCACCATCCGGGTGATCAACTGCGGCGGCAGGTTGTCGGCCACGTACCAGCCGAGGTCCTCCAGCACCTTGGCCGCCGTGCCCCGGCCGGCCCCGGACAACCCGGTGACCAGGACGACGTCGATTCCGGCCGCGGACTCTTGGTCGTGGGGCCCCGGCAGGCTCTGGGCCAGCTCCCCGCGACCCGTCATCCCGAGTCCTCCGGTTGCGTCGGCTGCAATGCCTCGAGCACGGCCGCGGCCGTGGCCGCGCCGACACCCGGAACGGCGGTGATCTGGTCGACGGTAGCCTCCTTGAGGCGGGCTATGGATCCGAAATGCATGACCAGCGCCTTGCGGCGGTGCTCCCCCAATCCTGGCACCGAATCCAGGACGGACGCGGTCATCCGCCTGGATCGCTTGCTGCGATGGTAGGTGATGGCGAACCGGTGCGCCTCATCGCGGACCCGCTGCAGCAGGTAGAGGCCCTCGCTGTTGCGCGGCAGGATGATGGGGTCCGGCTCGGAGGGCACCCACACCTCTTCGAGCCGCTTGGCCAGCCCGATCACCGCCACGTCGGTGATCCCCAACTCCTCGAGCACGGCGCTGGCCGCATTGACCTGCGGCGCGCCGCCGTCGACGACGTAGAGGTTGGGCGGATAGGCGAACCGGCGCGATTTTCCTTCCGGGGCCAGCATCTTCGGGTCCTGCTGTTCGTTCAGGTGGCGCAGGAACCGGCGGCGGGTCACCTCGGCGATCGAGGCGACGTCGTCGGAGCGTCCCTGCCCGGCCGCTTCCCGCACCGCGAAGTGCCGGTAGTCCGACTTGCGCGGCAGACCGTCCTCGAACACCACCAACGACGCCACCACGTCGGTGCCCTGCACGTGGCTGACGTCGACGCACTCGATGCGCAGCGGCGCATCCGCAAGCCCCAGGGCATCCTGGATGTTCTGCAGCGCGGCGGATCTGGCGTTGAAGTCGCCCGCCCTCTTCAGTTTGTGTTGCTGGAGCGCTTCTCTGGCGTTGCGCTGCACGGTTTCGGCCAGTGACTTCTTGTCGCCGCGGCGCGGCACCCGCAGGTTGACCCGGGAACCGCGCAACCCGGACAGCCAGCTCGACAGTTCGTCGGCATTGGAAGGCAGGCACGGCACCAGCACCTCGCGGGGAACGGCCTTGACGGCTTCATCGGCGGCCTCACCCAGTTCAGCCTGCTCGCCGTAGAACTGCGTCAGGAACTGCTCCACCAACTGCTCTTCGGCGGAATCCCCTGGTTCACCGGGCTTTTCGACGATCCAGCCGCGCTGGCCACGCACCCGCCCGCCGCGGACGTGGAACACCTGCACGGCGGCGTCCAGTTCATCGTCGGCGAACGCGATGACGTCGGCGTCGGTACCGTCACCGAACACCACCGCCTGCTTCTCCATGGCCCGCTTCACCGCAGACAGGTCGTCCCGCAGCCGGGCGGCCCGCTCGAAGTCGAGCCGCTCGGCCGCGGCGTTCATCTGCTGCTCCAGATCGCGGGCGAACCGGTCGGTCTTGCCGGACAGGAAGTCGCAGAAGTCGTCCACGATGCGGCGATGCTGTTCGGCGCTGACCTTGCCGATGCATGGCGCCGAGCACTTGTCGATGTAGCCGAGCAGGCAAGGCCGATCAATCTGCCTGTGCCGTTTGAACACCCCAGCAGAACAGGTGCGCGCCGGGAATACCCGGATGAGCAGGTCCAGCGTCTCCCGGATGGCCCAGGCGTGCGAGTACGGCCCGAAATAGCGCACCCCCTTGCGGCGGGGGCCGCGGTACACCATCAGGCGGGGATACTCCTCACCCAGGGTGACCGCCAGCACCGGGTAGGACTTGTCGTCCCGGTAGCGCACGTTGAAGCGCGGATCGAACTCCTTGATCCAGTTGTACTCCAGTTGCAGCGCCTCGACTTCGGTCGTGACCACCGTCCACTCGACCTTGGCCGCGGTGGTGACCATCTGCCGGGTGCGCGGGTGCAGGCCGGCGATGTCGGCGAAATACGACGTCAGCCGGCTCCGCAGGCTCTTTGCCTTGCCGACGTAGATGACTCGCCCGTGCGGGTCCCGGAACCGGTAGACACCCGGCTCAACCGGGATGGACCCCGGTGCGGGGCGATACGTGGCGGGATCTGGCACGTCACCCAGGCTAGCTGCTCGTGGGCGCTGCGCCCCGCCGTGGGAGATGACAATTTGCCGTTACGCTCCGGTCGAGTTGTGGCCGGCGATGCGTGTGTCATGCGCCGGCCCGGCGCGACTGTGTCGCCGGTCCGCCGGCCGGCCTGGCGCGGCGGGTCCACGGGTGGCGGCTCGTCGGCGCCGGCCGCTCCCGGCTCCGTGCTCCAGCCGGGCGGACCGCGGCATGCCCGCCCGACGTCTCCGGGCAGCGTCGAGCACCGATTGAGCCGGGCCGCCCGCTCACCGCCCGCGCCGGACCACTAGCCTGTTGGGTCATCGCGGATGCCCCCGGACGCTGTCCGCATCGGTGGGTCACCGCCAGCGTAGTAAAGGAAGAACGGCAATGAACGAATCCCAGTCGGCGATCGTCGTCGGGGTGGACGGATCCGAGGACAGCAACGACGCGCTGCGCTGGGCCGCCAAGCAGGCCGAACTCACCGGCGCCGAAGTTCGGGCGGTGATCGCATGGCATTCGCCGTCGTCATACGGCTACTACGTCGACTATTCCGATTCCGACGCCGCCGCGTATGCGCGCGCGACGCTCGAAAAGGCGGTCGCTGCCGTCCTCGGCGACTCGCCAACGGTTCCGGTGACCTTGAGTGTGGTCAAGGGTAAACCCGCGAAAGCTCTCATCGACGCGTCCCGATCGGCCGAGTTGCTCGTCGTAGGCAGTCGCGGCCTGGGCGGTTTCAGCGGCATGCTGCT
>CAYVQQ010000178.1:0-6992 GCA_964453085.1 uncultured Mycobacterium sp.
GAACTCATCGACCCGAACCTGCAAATGCCCATAACCAACCGCACCCGACCCAGGCCCAGTCACCCGAACATGAACCGGATCAACGATCCGCACATCCCGCCCCACCGTCACCACCGTCGCCGACTCAAACGATGAAAACGCCTGCGCCGCAACCCGATCAACAGGAACCCCAGCCCCACCCAGACGCCGGTCGCCACGACGCACAACCTCGGTCACCACACCGGGCCGCTCATCGACATCGATACACCCACTGCCGGTAGCCGGCGCCGAACCATCATGCAAACCACGCAACCGCCGCAACGGCGTGAACCGCCACACCTCATCACGCCCCCGCGGCACCTCAAACGCGTCCACATCAAACGACGCGAACACCTCACCCTTGCTGACCGCCACCGCAGACATCACCCGACCGCCCCCTCCATCTGCAACTCGATCAACCGGTTCAACTCCAACGCATACTCCATCGGAAGTTCCTTGGCGATCGGCTCCACAAAACCACGCACCACCATCGCCATCGCCTCATCCTCACTCAACCCACGACTCATCAAATAAAACAACTGATCCTCACCGACCTTCGACACCGTGGCCTCATGACCCATCGCCACATCATCCTCACGGATATCGACATACGGATACGTGTCGCTACGACTCACCGTATCCACCAGCAACGCATCACACTTCACACTCGACCGCGAACCCCACGCCCCCTTGTTCACCTGCACCAAACCACGATAAGAAGCACGACCACCACCACGCGCCACCGACTTCGACACAATCCTGCTCCACGTGTTCGGCGCCAAATGCACCATCTTCGCCCCCGTATCCTGATGCTGACCCTCACCAGCAAAAGCCAACGACAAAACCTCACCCCTGGCATGCTCACCAGTCATCCACACCGCCGGATACTTCATCGTCACCTTCGAACCAATATTGCCGTCCACCCACTCCATCGCGGCACCAGCCTCAGCACGAGCCCGCTTCGTCACCAAGTTATACACATTGTTCGACCAATTCTGAATCGTCGTATACCGGCAACGCCCACCCGGCTTCACCACAATCTCCACCACCGCCGAATGCAACGAGTCCGACTTGTAAATCGGCGCAGTACACCCCTCCACATAATGCACATACGCACCCTCATCAACGATGATCAACGTCCGCTCAAACTGACCCATATTCTCCGTGTTGATCCGGAAATAAGCCTGCAACGGAATATCCACATGCACACCCGGCGGCACATAAATAAACGAACCACCACTCCACACCGCAGTATTAAGCGCCGAAAACTTGTTATCCCCCGCCGGGATCACACTACCGAAATACTCCCGAAAAACCTCCGGATACTCCCGCAACCCCGAATCAGTATCCAAAAAAATCACACCCTGCTTCTCCAGATCCCCCCGAATCCGGTGATACACCACCTCAGACTCATACTGAGCCGCCACCCCAGCAACCAACCGCCGCTTCTCCGCCTCCGGAATCCCAAGCCGATCATACGTATTACGAATATCCGCAGGCAACTCATCCCAACTCGCAGCCTGCCTCTCCGTAGACCGCACAAAATACTTGATATTCCCGAAATCAATACCCCCCAAATCCGCCCCCCACAACGGCATCGGCTTACGCTCAAAAATACGCAACGCCTTCAACCGCCTCTCCAACATCCACTCCGGCTCCCCCTTCTTCGCCGAAATATCACACACCACCCCCTCAGACAAACCCCGCCGCGCACCCACACCCGCAACATCGGTATCAGCCCACCCATAGCCGTAATGACCCAACGACGCGACGGTCTTGTCAATCTCCAAAGTCATGCGGACGCTCCTTCGATGCTCGTATCGGTTTTCGGTGGGCTGCGTGCCGACCGGTCAGTGGATCGTGGGGACGAGTCGCGCCTCCGTGCTCCATGCGACGCCGAGCGATCGCGCCGGCAGGCCTGTACACGTCACACCTTGCGGACACGTCGGTCGCCATCCACACCCGGTTCCCCTCTTTGCGCGGTATTCCGGCAATGGCTCGACAAGGTAGCCGAACTGCTTGGAATCCTGCCCTGGTATTGTGTCACCGGTGGAAATCGCTGTTACGCTTGGATTAAGAAGAAGTTTCTGACTATTTCGGTATCGATGTCGTCAACGATAAACATATTGAATAAATTATCTTAGGGATTATTTTCCGCTGCCAACGTCGTCAACCGGGGGTAGGATGGGTCCACGCCCCGGGTCCGATCGACGGCGGTGGTGCGCACGTACCGCATATTCAGCCGGGGCCCTCGGCACCGAACAGGGGTGGTGCCCGGTAGGGGTTGCGACAGTTTTTCCGCAGCGTCGCGGACAGAAGGAGAAGACGAATGTCTCACGACGCGGAGAATGAGATGTTAGCTACGTCACGGATAGGGGCGCCCGTTGCGGTCGGGTTGCCGAATAGTTGGGATGAGTTGCGCGCGGCGGTCGCCGAGCATTTCGGCGTCTTTCGGCTTCCGATGGGGCAGCTACGCGAGATCGGCGGCTACGGTCGGCTGGGCACGAATGTCCGACAGATTCTGTCCGCCAAGCTCGCCGGTCTCGGACTCGGGCACCTGCCCGCCGAACTCCCCGCGTACCAGGACAGGCAGGTGTTGCTGTACCAGTACGGCACGCCAGCTGCCGAGGTTATCGCGGCACTGCGCAGCGAGGTCGTCGATACAGCCGAATCCGCCTTGGTTCAATTAAATTCGTCGAGAGACATCGAACGCGTGCGCGAAGCCACCCTGAAGGCCGCCGAGCTGCTGTCCGCCCTTTCCGACCGCTGCCAAGGATGCATCGGACCGCTCGACCGCTAAAGCTGCGCTCAGCGATCCGCCGGGGTGCAACCCAGGAATGTCCCCTCCTCGCGCCGTGAGATGCGTGTGGACCCGGGATTCCGGCGTGAGTCCTTGACGCACAAGTAGACCCGTCGCCCCGTCGCCGGCTGCAGCTCCGCCGCCGCATCGCCGCAACGTCGGCGACACGCCGGTACGCCGTGGGGATTTCGGCGCGTAGAAGGCCAATACCCGGCCCAGCCACGATCTCTCGCGCAATTCCGGGCTCGTGGGCTCGGTTGTCGTGAAAAACACACCGCCACACATAGATTCGATTACACCATGCTGACCGCCAACCCCGGGTGTTGACCAGCGACCCGTCCGTGGCGCGGTCCCGGCCGCAGGTTCATCACAACCGGTGTCATCCGGCACACGGATCATGTGGACAACAAGCCCGGGATCGGCAACGGCGCTGATCGAACCTCGCCATGGCGCGATCCCACGGCACGCTGCAAGGAATGTCAAGGACGGCTACGGGTCTCACCCACCGTCGGCATGGCGCGACGGCACCGGGAACCGCTGGACCGCAGGCCGCGCACGATGCACCTCGGGGCGAACGATGCTGCTACCGCCTCAAGCAATGGCGCGGTATCCGCGTCGGAAACTCCCGATGGGGAGACACGCCCTGGCCGTGGGACGAACGGCTATCGACCACCGTGGCCATCGGGTAGTCTGACTTGGTCGAATTCGCTTAGCTGGGAGGCTCGCGTGCGTGTATCGATTCGCAATCAGCTCACCGGGCAGATCATCGCCGTGGAGCTGGGCACAGTGACTGCGATCGTGAAAGTGCAGTTGGACGGCGGCGGGCAGGTCGTCACGGCTTCGATCACCAAAGCCGCCGCCGAGGATCTCGGCCTTGCCGTCGGTCAGCCGGCGACGGTTCTGATCAAGTCAACGGAAGTCGCTGTGGGCGTTGACTAACCGATACCGAGCGAGGTCAGTCTCGCGCCGGTGCGCACGATGTCCGTGTCGTTGCGGTCTGGCCTAGTTCGCGGTCACGTCGATCAATTCGCCATCTGCCGGTCCGAACGGAATCGCGCACGCTGCTCGGCCTCGACGCCCAGGATCTTCGCGAACCAAGGCGGCGGAGCCGAGAATACCTGCTGGAACTCGGTCAGTTTTTCCGTCGCGTCGATCGGCTCGGGCACCTTCATAAGGTGGATATGCGCACGGATCACCTTCGCCGCAGCGGGCCCGCCAATGCTCTGGCAGAACAGAACGTGACAATCCCTCATCAGGTCAACCCGGTACTGGTTTCTGTCCGGCGCACTGTCCGCGTCGACACAAGACCTGATGTCGACAAGCCGCACCCGGTCTTCGGATAGCTGATAGATCAGGTAGCGGAGGGCGGAACCGAAGTGGCCATTGAGCATGGCACCCGAATTGGAGGCCACTGCCACCCGGATGGACCCGGGCATGTCGCCTTCGCGGTAGGGCTCGACGGCCGGCAGGTCTTCATCCGCTTCCTCGCCCCAGAGATAGCGGACCGCAAGTTTGATGTTGCTCAGTCCTAAGCTGATATCTTCGCCGTCCTCTTCACCACCCACACTGCCTATCCCGGTCTTCAGATGGGTCACCGTGATCGACTTGAGTTTCTCATCGGTCAGCGGCGGCGCGACCCGTTCATGAAGAATGTCGATCAACGTCGAAACCTCGACGCCCGGCAACACCCTCGCGGCCAGCGCAATGCGCAGTGCCAGTTCTCGATCCAGTTCCACAGAAACTCCTCCACCCGGCCGCGCAGACTTTCCGGCGGCAGTTTGTCACTGGCAGACGCACCGACCCGATCCAAGCGCGCATGCGTCATCGTCGGGTGCAGTGGTCATGTATCTCTCCACCTCCGAACGAGCTCAGCTTGCACCGCCGCCGACGGCCATGTGCCTGAACCGGCCGCTGCGGGCTTGGCCTGACACCCTGGCCTGACACCCTTGGCCCGACACTTGGGCGCGTCGGTCGTGGTGAAGCGCGCGGGGAGCGCGCCCGTTCGTTGGATCGGCCGTTGCGGAAAGAGCCCCGACGGGATTCAGTCCAGGCAGACACGGGCAGCCTCGAGCAGCTCGTCAGCGGTCAATGGGGTCACTCCGCCATCAGAGCGCACGATCGCGTCGAAACCGCGGGCCAGCGCCGCACCGACGACGCGCGCGGCCGCTTCCTCGCGCGGATCGCCGGTCCATTTCAGTGACAGCGTGGCATCACGACCATCGGGCGCCGCATCGTCGACCTCGCCGAAGCGCAGTTCGAAGCCCGCGTCCTCGCCGTCGAGTGTGCACGGCAGAAAACCCGCAAACGCGAACGGCGCGTAGGCGTCGTCGAGCTTCAGCGAAATGCCGAACGTGTCGATGACCTTTTGCAGTTGTCCGCACTCGGGGACATTCTCGCGTTTGAGAAATGCGGTCAGCGATCGGGCCATCGCGCTACCCGAAGCTTGTTGAGCTGAGCGCGAGCTTCGTCGGGCTCGCCCACCGTGGCCCGGCCACGCGGCGCGCCCGAAACCGCGGGCCGCGGTACGGCGCCGGTTGCGGCGGGTGCCGCGTCCCGAGCCGAGTCAAAATGCCGCCGAGTCTGCGGCGGTGCTCCGCCCCCGCAGAGTTCCAGGCGTTCGGTACCGGTCGTCATGTTCAGCACACCTCGCCGCTGAGGACCTTGGCGTTGACTGTGATCGGCGGCTGCGTCTGCGGGGACATCTCGGGCAGCTCGAGCAGCCATCCGTTGCTGAGCCGTATCCAGCCGCCCCACAGCTGCTCATGCTGCATGTCGACGATGGTCTCCTCGACATCCTTCTTGGGGACGTAAACAGACAGACCGTCCGGCACGCGGCGGATCATCACCTTCATGGGTGATGGACTCCGCTCCGGTCGACGTGGTCCCGACTCGCCTGGAGCATGTGCTCGCGTTCGACGACCTTGACCCGCTCGCGGTCCTCGCGTTCCCCAAGAGCGCGCTCGTAGGCGTCGAGTCGAAGCCACCCTTCCCAGGTGGTGTACGGGTGTTGCCGCGAGTCGAGGAACTCGCGCATCGCGTCGGGCCGAGCGTCCTCCGGCGCATCGAGTAGGCCATTGCGGTAATCCTCCAGCAGGCTGGCAACCATCTCGTCGGCGTCGCCCTTGGTGTGTCCGATCAGCCCTACCGGGCCGCGTCTGATCCAGCCGGTCACGTACGTGCCGGCGAGCGGCCTCTCACCGTCTTCGTCGAGAACCCGGCCCGCCTCGTCGGGGATGGTCCCGGTTTCGTCGTCGAACGGCAACTTCGCCAACGGTTCGGATAGATAGCCGATCGCCCGATACACCGCCTGCACGTCCCAGTCGGTGAATTTGCCTGTTCGGCGGACGTTTCCGGTGCCGTCCAGTTCCGTGCGCTCGGTACGCAGACCGATGACACGGCCGTCGGCGCCCAACACCTCGACCGGTGCCTCGAAGAAGTGCAGGTACAACTTGTGCGGCCGGTCGCCCACGTCGCGGATGGCGTATTTCTCGATGACGTCCACCACCTGATCGACGACCGTGGAGCCGCGCCGCGCGGCGATGGACGCCTCGTCGTATTCGATGTCCTCCGGATCGACGACGACCTCGAAGGTCGGCGACGAGTCCAGCTCCCACAATTCCAGCGGGGTGAACTTGGCCTGAACCGGGCCACGCCGGCAGAACAGATGCACCTCGGTGGCCTGGTTGGCCCGCAGCCCCTGGTAGACATTCGGCGGGATCTCCGTGGGTAGCAACTCATCTGCGGTCTTGGCCAGCACCCGAGCCACATCCAGCGCTACGTTGCCGGCGCCGATCACCGCGACCTTCTGGGCGGTCAACGGCCAGGTGCGGGGAACATCCGGGTGTCCGTTGTACCAGTACACGAAGTCGGCGGCGCCGAAGGAACCGTCGAGATCGATCCCGGGAATGGGCAACGGACGGTCGGTGTTGGCCCCGGTCGAGAAGACCACGGCGTCATACCTCGAGTGCAGGTCGTCCAAGACGATGTCGGTTCCGTAATCGACGTTGCCGAACAGCCGTACCGCGGGTTTGTCGAGCACCCGGTGCAGTGCGGCGATGATCCCCTTGATCCGCGGATGGTCCGGGGCCACACCGTATCGGATCAACCCGAACGGTGCGGGCAGCCGCTCGAACACATCGATGCTGACGTCCACGCCGGACTTCAGCAACGCGTC
>CAYVQQ010000179.1:0-6954 GCA_964453085.1 uncultured Mycobacterium sp.
GTGTCCAACGCGTCGACCGCCGGTGCGGTCACCGTTAACTCCCCGTCTGCGCCGGCGTAGCGGGCGCCGCGCGCGCCCAGCGTGGTCACCAGATGGCTCGGACGCCAACGCCATCTCTTCCCCTCATCCTCGTTGGTGATCACCACGTCGGCCACCGCCGCCAGTTCGGCCAGTGCGCCGTCCCGCGGCTCGGCCGGCGACGCGTTGACCAGGACCACCGCCCCGGCCGAGCGGGCTTGCCGGGCCGCTGCCAGGGCGGCGGCGACCGGGATCTCCAACTGGGTCAACAGCACGTCGCAGTCGGCGATGACCGCGCGCACCGTTTCGTCGGTCGGCGAAAGCCGGCCGTTGGCGCCCGGGGAGACCACGATCGTGTTCTCGGCACGGGCGTCGACCACGATGATCGCCGTGCCGCTCGGGCCGGGGACGGCGACGGTCCCGTCCAGCCCGACGCCGTTGGCGGTGAGGTGCGCACGCAGTTCTCCGGCGGCGGCGTCCTCGCCGAGAGCGCCGACGAACTGCACCTGTGCGCCCGCCCGCGCCGCGGCGACCGCCTGGTTGCCGCCCTTGCCGCCGGGCCCGTGGCTCGACGACGACGCCAGCACCGTCTCGCCCGGACGGGGGAGGGCGTCGACGTCGAACGTCAAATCCATGTTTACGCTGCCGACCACACACACCCGTGCCATTCCTCCGACGGTAGTACCGCCGGGCGGGGAGCACCGCTTGCGCGGCAATCCCCGATCCCGGGACCGCGAGGTGCCGCGCACTGAATCTCAGCCGTCCGCCGGGCGGGCGACGTGACGGGCGCGGCGGGTGGGTCAGGTGACATCCCGGCCGGACGCGGGCGGTTTCGCTCGGCGGTCCGGGGACCGATACCCTGGGTCGATGAGTCTGCGAGTACCGTCGCGCCCCGACTTGCGCCAGGAAGTTCACGACGCCGCGCGCCGCGGCCGTGTCGCGGCGCGGGTGCTCGCGGTGTTGCCGACCGTCGCCAAGGACGCCGCGCTGCAGTCCGCCGCCGCGGCGCTGGTGGCGCACACCGCGCCGATCCTGGAGGCCAACGCCGAAGACCTCGACGCCGCACGGGCCGCCGGCACGCCGCCGGCGATGCTCGACCGGTTGGCGCTGGACGCCGGGCGAGTCGAGGGAATCGCCGCGGGGCTGCGCCAGGTCGCGGGGCTGCCCGATCCGGTCGGTGAGGTGCTGCGTGGATACACCTTGCCCAACGGGCTTCATCTGCGCCAGCAGCGGGTGCCGCTGGGCGTCATCGGCATGATCTACGAGGGTCGGCCCAACGTCACCGTCGACGCCTTCGGCCTGGCGCTGAAATCGGGCAACGCCGTGCTGCTGCGCGGCAGTTCGTCGGCGGCCAGGTCGAACCGGGCGCTCGTCGACGTGTTGCGGGCCGCGCTGGTACGCGAGGATCTGCCCGCCGACGCTGTCCAACTGCTGCCGGCCACCGACCGGGCGACGGTCACGCATCTGATCCAGGCGCGCGGCCTGGTCGATGTGGTGATCCCGCGCGGCGGTGCCAGCCTGATCGACGCGGTCGTCCGAGACGCGCAGGTGCCCACCATCGAGACCGGCGTCGGCAACTGCCACGTCTACGTGCATGAGGGCGCCGACCTGGCCGTGGCGGAACGGATTCTGCTGAACTCCAAGACCCGGCGGCCCAGCGTGTGCAACGCCGCGGAGACGCTGCTGGTGGACGCGGCGATCGCCGCCGACGCGGTGCCCAGGTTGGTGGGCGCCCTGCAGGACGCCGGGGTGACCGTGCACGGGGATCTGACCGGGGGTGCGGGCGAGGAGGACCTGCGCCGCGAATACCTGTCGATGGACATCGCGCTCGCGGTGGTCGACGGCGTCGATGCCGCCATCGCCCACATCAACGAGTACGGCACCGGACACACCGAAGCCATCGTGACCACCAACATGTCTGCGGCGCAACGCTTTACCGAGGGAGTCGATGCGGCCGCCGTCATGGTCAACGCCTCGACGGCGTTCACCGACGGCGAGCAGTTCGGTTTCGGCGCCGAGATCGGCATCTCCACCCAGAAGCTGCATGCCCGGGGGCCGATGGGGCTGCCGGAGTTGACCTCGACCAAGTGGATCGCGTGGGGGAACGGCCAGATCCGCCCCGCCTGACCTGCCCCGAAACGCTTGAGGAGAACGCGATCCTGAGGCCCGCCCGCGCCGTTGCGCACGGCACCGGCGTTCGTGCGGGCTTTCGCCATCGGCCGCCTGGCGGGAAATCGGTCCTCCGCCGGGAAATCGGCCGTTCCGGGCGGCTCAAGTAAGCTGGTAAACCGTGCAAAAGCAGCTTCGCAGGCTGGGGGTGATGGGTGGGACGTTCGATCCCATCCACTACGGCCACCTGGTTGCCGCCAGCGAGGTCGCCGACTTGTTCAACCTCGACGAAGTCGTGTTCGTGCCCAGTGGCCAGCCCTGGCAGAAGGACCGCCGGGTGTCGGCCGCCGAGGACCGCTACCTGATGACCGTGATCGCGACCGCGTCCAACCCCCGGTTCTCGGTGAGCCGGGTCGACATCGACCGCGCCGGCCCCACCTACACCAGGGACACGCTGCGCGACCTGCACGCGGTCAACCCGGATGCCCGGCTGTACTTCATCACCGGCGCGGACGCGCTGGCCTCCATCCTTTCGTGGCGCGGCTGGGAGGAGGCCTTCGACCTGGCTCACTTCGTCGGAGTCAGCCGCCCCGGCTACGAGTTGCAGGGCGAGCACATCACCGGCGTGCTGGGCGGGCCGGCCGCCGACGCGCTGACTCTCGTGGAGATCCCCGCGCTGGCTATCTCGTCGACCGATTGCCGCCGGCGGGCCGAGGAGTCGCGCCCCCTGTGGTACCTGATGCCCGACGGCGTCGTGCAGTACGTGTCCAAGCGCCGGCTCTACCGCGGGAACGTAAGGGCCGGACTGGCCGCGCGGAGCGACGCATGAGCGCCACGCGGGAAGCCATCGACATGGCGACGGTCGCCGCAGGTGCGGCCACCGCCAAGCTCGCCGACGACGTCATCGTCATCGACGTCTCCGGCCAGTTGGTCATCACGGACTGCTTCGTCATCGCGTCAGGGTCCAACGAACGGCAAGTCAACGCCATCGTCGACGAGGTCGAGGCGAAGATGCGCCAGGCCGGCTACCAGCCCGCCCGCCGCGAGGGCACCCGGGAGGGCCGCTGGACCCTGCTGGACTACCGCGACATCGTCGTCCACGTCCAGCACCGGGACGACCGCGACTTCTACGCCCTGGACCGGCTGTGGAGCGACTGCCCGGTGGTGCCGGTGGACCTGGCGGCGGAACCGGTGGACCCGCAGTGAGGATCCGTCGTCTGGTGATGCTGCGGCATGGCCAAACCGCCTACAACCTCGGCAGCCGGATGCAGGGCCAGTTGGACACCGAGCTCAGTGAGCTGGGCCGGGCGCAGGCGGTCGCCGCCGCCGAGGCGCTGGGCAAGCAGCAGCCATTGTTGATCGTCTCCTCGGACCTACGGCGCGCCTACGACACCGCGGTGACGCTGGGGCAGCGGGCCGGTGTGGACGTCCGGGTCGACGAGCGACTGCGCGAGACCCACCTCGGGGACTGGCAGGGGCTGACGCACGTCCAGATCGATGCCGAGGCCCCGGGTGCCCGGCTGGCGTGGCGCCAAGACGCCACCTGGGCGCCGCACGGCGGCGAGAGCCGGGTGGACGTGGCCTCGCGCAGCCTGCCGGTCGTCGCCGAACTGGTCACCGGCAACCCCGAGTGGGGCGACCCCCACCAGCCGGATCGGCCGGTGGTGCTCGTCGCCCACGGGGGGCTGATCGCCGCGCTGTCGGCCGCACTGCTCAAGCTGCCGGTCAGCAACTGGCCGATCCTGGGCGGCATGGGAAACGCCAGCTGGGTGCAGCTGTCCGGCCATTCCAGCGGCGACGACGACCGGTTCGACGCCATCGGCTGGCGGCTGGAGGTCTGGAACGCTTCGGCGCAGGTGTCCGGCGATGTCCTCTGAGGCGCGCCCCGCGCTGCTGGTGTTCGCCGACTCCCTGGCCTATTACGGGCCCACCGGGGGGCTGCCCGCCGACGACCCGCGGATCTGGCCCAATCTCGTCGCCGCACAGCTTGACTGGGATGTGGAGCTGATCGGCCGCATCGGATGGACCTGCCGGGACGTCTGGTGGGCGGCGATCCAGGACCCGCGTGCCTGGGCGGCGTTGCCCCGGGCGGGCGCGGTGATCTTGGCGACCGGCGGCATGGACTCGCTGCCGTCGGTGTTGCCGACGGCGGTGCGCGAGCTGATCCGCTACGTGCGTCCGTCGTGGCTGCGCCGCCGGGTGCGCGACGGGTACGGCTGGGTGCAGCCCAGGCTCTCGCCGGTGGCCAGGTCCGCGCTGCCACCGCACCTGAGTGTCGACTACCTCGAACAGACCCGCGCCGCAATCGATTTCAACCGTCCGGGCATCCCGATCGTGGCCACGCTACCGTCAGTGCACATCGCCGAGAGCTACGGGAGGGCGCACCAGGGCCGCCCGGGCACCGCGGCGGCGATCACCGAATGGGCGCGGCGCCACGACGTTGCGCTGGCGGACCTCAAGGCCGCCGTGGCCGAACAGGTCATGAGCGGGCGGGGCAATCCCGACGGCATCCACTGGAATTTCGAAGCCCACCGGGCGGTCGCCGAGCTGATGCTCAAGGCGCTGGCCGAAGCCGGGGTGGCGGCGGGGAAGCCGTGTGACTGATCATGCCCCGCGCCGATGACGATGCAGGCCAAGGCGACGAGGTGGGGGCACCTCCCGCTTGCGGGGGAGAGCGACGCTCGTGCCTGTGGTGGTGGTGACCGACGCGTCGTCGCGGCTGCCGGCGGACCTGCGCGAGCGGTGGGCGATCCGCGTGGTTCCGCTGCACATCCTGCTCGACGGCGTCGACCTGCGCGAGGGTGTCGACGAAGTACCCGACGACGTCCACCAGCGGCGGGCCACCACCGCGGCGGCCACCCCGGCCGAACTCGCGGCGGCCTACCGCCAGGCGGCCGCCGACAGCGGCGGCGACGGGGTGGTGGCGGTGCACATTTCGTCGGGACTGTCGGGAACCTGTGCCGCCGCGCAGCGCACGGCGGCTGAGCTGGGCCCGTCCGTGCGGGTCGTCGACTCGAGGTCGGCCGCGATGGGTACCGGCTTCGTCGCGCTGGCCGCCGCACGGGCCGCAGCCTCAGGTGCCGGCCTGGACGCCGTCGTGGGCGCCGCGAGCGCGGCGGTGTCGCGCGGCCATGCCTTCATCGTGGTCCGCGGGCTGGACCACCTGCGCCGCAGCGGACGGATCGGCGGGGCCAAGGCATGGCTGGGCACAGCGCTGGCGCTCAATCCGGTGCTGCGCATCGAGGACGGGAGACTCGTTCTGGCCCAACGAATGCGCACCGTCGACAACGCAACCGAGGCGATGATCGGCCGGGTCTGCGAGATCGTGGGGGAGGAGTCTGCCGCGCTGGCGGTGCACCACGTCGCCGACCCCGGCGGCGCCGAGCGGGTGGCCGCGGAGCTGGCGCGCCGGCTGCCGGCGTGCGAACCCGCGCTGGTGACCCCGTTGGGGCCGGTGCTGGCGTTGCACGTCGGCGCCGGCGCGGTCGCGGTGTGCGTGCAGTTGTCCCGGTAGTGCCGAGGGGTCAGCGGCGCGCCGACACCGGTATCGGGGAGGTGCCGGCCTCTTCGGCCACCGGCCGCCGCCCGTGGTCGCCCCGGGGATGGACGACTTGTGGCCACCAGAACCAGCGCCCGAGCGCGGTGGCGATGGAGGGCATCAGCAGCGTGCGCACGACCAGGGTGTCGAGCAGCAGGCCGATGCAGACCGTGGAGCCGAACTGCCCCAGCGCGGTCAGCTCGCTGCCCAGCATGGCCGCCATGGTGAACGCGAACACCAGGCCCGCGGACGTCACGACCGTGCCGGTGCCGGCCATGGACCGGATGATCCCGGTCTTGAGCCCGGCATGGATCTCTTCCTTGAAGCGGGAGACCAGCAGCAGGTTGTAGTCGGACCCGACGGCCAACAGGATGATGACCGACAGCGCCATCACGATCCAGTGGATCTTGAACCCGAACAGATCCTGCCAGATGAGCACCGACAGCCCGAAGGACGCCGCGATCGAACTGCCCGCGGTGCCCACGATGACCAGCGCGGCAACGACGCTGCGGGTCAGCAGCAACATGATCACGAAGATCAGCGTCAACGCCGACACCACCGCGATCATCAGGTCGTACTTGGCGCCGTCGTGCATGTCCTTGAAGGTCGCCGCCGTGCCGCCCAGATACACCTTGGCGTTCGACAGCGACGACTGCTTGAGGGCCTCCTGGGCGGCCAGTCGCTCGGAATCGACGCGGGAGATGCCTTCCGGTGTCATCGGGTCGCCCTGGTGGGTGATGAAGAAGCGCGTGGACTTGCCGTCAGGGGAGAAGAACATCTTGATGCCGCGGATGAACTCCGGGTTGGAGAACGCCTCGGGCGGCAGATAGAAGAAGTCGTCGTTCCTGGACTTGTCGAAGCTCTGCCCCATGACGATTGCGGTGTCGTTCATCGCGTCCATCTGGTTGAGCATCGCCTGGAAGGTGCTGTGCATCGTCAGGGTCAGGGCTTTGGTGGTCTTCATCGTGGCGATCATCGGCGGGATCAGCGCCTGCATCTCATGCGTCGCGTCGGCGGTGCGCTGGATGTCGCCGGAGAGTTCGTGGAACTTCTCGGCGATCTCGTCGAAACCGTCGATGGCGTCCCAGATCGAGCGCAGCGAGAAACAGATGGGGATGTCGTAACAGTGTTTCTCCCAGTAGAAGTAGCTGCGGATCGGCCGCCACATGTCCTCGAAGTCGGCGAGATGGTCGCGCACCTGGTCGGTGATGGCCGAGGTCTCCGCAGTGGTCCGCGCGCTGTCGTCGGCGGCGTGCGACAGGTCCTGGGTGACCCGGTACATCCGCTCC
>CAYVQQ010000180.1:0-6911 GCA_964453085.1 uncultured Mycobacterium sp.
CGCTCGTGCAGCGCGACGGGTTCGATCCCGCCGAAGAACGCCATGGCGTCCCCGGTGGACATCACGCGGGCGCACACCAGTTGCCCGGGTTGCAGTTGCCGGCTGGCCGCGCGCTCAACCACGCTGTGGACCTCACCCGTGCGCACGTCGCGCACGGTGACGCCCTGACCGCGCCGTACCTGCTCGACCTCGAACACCGACCGTTCCACCAGCAGCCATTGCTGGGCCAGCAGCCGCTCGTCGTCGGGCAGCAGCGGACCGCGCAGGGCGAGGAACTCCGCGAACGCGCCGCCCTCGAACAGCACCGCGTCCAGCACCAGCGGATCGGCCATCGTCGCGGCCAGCGCGTCATCGTCGTCGGGATCCTCATACCGGCCGCGTTCGTAACTCACGTCGGCCAGCAGGCCGGTCCAGCCGCTCGCCAACGTGTGCCGGCACGCCTTCGCATACAACCAGTCCACACGCTCGGCCAGCGGCAGTTCCTCGCGGCCGAGGTGGCACTTCTTGTACTTGCGGCCCGATCCGCACCAGCACGCCGTGTTGCGGCCCAGGTCCGGGCGTGGCTGAACGCGGTGCCGCTCCAACAGCGCGACCAGCGGATGATTGGGCTCGGCGCCGGCCCGGTGCAGCAGCGCCAACCCGCGCTCGGCGTCACCGCGATCCGAGGCGATGCGGGCCAAATCGAGCAGCGGCAGTGGCCAGTCGGTATCCATCGACTCGGCGGCCAGCAAATCGCGTTCGGCCGCGTCGATATCGCCGGTTCGCTCATGGGCGACAGCGCGCAGCCAGCGCAACGCCACCCGCGCCGCGCGAGGCACCGCCGGCTCCAGTACCTCGGCGAACAGGCCCAGCGCCGCCGCCCCGGCGGGGTTGGTGTCGACGGTCTCGGCGACCAGCAGCCGCGCCAGCAGCGGATCGGCCAGCGCGGCGCCGAGCTCACCGCCCAGCTCGAGGAACGGGCTGCGCTCGGGTCCCGTCGCGTCCTCGTCGTCCTGCGGCGCCTCGTCCTGCGGCTGCTCGTCGGCGTCGGCGCCAAGCAGCTGCTCCATCCGCTCGTGCAGTTGGATCAGCGTGTACAGCGCGAACGCGTCGTCGGGGTCGAGGTCGTGCCGAGCGGCCAGCAGCTCACACCCGCGGTCGAAGTGCCACGCGGCGAAGTCGAACCCGGCGGGTGCCAGCCACTCGCCGTCACACGCCAGACCGTAGCGGTCGGCGATCTCGCACAGCGGCGCCAGTGGCGCGGTGAACGCCGCCGGATCCTCGACGCATGCGGCCCACACCACGTCGGCGAAGAAGCTCGGCTCGTCGGCGTCGAGCAGGTCCGCCAACCGGGTCCCGACGGTGGCATCGGCGCCGGGGGCGGGCGTGGCGACCAGCTCGAGGGCGAGGCCGTCCGTGGTCAGCCGCACCCCGACCAGGTCCCCTGCGGCGGCACCCAACGCCGCCAGGGTACCCGGCTCCAGCAGCAGCACCCCGCCCGGGTCGACCGCCCCCTGCGGGATGCCCCGCTCTTCGAGCAGCTCGTCGTCGAACCCGGCCAGCGCGATCTGCACTTCCGACCCGCCGGCGAGGCGGCCGTACTGTTCGTGCTGGCAGAGCGTGGTGATCGGGTCCAGGTCCGGGGTCACCGTGAGCAGGTCGTGGACCGCCTCATGCCCGCCGAGCCGGTGGGTGAACACCCGCCCGGCCAGCAGCGCGGGCAGCCACACACATCGATTGTCGTCCAACTGGGCCGCGCGGCAATCCAGCCCCAGGCGCAGCGCGGCCAACACCACATCCGAATCGGCCACGCCGGCATCCTGCAGCCGGCGCGCGACGTCGTCCTCGTCGAGGGGTCCGTGTTCGGCCATAATCGTGGCCAGGGTCTGCATCGGGGCGATCGGTTCGGCCACGACGACCACTCTATGCCGCTTCGATGCCGCGCCGTGGCGGTCGGCCACGAGCCTGGGCTCGGGTCGCGCTCTCGGTCCGGTGCTGCGCGTCGGTATGCGCACGTCCTTAGCATGGAATGCGTCCTGCGCAATAACCGCCTTCCAGGCACGTGAAAGGGGCAGCGTGGCCGACCGCCTGATCGTCAAGGGCGCCCGCGAGCACAATCTGCGCGGCGTCGACCTCGACCTGCCCCGGGACGCGCTGATCGTGTTCACCGGGCTGTCCGGGTCGGGCAAGTCGTCGCTGGCCTTCGACACCATCTTCGCCGAGGGGCAGCGCCGCTACGTCGAGTCGCTGTCGGCCTATGCCCGCCAGTTCCTGGGTCAGATGGACAAGCCGGACGTCGACTTCATCGAGGGCCTCTCCCCGGCGGTGTCGATCGACCAGAAGTCGACCAACCGCAACCCGCGGTCGACGGTCGGGACGATCACCGAGGTGTACGACTATCTGCGGCTGCTGTACGCGCGCGCGGGCACGCCGCACTGCCCGGTCTGCGGGGAACGGATCGCTTGCCAGACCCCGCAGCAAATCGTCGATCAGGTGCTGGCGATGCCGGAGGGCACCCGGTTCCTGGTGCTTGCGCCGGTGGTGCGCACCCGCAAGGGCGAGTTCGCCGATCTGTTCGAGAAGCTGAACACGCAGGGCTACAGCCGGGTCCGGGTCGACGGCGTGGTGCATCCGCTGACCGATCCACCGAAGCTGAAAAAGCAGGAGAAGCACGACATCGAGGTGGTGGTGGACCGCCTCACCGTGAAGGCCGGAGCCAAGCAGCGGCTCACCGACTCGGTGGAGACGGCGCTGAACCTGGCCGACGGCATCGTGGTGCTGGAGTTCCCCGACGATCGCGACGAGCACGACCGCCCCCGCGAGCAGCGGTTCTCTGAGAAGCTGGCCTGCCCGAACGGGCACGGGCTGGCCGTCGACGACCTGGAGCCGCGGTCGTTTTCCTTCAACTCGCCCTACGGGGCCTGCCCCGAGTGCAGCGGCCTGGGCATCCGCAAGGAGGTCGACCCCGACCTGGTGATCCCCGACCCGGACCGCACCCTGGCGCAGGGCGCGGTGGCGCCGTGGTCGGCCGGTCACACCGCGGAGTACTTCACCCGGATGATGGCGGGTCTCGGCGAGGAGCTGGGCTTCGACGTCGACACCCCGTGGCGCAAGCTGCCGGCCAAGGCGCGCAAGGCGATCCTGGAGGGATCCGACCGGCAGGTACACGTGCGCTACCGCAACCGGTACGGACGCACCCGCTCCTACTACGCCGATTTCGAAGGTGTGCTGGCGTTCTTGCAGCGCAAGATGGCGCAGACGGAGTCGGAGCAGATGAAGGAGCGCTACGAGGGCTTCATGCGTGACGTGCCCTGCCCCGAGTGTGCGGGCACCCGGCTCAAGCCGGAGATCCTGGCGGTGACGCTGGCCGGGGATTCCGGTGGCGAACGCGTGCACAAGTCCATCGCCGAGGTCTGTGAGCTGTCGATATCCGACTGCTCGACCTTTTTGAACACGCTCACCCTGGGCCCGCGCGAGCAGGCGATCGCCGGGCAGGTACTCAAGGAGATCCAGTCGCGGCTGGGCTTTCTGCTCGACGTCGGGCTGGAGTACCTGTCGCTGTCACGGGCCGCCGCGACGCTGTCGGGAGGCGAGGCCCAGCGCATCCGGCTGGCCACCCAGATCGGGTCCGGCCTGGTGGGAGTGTTGTATGTGCTCGACGAGCCGTCGATCGGGCTGCATCAGCGCGACAACCGCCGCCTCATCGAAACCCTCACCCGGCTCAGGGATTTGGGGAACACGTTGAGTGTCGTCGAGCACGACGAGGACACCATCGCCCACGCCGACTGGGTCGTCGACATCGGGCCGCGGGCCGGCGAGCACGGCGGCCGGATCGTGCACAGCGGAACCTACAGCGAGTTGCTCGCCAACGAGGAGTCGCTGACGGGCGCCTACCTGTCGGGCAAGGAGAGCATCGCGATCCCCGCCGTGCGCCGTCCCGTCGACCCGCGCCGGCAGGTGACCGTCGTGGGCGCGCGCGAACACAACCTGCGCGGCATCGACGTGGCATTCCCGCTGGGCGTGCTGACCTCGGTGACCGGCGTGTCGGGATCGGGTAAGTCCACACTGGTCAACGACATCCTGGCCGCGGTGCTGGCGAACCGGCTCAACGGGGCCCGCCAGGTCCCGGGCCGCCACACCCGGGTCACCGGGCTGGATCATCTCGACAAGCTGGTGCGGGTCGACCAGTCGCCGATCGGCCGCACGCCGCGCTCCAACCCCGCCACCTACACCGGCGTCTTCGACAAGATCCGCACCCTGTTCGCGGCCACCACCGAGGCGAAGGTCCGCGGCTACCAGCCTGGGCGGTTCTCGTTCAACGTCAAGGGCGGCCGCTGCGAGGCCTGCACCGGCGACGGCACCATCAAGATCGAGATGAACTTCCTGCCCGACGTGTACGTGCCGTGCGAGGTGTGCCAGGGCGCGCGGTACAACCGGGAAACCCTCGAGGTGCATTACAAGGGCAAGACGATCTCCGAAGTGCTGGACATGTCGATCGAGGAGGCCGCGGAGTTCTTCGAACCGATCAGCAGCATCCACCGCTACCTGCGCACGCTGGTCGACGTCGGGCTGGGGTACGTCCGGCTCGGCCAGCCCGCACCGACCCTGTCCGGCGGTGAGGCGCAGCGCGTCAAGCTAGCCGCCGAACTGCAGAAACGCTCGACCGGGCGGACCATCTACATCCTCGACGAGCCCACCACCGGTTTGCATTTCGACGACATCCGCAAGTTGCTGAACGTCATCAACGGCCTCGTCGACAAGGGCAACACCGTCATCGTCATCGAGCACAACCTGGACGTGATCAAGACGTCGGACTGGATCGTCGACATGGGCCCGGAGGGCGGCTCCGGTGGTGGAACCGTCGTCGCGCAAGGCACTCCCGAGGACGTCGCCGCGGTCCCGGAAAGCTACACCGGCAAGTTCCTCGCCGAGGTCGTCGGGCGCACCGCCCCGCAGCAGCCCGGCCGGCCCCGCAAAGTCACGGCCTGACCGGCGATTCCGCCGCGACATGTGAACGTCGCACACCGAAAACGCCGCCCTCGTTCACTGAGTTTCGCGGTCGGCGGGCCGCAGCGATTCGCGGATCTGCGCCAACCGCTCGGCCGCCGCACGCTCGCGTTCCTCGTACCGCTCCTCGACCGACCGGCCCTCCGCCGACTCGGCGTCGAGCTCCGCGGCGCCCTGCGCGGTCGCATACCGGCTCTCGATCTTCTCGCGGACCGATTCGAAGGTCGGCACACCGGCGTCGTCGTACCCGGGATCGGGCGGGGGTGGTTCGTCGGGCATACCGCCACGCTACCGACCTCGTTCGTAGTAGCGCACCATCTGCTCCCAGTACACCAGCGTCAACGCCATCTGCACGGTGAGGGCGGCCGGTGCCGGCAGCGGCCGCCGGTAGTGGGCGGCGACGACCGCGCCCAGCGCGGCCACCGACGTCAGCGCGCTGATCATCATGGCCGCATCCCGGGGGCGACGGCTGATCCACAACTCCTCGCCCAGCATCGCCCGGGTCGACCACGCCCGCTCGTGCGCCGGCTTGCCGAAAACGAAGGGGTTGACGGCTAGCCACAGCGCGATCCACGCCGCATGGCTCCGGCGCCGCGTCCACGGCGGCACCAGGATCAGCGGGGTGCTCGCCCAGCGGGTCCAGGCACTCCACGGATTGCAGTGCCGCGCAAAGATCGCACGCCGAATCCGCGCGACGGAAAGCACCGGCGGCTACCGCCGGGCGGGGGAGTGGTCGGCCGGGACGACGACCGGGGTGGCCGCGGGCGCGGCGGCGCCGGGCAACGGGATCCGCGGCACGCCGGGGGTGCCGATCTGGCCGGCAAGCCACGGCAGCGCCGCCGCGAAGGCCCGTTCGGCGAACGGCCAGTCGTGCCTGCCCGGTTGGGCGAACACGGTGCAGGCGATCCCGTTGGCGCGGCCGAGCGCGCACAGTGAATAGGCGGCCGCGGTCTGGTTGGTCGGGTTCGCGGCGGCGTTGCGGCCGGCGAGGCGCATCGCGCCCGTGTCGGCGATCACCACCTCGCCGCGGCGTGGTTTCGACGGGCCGTCCGAGGAGATCGCAAACCACCCGGCCACCCGGGTGTAGGGACCGTGACGGGTGATCACCGTGGTCGGGTCGAACGCCGCCCACGCGTCGGCGTTGCCGCCGAACAGCCTGGCGATTGTCTGCGCCTTGTTCCCGGCATTGGGCGAGAGGTCCCCCGCGACGTCGACGAACGCACTGAACATCTCGGGGTGCATCACGGTGAGGTCGACGGCGCAGGTACCGCCCATGGACCAGCCCGCGACGCCCCAGTGGGCGCCGTCGGGGCTGACTCCGAACGTCGAAATCATATACGGCACCACGTCTTTGGTGAGATGGTCGGCCGCATTGCCACGCACCCCGTTAACGCATTCGGTGTCGTTGTTGAACGCGCCGCCGGTATCGACGAACACCAGCACGGGCGCCATGCCGTTGTGGGCGGCCGCGAAGTCGTCGATCGTCTTGACCGCGTTACCGGCGCGCGTCCAGTCCGCGGGCGTGTTGAACTGTCCGCCGATCATCATCACCGTCGGCAGGTGCGGCGGTGGGCTGGTGGCGAACCAGGCGGGCGGCAGGTAGACGAGCTCACCGCGGTGCCTGAAATGTGATGCCACCGCGGGGATCGCCACCGGCAGCACGCTGCCGTGCGACGGGCGGGTGCCCTTGGCCGCCATCGCGGTGACGGTGGCCTGATCGGTCTGGTCGGGCAGCGGGCCGGAAACCAGTTGGTTCCAGGCGGACTGGACGGTGGGGAAGTAGCCGACCCACAGATTGACCGCCAGCGCGGTACTGAGCAGACACAGGCGCACGGCCATCAGGGCCGCGGGGGGGGGGCCCACCGTGAGCCCGCCCCCCCCCACACGGCCGACCCCCCCCGGCGGCCGCCCCAAAACACCCCCCA
>CAYVQQ010000181.1:0-6860 GCA_964453085.1 uncultured Mycobacterium sp.
GAGCCCGCCGGCCCCGAGGGGTCGGTCGGCGGCGGCGGGACGGGGACGTCGACCGCCGGTTGTGTTTCGGTCTTCGCCTGCAAGTCGGGCGCGGGTGCGGAAACCGTGTCGGGGGTCACCCCGCTGAGCAGCTGTGCCTGCGCCTGCGCGATCTCCTCGGGAGTGTGCGCCTGCTGGTACTCGTGCAATTGGGAGACCTCGTCACGGTGTTCGACCGCATACTGGATCAGCTGCTCGACGTTGTAGAGATTGGCGTCGCGCACCGCCGTCAGCTGAATCGGCGGCAGGTCGAAGTCGTACTCGACGCGGTTCTTGATCCGCACCGCCATCAGCGAGTCCAGGCCCAGCTCGACCAGCGGCACCTCCCACGGCAGGTCCTCGGGTTCGTACCCCATGGCCGATCCCACGATCAGGCCGAGGCGCTCCCCGATGGTCTCGCCGGAGTCCGGCGACCATTTGCCCGTGGCGGCCGAGAAGTACCGGTTGGTCAGACTGTCCGTCAGCGTTTCGGCGCCGGCTTCGTCGGCCGGCGCGGCCGCGGCGACCGCCGTCCCGGCGCCGACCTGGGCGCTGAAGGCCGGCAACGCCGGTTCCGAACCGCCCCGGGTGACCAGCGCGTCGTACACCAGCGTGAACGACTCGTCGATGCGGGCGTGCACCTGAACCGAAGCGCCGCCGGGATACCGGGTCAGCGTCGTCACCAGCCGCGCGCCGGCGCCGGGAACCGCGCGCTGTTCGGCAGCCACCAGTTGCGCGTCGGCCAGCACCTCGGCCGCGGCGGCTTTCACCAACGTGGGCAGGTCCGTCAGACCCCGGGGCGTGTACTCCCACGCGTGGCGGCCGTCCGGCAGCGCGACGTGGGCGCCCGGCATGGTCATCGAGCTGCTGCCCGCGGAGAACGACACATCCACCCAGTGGTCTTTGCGCTTGAACCGGGTCGGCGGGATGTTCGCGTAGTCGTGCGGGTCGAAACGCGCGCCCGAACGCCGGGAGAACAGCGTCCAAATGTCCAGGTCGTGGCCGTAGACGTAGAGCTGGGCCATGGCCGAGATCATCGACTCGACCTCATCTTGTTTGCGGGCCAGTGTCGGGATCAGCTGCGCGTCGTGCAGACCGGCCGCCGCCGTCGTCAGGCCCACCTGCATCAGCGCCACCGGGTTGGGCGCCAGCTCCAGGAAGGTGGTGTGCCCGCTGTCGACGGCGTTGCGGATCCCCTGGGTGAAGTACACCGAACGCCGCAGGCCCTTCTTCCAGTAGGCAACGTCATGGATAGGGTCGCTCCCCGGCTTGATGTAGCTGCCCTCGTGCACGGTCGAGTAGATCCCGACCGTCGGGCTCATCGGCTTGATGCCCTGCAGCTCGGCGGCCAATTCGCCGAGCAGCGGGTCCATCTGCGAGGTGTGGCTGGCGCCCTTGGTCTGGAACTTGCGGGCGAACTTGCCCGACGATTCCGCGCGGGCGATGATCGCGTCGACCTGCTCGGGCGGGCCGCCGATCACGGTCTGAGTGGGCGCGGCGTAGACGCACACCTCCAGGTCGGGAAAGTCGGCGAACACCGTCTTGATCTCGTCGGCGGAGTACTCCACCAGCGCCATCAGCCGGATGTACTCGCCGAACAGCATCGCCTCGCCCTCGCCCATCAGACGGGAGCGGGAGCAAATCGTGCGGGTGGCGTCGCGCAGCGACAGGCCGCCGGCAAAGTACGCGCACGCCGCCTCACCCAGCGACTGGCCGACCACCGCGGCCGGCTTGGCGCCGTGGTGCTTGAGCAGTTCGCCGAGCGCGATCTGGATCGCGAAGATGGTGACCTGGGTGGTCTCGATGCCGTAGTCCTGCGAGTCATCGAGAATCAGCTCCAGGATCGAGTAGCCGAGTTCGTCCTGCACCAGGGCGTCGACCTTCTCGATCCACTCCGCGAACACCGGGTTGCGCAGGTACAGGCTCTTGCCCATCTTGCGGTGCTGGGCGCCGAACCCGGCCAGCACCCACACCGGCCCGCTGGTCACCGGCCCGTCCACGCTGAACACGTTCGGGCACTGCCTTCCCTCGGCGACCGCGCGGAGACCCTTGATGGCCTCGTCGTGGTCGTGGGCCAGCACCACCGCGCGAGAGCGGCCGTGGTTGCGCCGCGACAACGACCGGCCGATCGACTCCAGCGAGGCCGCCTGGCCCTCCGGGCTTTCCATCCAGTCGGCCAGCTCGGCGGCGGCGGCCTTCTCCCGGGCCGCGAGCTCCGCCAGCGCGACCTCTTTGAGCCGGAGGGCCTCGTCGGTGACACCCGGCAGTTCGGGCTCTTCCTCCTCGGCTCCGCTCGTCCCGAAGGGCGTGTCGGTGATGATCTCGCCGAACTCGTCGAACCGCAGCGAATGGCCCTCGAGGGTGGGCGCCCCGACCGGTTCGGCGACCGCCCCTGGTTGGTCGGGTTCGGGTTCACCCGGCTCGGGTTCGCGGGCCACGACGTCACGGGGCAGGACCTCGCGCACCACCACGTGGGCGTTGGCCCCGCCGAAGCCGAAGCTCGAGACGCCGGCCAGCGCGTATCCGCCGTACCGCGGCCAGTCGGTGGCCTGGTCGACCACCTTCAGGTGCACCGCGTCCCAGTCGATGTACGGGCTGGGGCCGGCGAAGTTGATCGACGGCGGCAGCTTGTCGTGCTGCAGCGCCAACACCACCTTGGCCATGCTCGCCGCGCCGGCCGCGGACTCCAGGTGGCCGATGTTGGACTTGAACGCGCCGAGCAGCGCCGGGCGGTCGGCGGGACGGCCTTTGCCGACGACCCGGCCCAGGGCCTCGGCCTCGATCGGGTCGCCGAGCACCGTTCCGGTGCCGTGCGCCTCGATGTAGTCGACGTTGCGCGGGTCGATGCCGGCGTCCTTGTAGGCCCGGCGCAGCACGTCGGCCTGCGCGTCCTGGCTGGGGGCGATCAGGCCGTTGGACCGGCCGTCGTGGTTGACCGCGCTGCCCGCGATGACGGCCAGGATCTGGTCGCCGTCGCGGCGGGCGTCGTCGACGCGTTTGAGCACCAGCATGCCGGCACCCTCGGAGCGGATGTAACCGTCGGCGTCCGACGAGAACGCCTTGATCCGGCCGTCCGGCGAGAGGACGGCGCCGATCTCGTCGAATCCCAGCGTCACCGCGGGCGTGATCAGCGCGTTGACCCCGCCGGCCACCGCCGCGTCGCATTCGCCGTTGCGGAGCGCCTGCACCGCCTGGTGAACCGCGACCAGTGAGCTCGAGCATGCGGTGTCGACGGCCACCGACGGCCCCCGGAAGTCGTAGAAGTAGGAGACCCGGTTGGCGATGATCGAGGTGGCGGAGCCGGTGATCGCGTACGGGTGTGCGCTCGTCGGGTCGGAGACGGCCATCATGGCGTAGTCGTGGTTGGAGACACCGATGTACACTCCGACCGACTTGCCGCGCAGGTTCGACGCCGGAATGCGGGCGTACTCCAGCGCCTCCCACGTCAGCTCCAGCGCCATCCGCTGCTGCGGGTCGATGTTGTCGGCCTCGGTCTTGGCCACGGCGAAGAACTCCGAATCGAAGCCCTTGATGTCCTTCAGGTAGCCGCCGCGGGTCTGGGCGTTGGCAATCCGGTCGGCCAGCCGCGGCTCGGCGAGGAACTCCTCCCAACGGCCCTCGGGCAGGTCGGTGATCGCGTCGCGGCCCTCCATCAGCGCCTGCCACGTGGCGTCGGGGGTGTCCATGTCGCCCGGGAAGCGGGTGGCCAGTCCTACGATCGCGATGTCGACGCGCTCGGCGGGACCCAGGCGCGTCCAGTCCGCGTCGCCGTCGGCGGACGTGTCCGCCTCCGGTTCGCCCTCGACGATGCGGGCGGCCAGCGACTCGATGGTGGGGTGCTGGAACGCCACCGCCACCGACAGCGTGACACCGGTCATGTCCTCGACGTCCGCGGCCATCGCCACGGCGTCGCGCGACGACAGCCCCAGCTCCACCATCGGCACGGACTCGTCGATGTCGTCGGGCGACTTCCCGACGGCGTTACCCACCCAGGTGCGCAGCCACTTGCGCATCTCGGGGACCGTCATGTCGATCTTCTCGGCGGGAACATCCCCGCCGGTGTGCTCGGGGTGAGAGCTGTCAGCCATGGTCTTTTGCGGTTTCAGTCTGTCGAGGTGGCGAAGGCGGTCGGCGAACCGACACCGCTGCGAAGGCTGCCGTCCAGGTAGGCGGCGCGGCACGCGCGACGTCCGATCTTGCCGCTCGAGGTACGCGGGATGGTTCCGGCCTGCACCAGGAGCAGGTCGCGGATGGTGACCCCGTGGCGCACGGCGATGGCCGCGCGGATCTCGTCGGCGATGGGCTGGTAGTCGAGCTTGTGCGCGCCGGGGGCGCGCTCGGCGACGATCACCAGCTGCTCGGAGGTGTCCTCGGGGTCGTACTTGAGGCCGGTGTGCGGGTTGTCGAACACCACCCGGGGCAGCTCGTTGGCCGGGACGGAGAACGCCGCCACGTAGCCGGTGCGCAGGGCCCTGCTGGCTTCCTGCGCCGAGCACTCGAGATCCTGCGGGTAATGATTGCGGCCGTCGATGATGACCAGGTCCTTGATGCGGCCCGCGATATAAAGATGTCCGTTGTGGTAGGTGCCGTAGTCGCCGGTGCGGACCCACAGCCCGTCGTCCTCGGCCCCCTCGGCGTGCGACTGGTTGATCCGCGACTTGAGGATGTTGCGAAAGGTCTCCTGGGTCTCCAGCTCCTTGCCCCAGTAACCGAGGCCCAGGTTCTTGCCGTGCAGCCAGATCTCGCCGATCTGCCCGTCGGGCAGTTCGCTGGCCGTGTCGGGATCGACGATGACGGCCCACTCGTCGACGCCGATGACGCCCGCGGAGACCTGCGCGACGGCGTTCGGCGCATCGGCGGCCACCTCGACGAAGCGCTGCTTGTTGAGCTCGTCGCGGTCCACGTGGATGACCGTCGGCGCCTCGTCCATGGGTGTGGTGGAGACGAAGAGCGTCGCCTCCGCCAGGCCATAGGACGGCTTGATCGCGGTCTCCCGCAGGCCGTAAGGCGCGAACGCCTCGTAGAACTTTCGCATGGAGGCCGGGGACACCGGCTCGCTGCCGTTGAGGATCGCCTTGACGTTACTCAGGTCCAGCGGCGGCTCACCCTCCTTGGGCACGCCGCGCACCGCGACGTGCTCGAACGCGAAGTTCGGCGCGACGGTGAAGACCTCACAGTCGGGGCCGTCCTCGGGCTTGCGTGCCATCTCCCTGATCCAGCGGCCGGGACGGCGCACGAACGCGGCCGGCGTCATGAAGGTGAAGTTGTGGCCGAGTACCGGCGACAGCAGCGCCGTGATCAGACCCATGTCGTGGAAGAACGGCAGCCAGGACAGACCGCGGTCACCGTCTTTGCCTTCCAGCCCGTTGAGGACCTGCAGCACGTTCGTCGGCAGGTTCAGATGGGTGATCTCGACGCCGGTCGGGGTACGCGTGGAGCCGGACGTGTACTGCAGGTAGGCGATGGTGTTCTCGTCGGCCTCCGGTTCCACCCAGGTGGCGGCCACCTCGTTGGGCACCGCGTCGACGGCGATGACGCGGGGCCGCTCCTTGGCCGAGCGGGCGCGGATGAACTTGCGGACGCCTTCGGCGGCCTCGGTGGTGGTCAGGATCGTCGAGGGGGTGCAGTCGTCGAGCACCGCGTGCAGACGGCCGACGTGGCCCGGCTCGCCCGGGTCGAACAGCGGCACCGCGATACGTCCGGCGTAGAGCGCGCCGAAGAACGCGACGAGGTAGTCCAGGTTCTGCGGGCACAGAATGGCGATGCGGTCCCCCGGCCGGGTGACTTGCTGCAGCCGGGCGCCCACGGCCCTGTTGCGGGCGCTGAAATCACACCAGACGATGTCGCGCGGCACGCCGTCGCGCTCGGTGGAGAAGTCGAGGAACCGATAAGCCAGCTTGTCGCCGCGGACCCGCGCCCACTTCTCGACATGCTTGACCAGGTTCGTGTTGTCCGGGAACCTGATCTTCCCATTCACAATGAACGGGTTGTGGTAGGCCATACCGCTCTCCTGTGCTCTCTGTGCACGCTGGCCGGCTTCGACCCGATCGGGTGCGCGACCGAATCCGGGCTGCTCTTAAATTCTTCTTAATGTTACGGGGCCGCTTGCGGCACTCCAAATCACAAGGTACCGCCGATCCCGTCCGACTCCGGCCCACCTGAGGTTTGTGTCCCATCACCCGTGTTGGGGATGCGGCGCGTTCCGGATGAGCCCCCGCGCCCAGTTCAGCGTCCACGCGGTCGCCGGCTCCCCGTCCAGGCTCCAGAACTGAGGGGTGGCGTACATCGCGTGCACCGGTCCCGCGGCTCCACCGGCCAAGGTGTTGAGCGTATTCGGCAGGTTCGCGATGCTGAAGGCCTCGTTCGGGGCGGCGCAGATCAGGTCCCCCGGGGCGCAGATCTCGTTGGTCCTGTTGCTGAGCGCGCCGAAACCGCCCGGCCGCGCGCCGGTCATGGTCAGGCCGAGGTTGGACAACACCGGCACCTCGTGCAGGGTGACCTCGGCGCCCTCCCCCGGCGGTGCCGGGCCGACGTCGTTGCCGACCCCCGGCTGGCGGCGCCCGTCGGCGATCAGCGTCACGCCCAACACCAGGTCGTCGTCGACCGGGCCGCGACCGTTGCCGATGTCGCTGGCGATGTCGCCGCCGATCACCGCGCCCTGGGAGAAGCCGATCAGCACGTAGCTCGTCAACGGGCACCTGGTGCTCATGTCGGTCATCGCCTTGACCGTCGCACGGGTGCCCTCGGCGCGGCTGGCGTTGTACGACATCTGGGTGTCGCCGCTCAGCGGATTGTTGAACTGCGCGGTGTAGGGGACGGTGTAGATCCCCAGCCGGGAGGAC
>CAYVQQ010000182.1:0-6812 GCA_964453085.1 uncultured Mycobacterium sp.
CCCAGCGCGTCGCTGGCGGCGTGCGGGCTGAGTTGGGCTACGAGGCCGGTCAGCCGGCCGGCGACCGGGCCGTCGAGCACGGTGTCCAGCCATCGGTGCACCGCCCCCTCGAAGTCCGTGTCCGGATCGTTCCACGAGGTGTGCCGCGCCGCCTCCCTGATCGCCTTCTCGGCGTAGAGGTGCAGCCGCTGCCGCAGCTCATCGGTGACCTCACCGTTGCGCGGCCACACCCCGAAGATGTTCTGCCACAAAAACTGTCCCGTCGCAGCGTCCGGCGAGGGCGCCTGTAGCTCCGAGCGGGCGACGAACTCGGTCCACAGCGACGGCACCTGCGAGAGCACGCCGATCCGGGCGCGCACGTCCTCGCCGCGTTTGGTGTCGTGGGTGGAAAGGGTGGTCATGGCCTGCGGCCACATCCTGGCGCGGGTGGCGGCACGCTGGTGGAACTCCGCGACGCCCACACCGAAGCGGTGCGGCTGGCCGCCGACCTCGTTGAGGGACACCAGCCGGGGATCGCGGTAGAACAGGCAGTCCTCGGTCGCCTTGGCGGTCACCGCGCCGCACAGCTGTTGCAGCCGGGTGGCCGGCTCGCCGCCGCTGGCCAGCGCCGCGGCGAGCACCTGCAGCGCGGGGCCCAAATGCGGCGCCGCCGCCTGCGTATCGGCCAGGGCGGTCGGCATGATCGCGGCCAGCCCCGGATAGTCGGAGCGGTAGACGCCGAGGTGGCTGAGAAGGGTGGCCACCGCCTCGGGCAGCAGGGGATGGTCGGCGCCGGTCGCGGCGACGATGCTGCGGCGCAACCGGCGCAGTTCGCTGCCCAACGTTTCGGTGGCGGAGCGGATCTTGAGCTCCGCCGACAGCGCCGGCATCGCGGCGTAGTCCACTCCCGCCGTCTCGACCAGCGCCGTCAGCGCCGGCGCCCCCGCCGGGTCGACGAAGACCCCGCCCACCTCGCGCAGCACGTCGTAGCCGGTGGTGCCGGCTATCGGCAGCGTGGGCTCCAGCGCCTCATCGGGAGCCAGGATCTTTTCGATGACTATCCAGGCGTCGGGGCCGGCGAGGGCACGCAGCCGCTCCAGATACCCGCAGGGATCGGCCAATCCGTCCGGGTGGTCGACCCGCACGCCGTCGACCAGGGCATCGGCGAACCAGCGGGCGACCTCGGTGTGACTGGCGTCGAACACCACAGGGTCCTCCTGGCGCAGCCCGGCCAGCGAGGTGATCGAGAAGAACCGGCGATAGCCGCACACACCGCTGCGCCACCCCACCAGCCGGTAGTGCTGCCGCGCGTGCACCTGCGGACCGGTGCCCGTCCCGGTGCCGGGTGCGATCGGGAACGCCAGATCACCCAGCCGCAGCACGTCCCCGTCGACTTCGAGCGCGGCCACATCGTCGTCGGAACCCAAGACGGGCAACACGATCCGGCCGTCGGCGTCGAGGTCCCAGTCGACGTCGAAGAACGCCGCGTACGGCGACGAGCGGCCGTACCGCAGGACGTCCCACCACCACGGGTTCTGTTCGGGCCGCTCGACACCGACGTGGTTGGGCACGATGTCGACGATCAGGCCCAGCCCGCGCTCCCGCGCCGCCGCCGACAGGCGCGCCAGCCCCTCGGGGCCGCCGAGTTCGGGCGAGACCGCGGTGGGGTCGGCGACGTCGTAGCCGTGACTGGAGCCGCGTACCGGCGTCGTGATGGGGGACAGGTACAGGTGCGAGACGCCCAGATCGTCGAGGTACTCCAGCACGGCCTCCGCGTCTGCGAAGGTGAACGCGAAGCCGCTCGATTCACCACGCAACTGCAGGCGGTAGGTGGCCAGAACCGGTAACACCATCCGTCAAAACGTCTTACGCAGAATCAGCAGCGAACGCGACGCCACGCTGATCTTCTCCCCGGCGTTGACGACCTTGCCGTCCTCGTCGGCCGGATCGTTGGTGTCGAGCACCACGGTCCACTCCTGGGCGTAGTCGGCCTGCGGCATGACAAACTCCAACGTCTGTTCGTCCGCGTTGAAACACAACAGGAACGAATCGTCGACGACTCGTTCCCCGCGTGCGGTCGGTGCGACGATGGCCTCGCCGTTGAGGAACACCGCCACGCACTTGTGCAGGGGTTTGCCCCAGTCCTCGTGCGTCATCTCCTGCCCCCCCGGGGTCAACCAGGCGATGTCGCGCACTTCGTCGGCGCTGCGGATCGGCTCGCCTTCGAAGAACCGCCGCCGGCGAAACACCGGGTGCTGCTTGCGCAAGGTGGTCACCTTGCGCGCGAACGCCAGCAGGTCGGAGTTTTTGTCGGCCAGCGACCAGTCCATCCAGGACAGTTCGGAGTCCTGGCAGTAGACGTTGTTGTTGCCGCTCTGGCTGCGCCCCATCTCGTCGCCGTGCGCGATCATGGGCGTGCCCTGGCTGACCATCAGGGTGGCCCAGAAGTTGCGCATCTGGCGGCGGCGCAGCGCCAGGACCTCGGGGTCGTCGGTGGGGCCCTCCACTCCGCAGTTCCACGAGCGGTTGTGGCTCTCCCCGTCCCGGTTGTCCTCGCCGTTGGCCAGGTTGTGCTTCTCGTTGTAGGAGACCAGGTCGGCCAGCGTGAACCCGTCGTGGGCGGTGACGAAGTTGATGCTGGCGCTGGGGCGCCGGCCGGTCGCCTCGTAGAGGTCCGACGACCCGGTCAGCCGGGACGCGAACTCGCCGAGGGTTGCGGGCTCGCCCCGCCAGTAGTCACGCACGGTGTCGCGATACTTCCCGTTCCACTCGGTCCACAAACCGGGGAAGTTGCCGACCTGGTAGCCGCCCTCGCCGACATCCCACGGCTCGGCGATCAACTTGACCTGGCTGACTATCGGATCCTGCTGCACGATGTCGAAGAACGCGCTCAGCCGGTCGACGTCGTGCAGTTCGCGGGCCAGGGTGGCGGCCAGGTCGAAGCGGAACCCGTCGACGTGCATCTCGCTCACCCAGTAGCGCAGCGAGTCCATGATCAGCTGCAGCACATGCGGGTGGCGGGCGTTGAGGCTGTTGCCGGTCCCGGTGTAGTCCTTGTACAACCGCAGGTCAGTGTCGACCAGCCGATAGTAGGCGGCGTTGTCGATGCCGCGGAAGTTGATGGTCGGACCGAGGTGGTTGCCTTCGGCGGTGTGGTTGTACACCACGTCGAGGATGACCTCGATACCGGCCTCGTGGAAGGTGCGGACCATGGCCTTGAACTCGGGCACGCTGGACTTGCGGTTGGCCGCGTACTGGTTGTGCGGGGCGAAGAACCCGAAGGTGTTGTAGCCCCAGTAGTTGCGCAGGCCCAGGTCCAGCAGTCGCGAGTCGTGCATGAACTGGTGAACCGGCATCAGCTCGATGGTGGTGACGTTGAGGGACCGCAGGTGATCGATGACCGCCGGGTGGGCCAGGCCGGCGTAGGTGCCGCGCAGTTCGTCGGGGACGCCGGGGTGGGTCTGCGTCATGCCCTTGACGTGGGCCTCGTAGATCACCGTCTCGTGGTACGGGATGTTGGGGGACCGGTCGTAGGTCCAGTCGAAGAACGGGTTGATCACGACGCTGATCATGGTGTGACCCAGCGAGTCGACCATCGGGGGTGTTCCGGGGTCGGCGTTGCTGGGGTCGTGCGGGTCGACGGCCTTCATGTCGTAGGAGTAGAGCGCCTGGTCGAAGGTGAAATCGCCGTGAAACGCCTTGCCGTACGGGTCGAGCAGCAACTTGCTGGGATCGCACCGGTGCCCGGCCGCCGGGTCGAACGGCCCGTAGACGCGAAACCCGTAGCGCTGGCCCGGGCCGACGTTGGGCAGGTAGGCGTGCCAGACGAACCCGTCGACCTCCTCCAGGGGGATCCGGGACTCGCCCTTGCCGTCGTCGTCGATCAGGCACAGTTCGACCTTCTCGGCGATCTCGGAGAACAACGAAAAGTTGGTGCCGGCGCCGTCATAGGAGGCTCCCAGCGGATACGGGCTGCCCGGCCACACCTTGGCCAGCCTGGGCCGTTCCGGGTCGGCACCGCCTGATTCTGAAGCGCGATTGTTCGTCGGCATCTCATGACCTTATCCGCGCCCCGCGCGTGTCGGCCGGTTACCACCAGCCGGTGATGTCGGCGATCCGGCGGCCCAGTTCGCCCGTCATGGTGCGCACGTAGGTGGGCGACAGGTGGTGGGCGCCGTGATAGATCAGCACGTTTCCCTCGACCGCGCGGCAGATGTCGGCCCGGCACACCGCGTCGGACATGTCGATCGGTTTGAGCACCGGGAAACGGTCGACGAAGTCCAGGGTCGGATTGTGGTCGGCCAGCACGTCGGAACGCTTGATCCCGCAGGACACCGCGTTGCCTCCCTTGGCCAGGCAGTCGGCGGGGTCGAACGGTTTGCCGTCCTTGACCAGCCACGGCGTGTCGCGCATCGCCAGGACGGGAATGTTGTTGTCGGAAAACGCCTGCCAGATCCCGATGTAGGTCGCCGGCATGACGTCGCCGGGCTTGATGTTCCACGGGCGCGTGGAGGTGGTGAACACGTAGTCTGGATGATCGGCGATCAGCTTGGCCATCGTCCGCTGTACCCACACGTGGCATTGCGGGTACGCGGCGTTGTTGCCCATGATTAGCGGGACTTCCGCCGTCGACAACGGGCAGCCCATCTTCAGGTAGGTGACCACCTTGAAGTGGTGCAGGTGGCCGAGTTCATCGAGCGCGGGCAGCCAGTGTTCGGCGTGCGACCCGCCCGCCAGCGCGATCGTCCGAGTGGCGGCCGCGTCGCCGTAGGTGCAGTTGACGACCGCGGAGTTGGCGAAGCTGCTGATGCACCCGTCCCTGGTGGAGGCCGGGAAGTCGTGCCGCACCTCCAGCACGGTCGGCCGCATCCGCAACGTGGGCACCCGCACATGCGCGGTCAGTGCTCGGGCGCCGGGATAGTCCCGCGCGCTGAGGGTGCTGAGTTCTTTGTCCGCGGCCCGCAGGTCGGTGACGTGCTCGTGCCAGGTGAAAGACGTTGCGGTCAGCGTGACGCCGAGCAGCACCACCGCCGATCCCAGCGCCATGGTCGGCCGGCGCAGGCGGGCCTGCCACGGGACCGCCGGGGCGAAAGCGGGCGCGCGGTAGCGCAGCGGGTTCTCGACGAGCCGGGTGGTGAGGTACGCCAGCACCCCGGACACCGCCAGCACCGCCGAGCCCTCGAGGAAGTTGGCGTGCCGGTGGCCGGAAAAGGACAGCCAGAAGATCAGCAGCGGCCAGTGCCACAGGTACAGCGAGTAGGCGATGGTGCCCAACGCCACCAACGGCCCGGTCGCGAGGAGCCGGTTGGGCAGCGGAAGCCGGCGGCCGCCGTCGGGACCACCCGCCAGGTTGGCGCCGGCCAGGATCATCAGCATGGTGGCGCCCACGGGCACCAGCGTCCAGGGCCCCGGGAATTCCCGCACGCCGTCGATGAGCGCACCGCAGGACACGATCGCGGCCAGCGCCACGGTGGCGACCGTCGTGCGCAGCCACATCGGCCAGCGCAGGTAGGGCACCACCGCACCGGCGAGCGCGCCCAGCAGCAGCTCCCATCCCCGCGCGAAACTGTCGTAGTAGGCCGTCGACTGGGTGTCCTGGTGGGCTACGATCGCGTAGCCGAACGAGACCACCGTCAGCGTGCCCAGCAGCACGATGAACCCGGTGCGCAGGCGTGCGGCCCATCGACCCCTGGACAGGCGGCGCCACAGGTAGGCGAACCCGGTGACCAGCAGCAGGAAGGCGACGTAGAACTGGCCCTGCACCGACATCGACCAGATGTGTTGCAGCGGGCTGACGGCCTCGCCCGCCCGTAGGTAGTCGGACACCGTGTGGGCCAATTCCCAGTTCTGGTAGTAGCCCAGGACGGCCAGGCTCTGGTCGGCGAACGCCTCCCAGCGGGTCTCCGGCTGTATCAGGATCGTGAGCACCGCGCACCCGGCCAACACCACGACCAGCGCCGGCACCAGGCGGCGCACCAGCCGGACCACCTCGGCCACGGGCGACAGCGATGCCGCCGGGTCGAGTGTCGCGCGCAGGATCTTGCCGCCGAAGAAGAACCCGGACAGTGCCAGGAACACGTCGACGCCGCCGGATACGCGGCCGAACCAGACGTGGAACATCGCGACCAGCGCGATGGCGATCCCGCGCAGGCCGTCCAGGTCGAGGCGATAGAAGTTGGCCCGGCGAGCCTCGCCGACCGACTCCGGGGCGAAGGCCGGCCGGCGGGGCGGGGATGACGGGGGCGAAAGGCTCAACATGGTTGGAGCCAATTTACCTAAACCGCCACCTGCTCTCCGGTCTGATGACCGGTGATTGAGCAGGTGGCGGCTGTTCGGCGAGGGTCGCGGAGGTTACCGCATGACGCCGACGGATGCCGGCTGCCACGGCGCCTGCGGCGTCGGTGGCCGCAGCGCCGGCATCTGCTGCAGGGGCGCCTGCTGCTGGACCGGCGCCTGCTGGGCGGGCGCTTGTTGTGCGGGTGCCTGCTGGAGTGGCGCTTGTTGTGCGGGTGCCTGCTGGAGTGGCCGCTGCTGGGCGGGTGCCTGCTGGAGTGGCCGCTGCTGGGCGGGCGCCTGCTGGAGTGGCGCTTGTTGTGCGGGCGCCTGCTGGAGTGGCGCTTGTTGTGCGGGCGCCTGCTGGAGTGGCCGCTGCTGGGCGGGCGCCTGCTGGGCGGGCGCCTGTTGGGCGGGCGCTTGTTGTGCGGGCGCCTGTTGGATCGGCGCTTGCTGTGCGGGCGCCTGTTGTGCGGGCGCCTGTTGGATCGGCGCTTGCTGTGCGGGCGCCTGTTGGGCGGGCGCCTGCTGGATCGGCGCTTGCTGTGCGGGCGCCTGTT
>CAYVQQ010000183.1:0-6809 GCA_964453085.1 uncultured Mycobacterium sp.
AGGCAGGGCGGAGTGGGTGGCGTGCGGCCGGTGAACGCGGCCGAAAGCTCGGCGAAGAGCCACGGCCGGCCCAGGCAGCCCCGGCCGATGACGACGCCGTCGCAGCCGGTGCTGGCCATCATCGCCAGCGCGTCGCTGGCGTCGTAGATGTCGCCGTTGCCGAGCACCGGGATGCTCCGCACGTGCTGCTTGAGTGCTGCGATCTGCTCCCAGTCGGCGGTGCCGGAGTAGCGCTGCGCGGCCGTGCGGGCGTGCAGGGCGACCGCGGCGGCACCCTCGGCCTCGGCGATGCGGCCGGCGTCCAGGTGCGTGTGATGCTCGGCGTCGACGCCGATGCGGAACTTCACGGTCACCGGGATGCCGGCGCCGTCGGTGGCGCGCACGGCCGCGGCGACGATCCGGCCGAACAGCCGTCGCTTGTAGGGCAGCGCCGCGCCTCCGCCGCGCTTGGTGACCTTGGGCACCGGGCAGCCGAAGTTCATGTCGATGTGGTCGGCCAGGCCCTCGTCGGCGATCATCTTGGCGGCCGAGTACGTGGTGGCCGGGTCGACGGTGTAGAGCTGCAGCGACCGGGGTGACTCGTCCGGGGCGAACGTCGTCATGTGCATGGCGACCGGATGGCGCTCGATCAGCGCGCGGGCGGTGACCATCTCGCAGACGTAGAGCCCACTGACCGTGCCTGCCTTCTCTTTCTCGAGTTCACGGCACAGCGTCCGGAATGCGACGTTGGTCACGCCGGCCATCGGGGCCAGCACCACCGGGCTGGCGAGCGCGATCGGTCCGATGCGCAAGGCCGTTACCGGCGGCTCATCGCCAGCTTGCCCGCCGTCTTGTGCAGCTCGTGGGCGGTGGTCCGCTTGCCCGTGCGGGCCTCGCGGTCGAGCTGGCGCTGCTTGGACTCCTCGAACCTCTCGCAGGCCTGCTCAAGTTCCTTGACCAGCATTGCCAGATCGTCGCGCAGCTCGGCCCCCTCACCGGTGAAGTCCTCGCGCTCGAAGATGCGCCATTTCTTCAGGATCGGCATGACGACGTCGTCGAGGTGGATGCGCGGGTCGTAGACCCCCCCGACGGCGATGAACACGGCTTTGCGCCGGAACTCGGGCACCTGGAAGCCGGGCATCTGGAAGTTCCGCAGAATCAGGTGCAGAGACTTCATCGCGTGGTTGGGCGCCAGGTCGAACGCCGCCTCGCTGACGTCACGGTAGAAGATCATGTGCAGGTTCTCATCGGCCGAGATCTTGGCCAGCAGCTGGTCGGCGATCGGGTCGTTACAAGCCTTGCCGGTGTTGCGGTGTGAGATCCGGGTGGCCAGCTCCTGGAAGCTGACATAGATGACGGAGTGGGTCAGGGTCTCGGCGAAGTACTCACCCTGATGGTTCTGCCCCGGGCTGAAGCCGCGGTTCACCACCTCGATGCGCAGTTTTTCCAACTCCACGGGATCGACTGCGCGCGTGACCACAAGGTAGTCGCGCAGCGCGATGCCGTGCCGGTTCTCCTCGGCGGTCCACCGGTTGACCCACTGCCCCCACGCGCCGTCCATGCCGAAGTTCATCGCGATCTCTCGGTGGTAGGACGGCAGGTTGTCCTCGGTGACCAGGTTCTGCACCATTGCCACCTGGGCGACGTCGGAGAGCCTGCTCTGCTCTGGATCCCAGTCCTGACCGCCGAGCGCGTAATAGTTCTTGCCGTCCGACCATGGGATGTAGTCGTGCGGATTCCAGTCTTTGAGCATGCTCAGGTGCCGGTTCAGGTTCTTCTCGACCACTGGCTCGAGTTCCCGCAACAGCTCTAGGTCGGTCATCTCAGCCGCCATGGCTCCTCCAGTTATCTGTGTCGATCAGTAGCGGTCAATATATCTGTGTACCCCGGTAGCATCAAGTTTCCGCGCCCGCATGCGTCTCCGCGCGGTGAACGCGGCCACGCGGCACACCGCAGCGGGGTTCGATCCATTGCCGGCTAGCCCGTCGATCTGTCTAGCTCGCCCTTGACATCATTGTCTGGGATTGTCTGGGCCGGCCAGACGGCTAGCATGCCCAAGAGGACGGAAGGCCATCGACAAAATCGCCAAAGCCGCGCAGAAGGCCCGGCTGAGCTTCGAAATTCGACGCGAAGGCGGCAACCACACGATGTGCGCCGACACCTTGATAAAGCCGCCAGGCGGCGTGATGAAGCGGCCAACGCCCGGTCAGCGGCAGCGCGTGAACACCGCGCCGCGGCACGAGAACTTAAGGCCCAGGGACTGACTGTGCGCGACATCGGCAAGGCGCTCGACATTTCGCATCAGCGGGCACAACAACTCATCGCCTGTGACGGCTGAGAACGTTCGTGGATGTTCTGGCGGGCGGGACGGCAGAAGTCACCGCGCCGCAGTCACAATCTGCCCCCCACAACCAACACCGCCGACGCACCGCTGCTGCGAATACCCTTGCAGCCCATCGCATACAACGGGCCTACAACCCGAGCCACATCATGGTCGACAAGATCACCACGGTTGCCAGGTCCAAGATCGGCCAACGCATCGGCAAGGTATCGACTACCGAGATGCTGCAGCTTGAGCGCTCGTCTTCCTCGGGATGGCCGGATGATCCCGGCTGCAGCCGAGACGATCGCCATGTCGTCGATGGCCGGCCAGAGCGGACGTGTTCGCTGCGATTGGCGCACCAGGAACGGTGTATCCCGCCAATCGCGATCACGGTGCGCCCGGAGGGAATCGAATCCCCGATCCGCTACTCAAAAGGAAGCTGCTCTACCAACTGAGCTACGGACGCCTGAGCATTACGCATGCGGACAGCGCGGTTTTCGCTGCCGCATCTCAGGCTCCTTTCCGCTCACTAGCGCGGTTACGCTACGAGCTCAGCAGGTCGTCCTTCATACGGCTCGTGAGCATCTCCTGGAACACGGTGCGTGCCGGGTCGTAGAGGTCCTGGAAGGTCGTGAGCACCGCGTTGCGATCGTATTCGGGGATGGAACCGGTCGGGGTCCAAAAGCTGTCGATATCCAGCAGGAAGAACGGTCCCTGCTGGGTTGGCATGGTCCGGCGCAGGTGGTAGCTCTGGTCGAGCGCCTGACCCATGCCCGGTCCGTAGCGCACGATCATCGACTTTCCCGGGTTCGCCTCGCGGTAGACCGCCGCGCCCTGCCATTCGGTCAGGGTCAGGCCGGCCGGAGCGATGCGTTGCGGCCCGAGCAGCGGCTCGGCGACCCAGTTGGTCCACGCGACTCGTCCGTCCACGCCCACGGGGACCCGAACCTCGAGGACGTAGCGCAGGCCGATGCGCTCCACCCCGACAATCGAGGAGACCTGTGAACGTGCTTCGAGCACCCGCATCATGATCTCGAGCAGCGACTCGAAGTTCGAGTAGGCGGTGGTTTCGATGACCACCGCCTGGTTCTTCATCGAGGCCGCCAGCGTGTTGTCCCGGTTGACGTAGCGGGTGAAGCGCTCGGCGGTCGGCTGGGGGCTGCCGCCGGCGGTCATGCCCCACGCCACATCCTGGGCCTGGCGCTCGATGGGCAGATGGTCGGCGAGTAGACGCCTTAGCTGTCCGCCCGACGATTCGCTGAGAGAATCCGTTGCTGGGTGACGGACTTCCATCGTTACCAGGGCTACGGGCACGTTCGGCGAGGCCGCATCGACAGTCATCCTGGGAAGCATAGTCAAGCCGTCCCGGGGCAAAACCGGGGCCATGCCACGCGGTGACCGGAGCACGGCGGACCGCCGCGAGTCGCGCCGCATCCGGATCCGCCCGGCGCTGTTACGGGCCCGTCAGCAGCGTCGGCGCACCGACACGCTGGTCGCCGTGCGGCTGGGGCTGATGGCGGCGGGAGGGGACGGCCCGCCCGAGCAAGCGCGGATGGCCGGTCGCCTGCTGCTGACCGTCGCCTCTGACTTTGTGCCCCCACTAGGACTCGAACCTAGGACCTGCGGATTAAAAGTCCGTAGCTCTACCAACTGAGCTATAGGGGCCGAACTGCCAGGATACTGGGTGCCAGCTGGGCGCTCGTCGAGGTGCCTCGCTGATGGTGAGCGGGTGGGGGTTTGCACTGGTTCGCACAGACCCCGCCGGCGTCGCGGCGCAACCCGCCAGCAGCGCCTCGCCTGCCGCCGGTTCCTCGCCGCGCACCCGGCGGACTGAGCCTGGACGGCTCGCGCGGGGTCGCGACGTCGGCGCGGGGCGGTTCGCTGATGGGCGGGCCGGCCTGCCGGACCCGGCGGGCCGCGAACCTCCGGCGGGCCTACCCGCGAACGCCGGCCGTCGAGGTCATTTCACGATCAGCAGGTCGGCCACCGGAACCGGCTCGCGCGGCCCGGCCGGCTCCTCGGCGTAGCCGATCGCGACGGCGCCCAGCGGCTCCCAGTCGGGTGGCAGGTCGAGTTCGGCACGCACCACGTCGGCGGCGAAGATCGTCGAGCCGATCCAGCAACTGCCCACTCCCCGCACCGCCAGGGCCACCAGCAGGGCCTGCACGGCCGCCCCGGCCGCGACCGTGAACATGGTGTGCTCGGCGGCGGTGCGAGCGCCGTCGGAATAGGTGTGCGCGCCGTCGGGAACCAGGAACGGGACGACGAGCTCCGGCGCGGTGTAAAGGATCCGGCCGCGCGCCACCCGGCGCGTTATCGCATCGGCGGGCTTGCCGTCGCGGGCGAGGTCGGCGCGCCAGCGGTCCTGCATCCGGTCCAGCAGCCGCAGCCGGGTGTTCGGGGTGCGCAGCCAGATGAACCGCACCGGCCGGGTGTGATGGGGGGCAGGCGCGGTGAGGGCCTCGGCGACGGCGGACTCGACGAGCTCGCCCGGCACCGGCCTGTCGTCGAACCGGCGCACCGACCGGCGCAGCAGCTGAGCCTGCCGGCGACCCAGCTCGAGGGCCTCGGCGGTGCCCAGCCAGAACAGGTCTTCGCTGCCCGGCCGCACCAACTGCCGGGCCGTCGAGCCGTCGTCGCTCACGTGCAGGCCGCGCACGACGGCCACCGGCATCGCGGTCAGCTTGCCCTTGACCAGGTCGGCAGCAGCTGCGATTTCGTCGGCGACCGCGACCTCGGTGACCAGCAGCTTGTTGCCGTGGCGGTCGACGGTCCCCGAATAGTTGTGCAGCACGGTCAGACCGGCCGAGCCGATCGCAGCGTCGGTCTGGCCGTTGCGCCAGGCCCGGCCCATCGTGTCGGTGATGACCACCGCGACATCGACGCCGAGGCGCTGCCGCAGGCCCGCGCGAAGGGCCGCGGCGCTGGTGTCGGGATCGACGGGCAGCAGCGCCAGTTCGTCGCGGCCGACGTTGGATCCGTCGACGCCGGCGGCCGCCTGGACCAGCCCCAGCCGGCTCTCGGTGATCAGGGTGCGGCCCTTCCGTGCCAGCACGCGCACCGCCTCGTCGTTGACCAGCCTGCGCCGCAGCCGGTCCCGTTCCTCGGCGTCCCGTGGCGCCGGCACCAGCCGTCCCTCGCACTTGGACACCGCCTTGCTGGTCACCACCACGACGTCGCCGTTGCGCAGCCAGGGCGCGGCCGCGGCGACGGCCGCGGTCAGGTCGTCGCCGGGCCGGAACTCGGGGAGCCCGGTCACCGGCAGGATCTCGACCGCGGCCGCGGTGCCGTGGTCGCCGCTCGGCGGCCCGGTCACGTCCGGGGTCGAACTCGGGCCGCTCACGCGCCCACGCCCGCGAGGTCCAGCCCGGCGGCGACCATGTCGGCCGTGGCCCGCGGGTCGGTCATCAACAGCGGCACGGACCGTACCGACACCCCCTCGATGAGCGCGTCGTCATTCTCGTGTATCAGCCAGCCATCCAGGATCCCGGTGCCCGCCCGTGCTCCGTAGTGGCGGCCCACCGCCTCCGCGGTGGATTCGACGCCGATCACGGAAAGACACGCATCGGCCATGCCGCGCAACGGCTTTCCGCCGATGATGGGCGAGTAGCCGACGACGGGGGCGGTGGCGGCGCGCAGTGCACCCCGGATGCCGGGGACCGCCAGGATGGCACCGATGCTGACCACCGGGTTGGACGGGGCCAGCAGGATGACGTCCGCGTCGGCGATGGCTGCCACGGCTTCGGTTGTGGCACTTGCTGTTTCGGAGCCGACGAACGCGAAGCTGTGGGTGGGCACCTGGGCTCGGTAGCGTACCCACCACTCCTGGAAGTGGATCGCGCGCCGGCTGCCGTCGGCCGGGTCGGTGATCACGACGTGTGTCTCGCACCGGTCGTCACTGGCCGGCAGCAGCCGGGCGCCCGGCTGCCAGCGGGCGCAGAGCGCCGCGGTGACCTGCGTCAGCGGGTAGCCGGCGTTGAGCATCTGGGTACGCACCAGATGGGTGGCCAGGTCGCGGTCGCCCAGCATGAACCAGTCCGGTTGCACGCCGTACCGCACCAGTTCCTCTTTGGCGTGCCAGGTTTCGTCGCGGTGACCCCACCCGCGCACCGGGTCGACGCCGCCGCCCAGGGTGTACATGCCGGTGTCCAGATCCGGGCACACGCGCACTCCGTGAACCCATGCGTCGTCGCCGATGTTGACGACCGCATTCAGTTCGTGGTCGTTCCGCGGGAGCCCCGGCGCCTGGAACCGGCCGAGGCCGAGCAGTTGCTGGACCCCCAGCAGGAAGCGGGCGCCGCCGACCCCGCCGACCAGAACGGTGACCTTCACTTGACCTTCACAGGGCACGACAGTACCGGCCGGCCACGGCCTGGCGGCGGGCCATCAGGCGGGCGGGGAACCGGGGTTTTCGGAAACGGTTGTGACGGTTGTGATTGACACGCCGAGCGCTCAACACAACAGAAGCGCCGAATTTTCGTCACGAGATGGTATGGAAACGCCGTCC
>CAYVQQ010000184.1:0-6799 GCA_964453085.1 uncultured Mycobacterium sp.
TCAAGGACGCACAGACTCCGACGTTGTTGTTCCCGTTCGCGGCGCCGCGGGTGGCCGGCGATCTGTCCGAGGCCGGTGCACGCTCCGAGATGGAGATGAAGGTGCTGCTCTGGGCGGTGCAGCGGCTGATCGGCGGGTTGTCGAAGATCGGCGCCGAACGCGACATCGCGTCGCGGCTGCACGTGGTGCTGCCCGGCTCGCCAAACCGTGGCATGTTCGGCGGCGACGGCGCCTATGGCGAAGCCAAGTCCGCGCTGGACGCCGTGGTGTCCCGGTGGCATGCGGAGTCGTCGTGGTCGCAGCGCGTCAGCCTGGCGCACGCGCTGATCGGCTGGACCCGCGGTACCGGGCTGATGGGCCACAACGATGCGATCGTCAGCGCGGTCGAGGAGGCCGGCGTCACCACGTACTCGACCGACGAGATGGCCACAATGCTCCTGGACCTGTGTGACGTGGAATCCAAAGCGGCGGCAGCAAATTCGCCGTTGAAGGTCGACCTGACCGGCGGGCTCGGCGATGCCGAACTGGACATGGCCGAACTGGCCGCCAGGGCGCGCGAGCAGGCCGCGCCGCCCGAGGAGACCGAGCCCGGCGAGTCCGCACACACCATCGCCGCGTTGCCGTCGCCGCCGCGCGGGTTCAGCCCGGCACCACCTCCGCGCTGGGATGACCTCGACGTCGATCCGGCCGACCTGGTCGTGATCGTGGGCGGCGCCGAACTCGGCCCGTACGGCTCGTCGCGCACCCGCTTCGAGATGGAGGTCGAGGGGGAGCTGTCGGCGGCCGGCGTCCTGGAGCTGGCGTGGACGACTGGCTTGATCCGTTGGGAAGACGACCCCAATCCGGGTTGGTACGACACCCAGACGGGCGAGCTGATCGACGAGGCCGAGCTCGTCGAGCGCTACCACGACACCGTCGTGGAGCGCTGCGGCATCCGCGAGTTCGTCGACGACGGCGCGATCGACCCCGACCACGCGTCGCCGCTGCTGGTGTCGGTGTTCCTGGACAAGGACTTCTCCTTCGTCGTCTCCTCGGAGGCCGACGCACGCGCCTTCGTCGAGTTCGACCCCGAGCACACGGTCGTCCGGCCGGTTCCCGACTCCACCGACTGGCAGGTGATTCGCAAGGCGGGCACCGAGATTCGCGTACCGCGCAAGACCAAGTTGTCGCGGACGGTCGGCGCGCAGATCCCGACCGGGTTCGACCCGACGGTCTGGGGGATCAGCCAGGACATGGCCAATTCCCTCGACCGGGTGGCACTGTGGAACATCGTCGCGACGGTCGACGCGTTCCTGAGCGCCGGGTTCAGTCCGGCGGAAGTCATGCGCTACGTCCATCCCAGCCTGGTGGCCAGCACCCAGGGCACCGGCATGGGCGGCATGACGTCGATGCAGACCATGTACCACGGCAACCTGTTGGGGCGTAGCAAGCCGAACGACATCTTGCAGGAAGTTTTGCCCAATGTTGTTGCCGCACATGTGGTTCAGTCCTACATCGGCAGTTACGGCGCGATGATCCATCCGGTCGCCGCGTGCGCGACGGCCGCGGTGTCGGTCGAGGAGGGGGTCGACAAGATCCGGCTGGGCAAGGCCGAACTGGTGGTGTCCGGTGGTTTGGACGACCTGACATTGGAGGCCATCATCGGCTTCGGTGACATGGCGGCCACCGCCGACACCTCGATGATGCGCGGCCGCGGCATCGCCGACTCGAAGTTCTCGCGCCCCAACGACCGCCGGCGCCTGGGCTTCGTGGAAGCCCAGGGCGGCGGGACCATCCTGCTGGCCCGCGGAGACCTGGCCCTGAAGATGGGGCTGCCGGTGCTGGCGGTGGTGGCCTACGCGCAATCGTTCGGTGACGGGGTGCACACCTCGATCCCGGCACCCGGGCTGGGCGCGCTGGGCGCGGGCCGCGGCGGAAAGGACTCAGCGTTGGCGCGTGCGCTGGCCAAGCTGGGCGTGGGAGCCGACGACGTCGCGGTGATCTCCAAGCACGACACCTCGACGCTGGCCAACGACCCCAACGAGACCGAACTGCACGAGCGGTTGGCGGACTCGCTGGGCCGTTCGCCGGGCGCCCCGCTGTTCGTGGTGTCGCAGAAGAACCTGACCGGGCACGCCAAGGGCGGTGCCGCCGTGTTCCAGATGATGGGCTTGTGCCAGATTCTGCGCGACGGGGTGATTCCGCCCAACCGCAGCCTGGACTGCGTCGACGAGGAGCTGGCCGACTCCGCGCACTTCGTCTGGGTGCGCGACACGCTGCGGCTCGGTGAGAAGTTCCCGCTCAAGGCGGGGCTGCTGACCAGCCTTGGCTTCGGGCACGTCTCCGGCCTGGTGGCGCTGGTGCACCCGCAGGCGTTCATCGCGGCGCTGGACCCGGCGCAGCGCGCCGACTACCAGCGTCGCGCGGACGCGCGCCTGCTGGCCGGTCAGCGCCGCCTCTTCTCGGCCATCGCCGGCGGCGAGCCGATGTACCAGCGGCCGCCGGACCGCCGCTTCGACCACCACGCGCCGGAGAAGCGCCAGGAGGCGGCGATGCTGCTGAACCCGGACGCCCGGTTGGGTGACGACGGCGCATACCGGGTGTCTGCGGGATGATCCGGCCGATCCGTTAGCCTGGCGACCCATGAGCATCGTGGGAGTGGGGATCGACGTGGTTTCGATCCCCGATTTCGCCGAGCAGGTCGACCAGCCCGGAACGATCTTCTCGGAGACCTTCACCCCCGGTGAGCGCCGCGATGCTTCGGACAAGAGCTCGTCGGCGGCGCGGCACCTGGCAGCCCGCTGGGCCGCGAAGGAGGCGGTGATCAAGGCCTGGTCGGGATCGCGGTTCGCGCAGCGGCCGGTGTTGCCGGAGGCCATCCACCGCGACATCGAGGTGGTCACCGACATGTGGGGGCGGCCACGGGTCCGGTTGAGCGGTGACGTCGCCGAGCATCTGGCGGACGTGACCATCCACGTGTCGCTGACCCACGAGGGTGACACCGCGGCCGCGGTCGCCATCCTGGAAATGCCCTAGTTCCGGCCAGCAGACGCGAGAGGCGCCGCGGCATGCCGGGAAGGTGGGGCCTTGGCGTCTGCTCGCGAAGAAGGGGGAGACCATGGGCGATCTGGTTCAGCGCGTGCGCGATGTGTTGCCGTCGGTGCGTCGCGATCTGGAGGATCTGGTGCGCATCGAATCGGTGTGGGCCGACCCCGACCGGCGGCCGGAGGTCCACCGCAGCGCCCGGGCGGTCGCGGATCTGTTGTCGCGGGCCGGTTTCGGTGACGTGCGAATCGTCAGCGAGGGCGGCGCGCCGGCTGTGATCGCCCGGCATCCCGCGCCGGCGGGCGCGCCGACGGTGTTGCTCTACGCTCACCACGACGTCCAGCCCGAGGGTGACCGCAGCCAGTGGATCTCGCCGCCGTTCGAGCCGACCGAGCGCCAAGGGCGGCTCTACGGGCGCGGCAGCGCCGACGACAAAGCCGGCATCGCAACTCATCTGGCGGCGTTCAGGGCGCACGGCGGGCAGCCGCCCGTGGGGGTGACGGTCTTCGTCGAGGGCGAAGAGGAATCCGGGTCGCCGTCGCTGGGTGCGTTGCTGGCCGCACACCGCGACACGCTCGCCGCCGACGTGATCGTCATCGCCGATTCGGACAACTGGAGCACCGAGATCCCGTCGCTGACGGTGTCGCTGCGCGGCCTGGCCGACTGCGTGGTCGAGGTGGCCACTCTCGACCACGGTCTGCACTCGGGTCTGTGGGGCGGGGTGGTTCCCGACGCGCTCAGCGTGCTGGTGCGCCTGCTGGCCGGGCTCCACGACGACGACGGCAACGTAGCGGTGGCGGGTCTACACCAGACCGACCCCAAAGCCGACGGGGCCGGCCCGAACTATCCTGAGTATCCGGCCGAGCGGGTCCGCGCCGATGCGGGCCTGCTGGAGGGGGTCTGCGAGATCGGCACGGGGTCCGTGCCGCAGCGGCTGTGGGCCAAACCGGCGATCACGGTGATCGGCATCGACACCACACCGGTGGCCGCCGCCTCCAACACGCTGATCCCGCGGGCCCGGGCCAAGATCAGCATGCGCGTCGCGCCCGGCGGCGACGCCGCGGCGCACCTGGACGCGTTGACCGAGCATCTGAAACGGCACGCGCCGTGGGGCGCACACGTCAGCGTCACGCGCGGCGACGTCGGCGAGCCCTACGCCATCGAGCCCAGCGGTCCCGTTTACGACGCCGCGCGGTCGGCGTTCCGGCGGGCCTGGGGTGCCGATCCGATCGCCATGGGCATGGGCGGCTCGATTCCCTTCATCGCCGAGTTCGCCGCGGCGTTCCCGCGGGCCAAGATCCTGGTGACCGGTGTCGAGGATCCAGGCGCCCAGGCGCACAGCATCAACGAGAGCCTGCATCTGGGTGTGCTCGAACGCGCGGCGACCGCCGAGGCGCTGCTGCTGGCGAACCTGGCCTGATCAGACCGACAGGTCGCGGCGGAGCTTGGCGACGTGGCCGGTGGCCCTGACGTTGTACTGGGCCACGGCGATCGTGCCCCGCTCGTCGACGACGAAGGTCGAGCGGATCACCCCGGTGACCGTCTTTCCGTACATCTGCTTCTCGCCGTAGGCGCCCCAGGCGGTCAGCACCTTGCGGTCGGGATCGGACAGCAGCGGAAATGTCAGCTTCTCGGCATCCCGGAACTTCGCCAGCTTCTCCGGCTTGTCGGGCGAGATACCGACGACGTCGAGGCCGGCCTCGTTGAGCTCACGCAAGCTGTCGCGGAAGTCACAGGCCTGTTTGGTGCATCCCGGCGTGGAAGCGGCCGGGTAGAAGTACACGATGACGCGCCGTCCCTGGTAGTCGGCCAGTGACACCGTGTTGCCGTCGGCGTCGGGCAGGCTGAAGGCGGGCGCTTTGTCACCCGGCGCCAGCCGCGTGGTCTCGGTCAAGGTTCTTCCCTTTCTGTTCACCGCAGCGTCGGCGTCAGAGCCAGCTGATCTAGGGTAGTGCCTGACGTGCACCAAGCGGACTTGGAGGACAGAGACGTGGCGGATCGGGATCCCGAGGCCATCAAGCAGGAGATCGACCGCGCGCGCGACCAGCTGGCGGCCACCGTCGATTTGCTCGCCGAGCGCGCGGACCCGCGCCGCCTCGCCGATGACATCAAGGCTCGGGTGATCGAATTCGTCAGCCAACCCGTGGTGATCGTCACGCTGGCAGGAATCTCCTCGGTCGTCATGGTCGTGGTGATCCGCAGGATCAGGGACCGCTGACCGGGAGCCGGCGAAAGTAGCTGCGGCAAGCCCTGTTTCAATGAGGTGTCGGCTGCAACGTGGCCGGGCGCAAGGTCTGCCGGCCATCCCGCCGGCGTCTGGCCCCGGCGGCTCGGTCGTCGATGCGACGTCGGAGCGCCCTGAGAACCGGGCAGACCGGTGACCAAACCAGGGGTGCGCGAAGGCTGCCCGTTGCGCGCCGAACCGCCCGCTACCCCCGGGATACCCCAACACCCGCCGGCCGAAGCCCATCAGCCGTCCGCAGCCCTGGGTCGCTACCGGTGTGTCACCGAACACCGATGGCAGACTCGGGACTTGTGGCGGAGTTGTTGATCGCGGTCAACCCGGACGACGAATCCCGGCTGCGGCTGCTGTTGAGGGTTCCGCTCGCCGGCGGTGACCTGTTGTTTCGCACGTCGGGGACCTGGCCGCGCGAAAGGGCTCTGTTCGCCTATCCGGTAGGGCTGGACGAGTGGCCCGACGATCCGGTGATCGTCGAACGAGTGCCGCTTCGGGCGTGCACTCGGCGCGGCGCTGCGATCGACGTGATCGCCGACCGGTCCCGGCACAACCGCTCCCAGCTCGTGTTCACCCAAGCTCGTGGCCGCGACGTAGTGTTCTGGCAGTCACCGCGAACCCGCAAGCAGGCGCGCCCGAACGTGCGCACCCCGACCGCTCGCGCGCACGGCATCGATGAGCTGCAGATCGTTGTCGACAGCCACGAGCAGTACGCCTATCGGTTCGCAACCCAGCAGGTCGCCACGGTCAAGCGGGCGCTGCCGTGCGGGGACTACGGGATCGTCGTCGATGGTCAGCTCGTCGCCAGCGTGGAACGCAAGTCACTGGTCGATCTGGTAGCCAGCCTCACCGGTGGCAAGCTGCGCTACCAGGTCGGCGACCTCGCCGCGCTCCCGCGCGCGGCGGTGGTCATCGAGGATCGGTACTCGCAGGTGTTCAAGCTTGACCACGTCCGTCCCGCGCTGGTCGCCGACGGACTCGCCGAGCTTCAGGTCCGTTGGCCGAACGTACCCGTCGTGTTCTGCGAGACCCGCCAACTCGCCGAAGAATGGACCTACCGCTTCCTTGCTGCCGCCAATGCCTGGTCGGCCACCGAACACGCTGCCATGCAACGTGTATCACCGAACAGAGTCGACATCGCCCACCTCGGCCAGGCACGGGCGGCGCCGACGCCATCCACCGCGGAAGTCCGCGCCTGGGCTCGCAGCACCGGCTTACCGGTACCCGACCGCGGCCGGCTCCGCCCCGAGATCTGGGCCGCTTGGTACGACACCAACTCGTCGAACCGAAGCTAGCTTCTCCGGCCGGGTACCAGCCACACCACCCCCGGGAGACACACCGGGTCGGGTGGCAGGAGGCGGTCGAGCCTCTCCTTCAGGTTCATGGGCGCGTGGGACCCTGCGCCCGGCGGTTCGAGCGGTGGTTGCCGTGGGTGCCGATGGTGCTCCTCCTCTTCGTGGCGTGCGTCACCGTCGCCCTGACCAATGGCTGGGGCCTGACGGGATCATCCTCGCGATCGCCTGTGCGTTGGTGGCTTTG
>CAYVQQ010000185.1:0-6713 GCA_964453085.1 uncultured Mycobacterium sp.
ATCGCGTACCCCCAATTGGATCCCCAGTGCACCGACGCGACGGCGACATCGCCGTCGCGTCGGTCGGCCAGCACCGCGGCCGCCACCTCGTCGGCAGCGTCCGGCGACGGATCCGCGATCAGCCACACTCCGGGCCGATCCGCTTGTGCCGCCCAGGTTTCTGGCACACCGGACGACGGTGTCGCCACCGAGCCGGCGAGCACGCGGTGACCACCGTGGGCCGCCAGCACCGCCGGGCGCCGCGCGGCGAGCAGGTCGGCGCCCGCTCCTGCGGCCCGGATTTGCGCCCCCGTCAAGGCCGCGACGGTGTCGGTCAGACCCTGGTAGCCGAAATCGAGAATGTGGTTGTTGGCCAGCGCACAGGCGTCCGGCCGTAGCGCCGTCAGCGCCGGCAGGTTGTCCGGATGCATTCGATAACACACTGTTTTGCGTTCGGCGAATCGGCCACCGGCGGTGATCGTCGTCTCGAGGTTGATCAGCCGGATGTCGGGTGCCGCCTCCTCGAGGACCGGCAGCACCTCGCCCCACGGCCAATTCCAGTCGACGGGGCGCGGTATCGGCCCGTTCGCATGCTCGGCCAGCCGGACATAGCCCCGCGCGTCGCGCAGATGGGGTTCGCGCAACTGCGGGTCACCGGGCCGGGGCAGGATCTGGTCGACGCCCCGCCCGAGCATCACGTCGCCACCGAGCAGGATCGTCACCACATCGGTGTCGCCGGCCATACTTTCCACCCGTCACGATCGACCGCCGCTACATCTACATCCACCCTCTACATGGCCACCATCGCATCCCAGGGGCCGGGGCGGGAGGGGCTGAAAGTCCCGCGAGAATGCGCCCAAGGTCACCGACCGGTCACCGCGCACCCAGCGTGTGCGGGGCGACCGGTGGCGTCGGCGCCCCCCGAAAGTGAGGCCTAAGGGCCCTTCGGTGCGCAGACTCGCCGCGACACACTCGATGCATGGACGAATTGGACAGCGACGGTGAGCGTCTGTTGAGTGGACGGCTGGGCGCGTTGCGCGGCGGTTTGCGGTTGTTCGACGACCGCGTCGACGCCGGAAGGCGCCTGGCCGAGCGCCTGGAATCATTGCGCGGCCAAGACATCGTCGTGCTGGGGTTGCCACGCGGCGGGGTGCCGGTGGCCTTCGAGGTCGCCAAGGCGCTCAACGCACCTCTGGACGTACTCGTGGTGCGCAAGCTGGGGGTGCCGTTTCAACCCGAATTGGCTTTCGGCGCCATCGGTGAGGGTGGCGTGCGGGTGATCAATGACGCCGTGGTGGGTGAAGCCGACCTTTCCGAGGATGAGATGGCCGCCGTCGAGGCGAAGGAACGCGCAGAACTGGAGCGCCGCTCGGAGCGGTTCCGGCGCGGCCACGCCCACGTCCCGGTGGCCGGGCGGATCGCGGTGATCGTCGACGACGGCGTCGCGACCGGCGCGACCGCCAAAGCCGCCTGCCAGGTGGCGCGTGCCCAGGGCGCGAGTCAAGTGGTGCTGGCGGTGCCGATCGGCGGGCGCGACATCTTCAGCAGATTCTCCGGCTACGCCGACGACGTCGTGTGCCTGCACACGCCGGAGTTTTTCTTCGCCGTCGGCCAAGGCTACCGAAACTTCGCCCAGACCTCCGACGACGAGGTGGTCGCGCTGCTTGATCGCGCTCGGGACGGCTTCGGCGAGCCCGCGGTCGTCGGCACCGATGATCCTCCGATACGCGACGAGGAGGTCCGGGTGAGCGCCGGACAGGTCTCGGTGGCCGGACACCTGACGATCCCGGAGCGTCCGGTCGGAATCGTGGTGTTTGCGCATGGCAGTGGCAGCAGCCGCCACAGCCCGCGCAACCGCTACGTGGCCGAGGTCTTGAACGAGGCGGGCCTTGCGACCCTGCTGTTCGACCTGCTCACCCCCGAGGAGGAACGCAACCGCGCCAACGTCTTCGACATCGGGCTGCTGGCGCGCCGGCTGGTCGACGTGACCGGCTGGCTGGCCCGTCAACCCGACACCGCGGCGCTGCCGGTCGGCTACTTCGGCGCCAGCACCGGCGCGGGCGCGGCCCTGGTCGCCGCCGCCGATCCCCGGGTCAACGTGGCGGCCGTGGTGTCGCGCGGCGGGCGACCCGATCTGGCCGGCCCCTCGCTGACCGACGTCCTGGCCCCGACGCTCCTGATCGTCGGCGGGCGTGACGACGTGGTGCTGGACCTGAATCGACAGGCGCGGGCCATGATCCCCGGCGTCTGCGAGCTCACCGTCGTGCCCGGCGCTACTCACCTCTTCGAAGAACCCGGTACACTCGATCAGGTCGCCGCGCTGGCCCGGGACTGGTTCATCGGGCACCTCAGCCGCGTGGCTGCGCCCGCGAAACCCTGGCCGAAAACATGACACCTTAACGCACAACATATCTCGATCGCCACTGTGAGCCGTGGGACGCGGATCTGCAGTTGGCCGGTACAGCTACCGGCACGGCGGCATTGCCCGAGCCGTGCCCGGCGAGAGTAGCGTGGTCCGGATGACCAGGATGACCGTGACCGTCCCCGCGACCGTCGACGCCGAAGTTCTCGAACGCGAACTGGTCGCCGCGGTTGCCGACAGGCTGCGCGACGACCACGGCTACCGATTGGCGGCGGAGGGGCCGACGGGCCCCTCAGCGGCCCGGACCGAGTACCCGATGGATCCCGCCGGCAAAGTCGTCGTCGACAAGAAGCCGGGCACGCTGAAGGTCAAGCTGCGGGGCTTGGCGGTCGACGCGCACGACCTGTTCACCGGGATCAGCAGTGAGCTGGGGCTGCGGCACGAGGGGCTCCGCACCGAGATCGGCTGACCTGCAAGCGGTTTGCGCACGGTTGCCAGGCTCGAACACATGACCTTCGGCCCTGGTGGCAGCCGGTCACGCCGCGCACACTGCAGGCCATGACCACATCTGACGGCACGACGCAGACTTGGCGAGACGTGGCCGGCCACCTCACCGCTGCGCAGATCGCCCAACTGGAGCGCCTCGAACGCGACGAGCCGCGGACGCTGCTGGAGATGGCGCGTCAGTGGGCGTCCGAGAACGAGACCACGGGCTCGCCGTTGGACGAGGTCGCGCCGCCCAGCGGCGCAGTACGCACGTTCGGCTGGCAGCGCAACAGCGATTGGTTCCGCGACTTCAAGGGCACCCTGCGCCGAGCGGGGCTGGCTCGCGTGGAGATCTGTGGCCGGCAGGAGGCCGACGGATCGACGCGGCGGTGGATCACCGTGCATGCCCGCCATCTGGACGCGCTCGACGCGCCGGCGGCCCGCGAACTGGCTGCCGCGCTGACCGAAGCGGCCGATGAGCTGGAGTTGCTTGCCTGAGCCGAGGCCGGCTGGTTGAGCCGAACGCACCGGATGGTGCGAACCTGCTGGGCACCAGAATGTTCGAGCCGAATTGCGGCCACGGATGGGACTTCGGCCCCTACCGGTCGACGGCGGGTCGTCCAAGGATCGAGGACACGTCAACAGCAAACCGAAACCGAGGAGGGGTCATGAACGGTCTCCCTGCCCGTCACCAACCGCGCTCCTGGCTGCCGGACTGGTCCGATTTCTGGTCGGATCTGCGCACCGGTATGCCGTCCTGGGTGGGGCTGCGCCCGAGCCACCTGATCCGGCTCGAGGAGGAGTTGGAGGATGGCCACTATCTGTTGCACGCCGAACTGCCCGGCGTCGACCCGGCCAAGGACATCGACATCACCGTGCACCACGGCCAGCTGACGATCAAGGCCGAACGCAGCGAGAAGAAGGAGGCCAAGGGCCGGTCGGAATTCTGCTACGGGTCGCTCACCCGGTCGATCACGTTGCCGGCCGGCGCCGACGAGGATGCCATCAAAGCCACCTACGACAAGGGCATCCTGACCGTGGACGTGGCAATACCCGGGCAGAAGGCCGCGGCACCGGCTGAGAAGCACATCGCGGTGCAAGCCGCCGACTGAGGTCCGGGGTGCTAATGCACGGACGTCAGCGGTTCACGCAACGGCCGGTCGGCGTGCAAACACGCGATGGCCTCTGCGATCGTCGGCGCGATCGAGGCAATCTCGATCGTGGCTCCGGCGTGCTTGACCGCCACGCTGTCACTGACCAGCACGCGGCGCAGGCCGAGTTCCTGGAGTCGGCCGGCAGCGGCATGGACGAAAAGCCCATGCGTGGCGGCGACGACGATGTCGTGTGCGGCACCCCGCGCGCGCAGCAACCCGACGGCGGCTTCGATGGTGGCCCCGGTGGTGATCATGTCGTCGTCGATCACCACCGGACGGCCCTGGACGTCACCGGCGACGTCCAACGCGGCAACGGCCGAACCGGCTTCGCGTTGTTTACGCACCACCGCCACGGGGCCGCGCAGCACCGCCGCATACCGCTCGGCCAGCTTGACTGCGCCCAGGTCGGGGGCAACCACTACAGCGCCCTCGGGCAGGTGGCCGGCCAGCGCGCCGGCCAGGGCGGGGACGGCCGACAGTGTTTCCGCCGGGATTCGGCACACCGCTTCCAGGGCCGGCGTGTGGGGATCGATGACGACGAGCCGGTCGGTGCCCGCGGCGGCGATCGCGTCGGCGACCACGGCCGAGCCGAGGGCCTGCCCCGGTGCGGTGCGGCGATCCTGGCGCGCGTAGCCGAAGTACGGCACCACCGCGGTCACCCGTCGCGCGCGGGACCGGCGGCACGCATCGACCAGCAACAGCAATTCGACGAGGTGCTCGTTGGCCGGTGGCGAGGTGGGCTGAATGATGTAAACATCTGTACCACAAACATTTTCAACCTGGGGACGCAGCTCTCCGTCGGGGAACCGCTGCAGCATGCAGCCGTCGATGTCGACGCCCAGGTGGTTGGCGACAGCCTGCGCCAGGTCCGGGTTCGCGGTGCCGGGGACGATTCGCAAAACGGTCATCGGTGTCCTTTCCTCGCCGTCGGTGTCCGTACCCGGGTGGGCAGACATCAACCATCGCACCGGCCAGGTCGGGGGCCGAGGGGCCGAAAGTCCCTAAAGGCCGTAGGGACGAATGGCCCTAGGCCCGGTGACATCGCGATTTCTATGGTGAGTCAAGCCGAATAACCACTCACCAGCGAGGATCTGGACAGTCGACGATGAGCACTCATTATGAAACCGGGCCGGCACCAGGCGAATACAGCGGCGAGGATGACAACCAGCTCCAGCCGGAGGACACACTCGTCGACCGCGGTGTCGACGATGTGCTCGACGAGGGCTACTCGCCACCCGAGCACCCGTACGGACGTGGCGCCTTCGGCCCCGGCGAGAGCATGGATCAGCTCCTGGCCGAGGAAGAACCGGATCCTGCCTCGCGGATCGATGTCCTGCTCGACGAGGCCGAGCGGCAGCGCTCCGAGGACGCCGAGCGCGATGCCGAATTCCCAGAGCAGCTACGCGAGGTCGGTCGGGCGCGCGCCGGTCGACTGGTGGCACCGGACCACGGCTTCGGCGAAGACACCGAGGCGGACATGGTTGCCGAAGATGTCGGCATCAGCGGCGGCGCGGCGTCGGCCGAGGAGGCCGCGATGCACATCATCGAAGAGACGGATTAGGGCAAAGGCGCTCCCGCTATGACGCTGTGGGTACAGATCAACGGCCGCGACGAGGACGCCGAGTTCCCCGATGGCGTCGACTACGAGATATTGAACGGCGGGGTCCTCATGATCGGCAGCGGCAACGACGTTCGTCTCTACAGCCCACACCACTGGCAAGAGGTGATGATCGACACGAGCCCCGCGGTCCAGTGGGACGAGCGTCAGCCCGCCGACGACGACATCAAATGGCAGTAGCCGCCCCGGCCCGGTGACCACCGGTGAAACCGGTAGGTGACGGCCACGCCGGTTTGCCTGCCTGACTGGTCGTCATCCCAAGGTCAGCCCTCTGCACCTACCCGGGGTCGCGCGCACTGCCGGGCGTCCGAGACCGGCAGGCTTCATCGGATTCCCGGTGCGCAGCGTCGGCAACACCAAAAGCCGGTATCCGGCGCGTCACCACCTCCGCACGCCCGGTCCCCGGCCGATCCACTAGAGTTTTCAACACCTATTCCTACTGGTCCCGCGCCCTCGTAGCTCAGGGGATAGAGCACGGCTCTCCTAAAGCCGGTGTCGCAGGTTCGAATCCTGCCGGGGGCACAGATGTTCGGCTGATCACATTCGGGTTTTCGTTTCTGTCGGCGACGGCGTGCATTACTGGCCCGGAAAAACTTCTTGCTCGCATTCGGCAGGACACGTCCGATCGTGGTCAGCAAACGCGAGTTTTCGCCGTCTTGCATCTGGGTATGGTGTTGTTAAAGCCTTGACATCAGGCGGTGAGGGTCGGCGTCATCGCCGCGTCGATGATCTTCGGATCGCGGGTCGCGATGGTCAGGTTCCGGCGCAGCGCCTGCGCGACGATGACCCGGTCGAACGGGTCCTTGTGTTGCCAGGGAAGCCGGCCCGCCAGGATCGCGTCGGGCGATTCAATCGGCAACTCGGAGGTGCTCATGTCGGCGACGATGTCCGGCCACGCCGCCAACAACGCTTCGCCGTCGAGACGTCCGAGCCGGGTCTTGATCGAGATCTCCCAGGCCGAGGCGGCCGTTACCCACAGATTCGTGTCTGCGCTGCAGAGGACCGTGAGCGCTGACGGGGCCACTCGAGAGGTAACACTGACGAGCAACAGAAGTTTTTGTGTGTCAAGAAGGATGTTCAACCCCTGTCGCAATCCAACGCCGCGAGGTCAACC
>CAYVQQ010000186.1:0-6706 GCA_964453085.1 uncultured Mycobacterium sp.
CGGTACTGAGCAGACACAGGGGCACGGCCATCAGGGCCGCGGCGCGGCGCCAGCTGCGGGCGCCGCGCCACCCCAGCGGGAGCACCGCCGCGGCCGTCCCCGTCAACGCGACCCAGAGCCAGACCGCGGCCGGTGCCGGGTCGTTGGAAAGACCGCGGTCGGCGAGATACCAGCGCGTCGTGTACGCCGCCGCGGCGCCGACCGCCGCGGCCACCGGCAGCCACACCGTCCGCCAGCGCCGCGTTCGCCAGCCGACGGCCAGCGCCAAGACCGCCCCGGCGACGACCTGGGTGGTGACGGGCACCCAGCCGTGCATCAACGAGGTGTGCCCGCTCGCCATCAGCTGTGCCGCAGCGGGGTTGGACGTTGTCACGTGGATCATTGTGATCCATTGTCAACCACGCTGAAGGCAATCCGCCGCGTGTTCGCTGTGGACTCGTTGGGAGTCGCAGCCCCGCTAATGCGGCTTTGCCAGCGGGAACGGCAGTGTCTCGCGGATGCTCCGGCCGGTGATCAGCATGACGACGCGGTCGATGCCCATCCCCATCCCGCCGGTCGGCAGCATCGCGTACTCCATGGCTTGCAGAAAGTCCTCGTCGAGCTGCATCGCCTCGGGGTCCCCGCCGGCGGCCAGCAGTGACTGTTCCTGCAGGCGGCGCCGCTGCTCGACCGGGTCGGTCAGCTCGCTGTAGGCGGTGCCCAGCTCAATACCCCACGCCACCAGGTCCCACCGCTCCGCGACGCCGGCCCGGCTGCGGTGCGGCCGGGTCAGCGGCGACACGGACGTCGGGAAATCGGTGTAGAACGTCGGCTGCTCGGTGCGGTCCTCGACCAGGTGCTCGTACAGCTCGAGCACCACCGCGCCGGCATCCCAGTGCGGCCGGTAGGGAATGCGCGCGGCCTCACACAGCCGGCGCAGCGCGGCCAGCGGCGTGTCCGGATCCACGTGTTCTCCGAGTGCTTCGGACACCGCGTCGTGCACCGACTTCACCGGCCACACGCCGGAGATGTCGACCGGTTCGAGGCCGGCGCGGTGGGGCCGCATCGCGACCAGTTCGCCGTGGGCGGCCAAAGCGGCATTCTGGATGAGTTCACGACATCCGTCGATCCACACCGTATAGTCGGCGTGCGCCTGGTAGGCCTCCAGCAGGGTGAACTCCGGGTTGTGGCTGAAGTCGACGCCCTCGTTGCGGAACGCCCGGCCCAGCTCGAACACCCGCTCCATACCGCCGACGCACAACCGCTTGAGGTAGAGCTCCGGCGCGATGCGCAGGAACAGGTCCATGTCATAGGTGTTGATGTGGGTGACGAACGGTCGGGCGGTGGCGCCGCCGTGAACCTGCTGCAAGACCGGGGTCTCGACCTCGATGAATCCCTTCGCGAACAAGGTGTCCCGCACCGACCGGACGACGCAGCTGCGCGCCTTGATCAACTCGCGCGACTCGGGATTGACCGCCAGGTCGACGTAGCGGGTCCGCACCCGCGCCTCCGGGTCGGTGAGCCCGTTCCACTTGTTGGGCAGCGGCCGCAGGCACTTGCCGAGCATCCGCCAGTCCCGGACGAGCAGCGAGCGGGTCCCGTTCTTGCTGAAGCCCATGTGCCCGGTCAATTCGACGAGGTCGCCGAGGTCCACGGCGCCGGTGAAGTCGGGGGCGCCGGTTCCCATTCGAGAACTCTCGAGCAGCGCCTGCAGTTCACCTGACCAGTCCCGCAGCTGCGCGAACAACACGCCGCCGTAGTCGCGTATCCGCAAAATCCGCCCGGACACCGAGACGACCCCCTGGTCGTCGGCCTCGAGGGCCGCGGCGACGGTGTGGCTGGGTGGTACGCCGACCGGATAGGCGTCAACACCGTCGCGCTGCAACGCTTCCAGCTTGGACAAGCGCACCCGGACCTGCTCGGGCAGGCGGTCCTTCGGCCGCTGCGCGTCGCCGTCCGCGCGCCGCAGCCCGCTCAAGTCGGATGCCGATCCGTCGGAGTGCAGCAGCCCGGACTCGATCAGCCGGGGCGGCACGGCCGGGTGGTGACCGGTGTGCACCTTGTCGCGCCGGCTGAAGGGCAGGACCAGGAAGCCCTCCGCGATCACTGAGGCGACGCCGACCCGTGGGATCAGCCGGGCGTCCTCGTAGCATGCGTACCGGGGAACCCATTCGGGCTGATACTTCATGTTCGAGCGGTACAGCGTCTCCAACTGCCACCACCGGGAGAAGAAGAGCAGCAGACCGCGCCAGAGCCGGGCGACCGGGCCCGCGCCGAGTTGCGCGCCCTGTTCGAACGCCGACCGGAACATCGCAAAGTTGAGGGAGATGCGGCTGATGCCCAGCTGTTCACCGCTCAGCGCCAGCTCGCTGACCATGAGTTCGATGGTCCCGTTGGGGGATTGGGGAGAACGGCGCATCAGGTCCAGGGAGACGCCGGTGGCTCCCCAGGGAACCAGCGACAGCATCGCGACGACTGCGCCTTGGCGATCGAGCGCCTCGACCAGCAGACAGTCCCCGTCGGAGGGATCGCCGAGCCGGCCCAGCGCCATCGAGAAGCCACGCTCGGAGGCGGTGTCGCGCCACGCGTTGGCGCGTTCGATGGTCTCGGTCATCTCGTCCGCGGGAATGTCGCGATGCCGTCGGATCCGCACCGTGAGCCCGGCCCTGCGGGCCCGCGTCACCGCCTGGCGCACCCCGCGCATGTCCGGCCCGGACAACTTGTAGTCGGCGGTCCGCAAGATGGCCTCGTCGCCCAGTTCCAGCGCGTTGAGGCCGGCCTCGCGAAAAGCCTGGGCGCCCTCCGAACTGGCGCCCATGACGCCGGGCGCCCAACCGTATGTTTCGCAGAGGCTCAACCATGCGGCGATCGCCTGCGGCCATGCCCTGGGATCACCGATCGGGTCGCCGCTGGCCAGACAGACCCCGACCTCGACCCGGTAGGTGATGGCGGCGCGCCCGCTGCTCGCGAACACCACCGACTTGTCCCGGCGCGTCGCGAAATAACCCAGGGAGTCGTTCTTGCCGAACAGCTCGACGAGCCCGCGGATCGCGGACTCGTCCTCGCCGGTCAGCGCGTTCTCGGCCCGCTGGGACTGGAACAGCACGATCGTCGCGGCGATCAGCGCGAGCGCGCCGAACAGCCCGAAGACCGCATTGAGGATCAGGTGCGGCCGGCCGGTGAACAGGTCCGAATCGGCCAGGGCGAAGCCGAACACGCGGTTGACCACGTAGGGCAGCCGGTCCTGACGCTCCAGCGACCCCGGCCAGATCTCGACCAGTCCCCAGGACACCAGGATGCCGATCGCCTCGGCGACAACCAGCACCGCGGCCGCCTTGAACAGTGCGCCCCTGCGTACCTTGGCCCAGAACTCCCGATACGCCAGCACCAGCACGACGGCCGCCACGACGTGTACCGCCAAGCCCAGGTTTTCACCGAAGAGCTCGGCCGGGGTGTTGTCACCCGCGGCGATGTCGGCGGCGTTGAACACCGCGGAAAGGACCATGTTGCCCAGCAGCAGCACCCAGGCGATGCGCTTGCGGGACGTCAGCGCGGCGGCCAGCAACGCCAGGACGAACGACCAGGCGACGCTGGTGTCGGGGAAGTTGAAAAGGTAACTGTTGATGAACTCCCGCGGCACCCTGATCATCACGCGGACCAGCGGCGACACACTGGCGACCAGCGACAGCGTCGCGATGATGCCGACGATCCAGCCGGCGGCGGCCGGTACCCAGTGATACCGGGAAGTCGACCGGCTACCGGAACGCGGAGCAGCGACAGTCACAGACCGCGAGGATATGCGTTCAAACTCGGAAAAGCCTGGCGAAGCGCCCGGCGCGGCGCGCGGACTTCGGCGGCGCGTGTCCTCAGGCGGGCTGAGGTGCGGCGAAGGGCCGCAGAGCTGCTAGACTGACGCTTGCGACCATCCCGGCGAGCGCCAGGAAAGTTAAGTGGAGTGCCACTCCCACCGCTGGCCGCCACATTCGACAGGCTCAGCGGTCCGGTCACAAGCGCCTATGGTGCGTGTTCCGCGGTGACGCGGGCGGCGTGGCTGTTCTCGCCGCGATCGGTCGGCATGGGCCCTGCCGGAGCAGGGCGTTCTTGCTGATGGTGTGGTTCTCCCCTTAGAGTTCTGACGGCCCAGGCGCTGGTCGTGAAGGCACGACAACGCCCACCCAGGGAGGCCCCATCAGCACTGAAACCCGCGTCAACGAGCGCATCCGCGTACCTGAAGTCCGATTGATCGGCCCAGGGGGGGAGCAGGTAGGCATAGTGCGTATCGAAGACGCACTGCGCGTCGCCGCGGACGCCGATCTCGACCTTGTCGAGGTAGCCCCGAACGCCAGGCCGCCGGTCTGCAAGATCATGGACTACGGCAAGTACAAATACGAGGCGGCGCAAAAGGCACGCGAATCCCGCCGGAACCAGCAGCAGACCGTCGTCAAAGAACAGAAGCTGCGCCCCAAGATCGACGACCACGACTACGAGACCAAGAAGGGCCATGTGGTGCGCTTCCTGGAGGCGGGGTCGAAGGTAAAGGTCACCATCATGTTCCGCGGACGTGAGCAGTCGAGGCCCGAACTGGGCTACCGGTTGCTCCAGCGCCTGGGCGCGGACGTCGCCGAATACGGATTCGTCGAAACGTCCGCCAAGCAGGACGGCCGCAACATGACGATGGTGCTGGCACCGCATCGAGGCGCGAAAACCCGCGCCAGGGCGCGGCACCCGGAAGGACCGGGGGCCGGGCCGGCACCGGATTCCGACGGCAGCGGTGATTCCGCACCGTCATCGAACTGACCTCAGACCTGGACAGCAGACCAGCAGAACGGGAGAAACATGCCCAAGGCCAAGACCCACAGCGGGGCGGCGAAGCGGTTCCGGCGCACCGGGACCGGCAAGATCGTCCGCCAGCGTGCCAACCGCCGGCATCTGTTAGAACACAAGCCGACCACACGAACTCGGCGGCTGGACGGCCGCACGGCCGTTTCGGCCAACGACACCAAGCGTGTCAAGTCGATGCTGAACGGCTGACCACCGAGCCGGGCGGAAGCGCGAGCTACCCGGCACCGGCACCTGACCAGTTACATCCGAACGAGAGTAGGAACATCTCATGGCACGCGTAAAGCGCGCGGTCAACGCCCAGAAGAAGAGGCGCAGCATCCTGAATGCCTCGAAAGGCTATCGGGGCCAGCGCTCCCGGCTTTACCGCAAAGCCAAAGAGCAGCAGCTGCATTCACTGAACTACGCCTACCGCGACCGCCGGGCGCGTAAAGGGGAGTTCCGCAAGCTGTGGATCTCGCGGATCAACGCGGCCGCACGCGCCAACGACATCACCTACAACCGGCTGATCCAGGGCCTCAAGGCCGCGGGCGTCGACGTGGACCGCAAGAACCTCGCCGATATCGCGATCACCGACCCGGCCGCGTTCACCGCGCTCGTCGAGGTGGCGCGGGCGGCGCTGCCCGAGGACGTCAACCGCCCGTCAGGGGAGGCTGCCTAAGTCCGGGCAGCTTCGGTGCTGACTGAGCGCTCGGCCCGGGTGGCCGCGGCCGTCAAGCTGCATCGTCACGTCGGCCGCCGGCGCGCGAGGCGGTTCCTGGCCGAAGGCCCCAACCTGGTCGAGGCCGCCGCGGCGCGGGGGCTGGTCCGCGAGGTCTTCGTCACCGAACCGGCGGCGCAGCGGCATGCCGCGCTGCTGGGCGGGCTGGACCGACCCGTTGACCTCGTCACCGAACGGGCCGCCAAGGCGCTCTCCGACACCGTCACGCCGGCGGGTCTGGTCGCGGTGTGTGAACTGCCGGCCACGCGGCTCGAGGATGTGCTGGCCGGCCGGCCCCGGCTGGTCGCCGTGGCTGTCGAGATCGGCGAGCCGGGCAACGCGGGCACGCTGATTCGCATCGGCGACGCCATGGGCGCGGGAGCGGTGCTGTTCGTCGGCCACGGCGTCGACCCGTACAACGGCAAATGTCTGCGGGCGTCGGCCGGCAGCGTGTTCTCGGTGCCGGTCGTCGTGGTGCCCGACGCCCACGCCGCCCTCGCGGCGCTGCGGGGCGCCGGCCTGCGGGTTTTGGCGACCGCGCCGGACGGTGAGACGCGTCTGGACGATGCCGACCGATTGCTCGGCGCGCCGACCGCGTGGCTGTTCGGGCCGGAAGCCCACGGCCTGCCGGCGGAATTCACCGCGGCCGCGGACTACCGGGTGTGCATCCCGATGGCGGGCGGCGCCGAGAGCCTCAACGTCGCCGCCGCCGCGGCGATCTGCCTCTACCAGAGTGCGCGGGCCCTGGGGTTGCTGACGCGCTCCCGGTAATCCACTCCCGCCGCCGAGCAAACGCGACCACACACCGCGTCATCGACCCCGGTTGCGGTCGTCGCACACGATCGCCAACCACGTTTCGCCGGTGAACAAGGTTCGGTAGGCTTTACCCGACCCGGATGTGGACGCGGCGACGGTCGCAGGGCTTGATGGGAGCGGGTATGTCGTTTCAGGTGACGCCGGACGCGGTGCAGATCGCGGCCCAAAACCTGGCGAACATTCACTCGACGCTGGAAGACGCCAACGCCTCGGTGGCGGCGCCCACCACCGAGGTGGCGGCGGCCGCTGAAGATCAGGTGTCGGCCGGCGTCGCGCTGTTCCTCAGCGGGTTCGGCCGGGACTACCAGGCCATCAGCGCGGGGGTGCAGTCATTCCATGCGCAGTTCGTCAACCAGCTCAACGCCGGCGCCG
>CAYVQQ010000187.1:0-6704 GCA_964453085.1 uncultured Mycobacterium sp.
CGCTACCGCGGATCACCTCCAGCAGAGCAATGCTGTGGTCGGCGATCAGCGTGAGCAACGGGTGCTGCTCGCCGGTGGCCAGCGCCGCCAGCGCGCACACCGGGCACCACACCTGCTGGCATTGCCCGGTGCCCGGCCCGTCGCCGGCCGTCATCGCGGCCGCCAACCGCACCGCCGGGTCGATTCCGTCCAGGATCAGCTCGACCAGCCTGCGCAGCTCCGGACCGACGTCGGGATGAGCCCCACTCATCTAGGCCACACCTCCGGGTCCGGTCGGAAGCGCACTGTGAGCTCGCTGCCCCGCAGACGCGCGTCCGACACCGTGCAGCGCCGCAGCACGGGCGCCAACCGGACTCGGCGTCGCAACCCGCCGACGCCGATGACCAGGTCGTCGTCGACCCGGCCGAGGGTCAGGGCGCCCGAGTCGAGTTGGGGCAACTCCAGGCGCATCCGGTACACCGACCCAAGCCCCGATCCGGATTCGAGGTCCACCACGGGCCGCAACGGACCCGGTGGTGCCGTCGTGCCCTGGTGTCGCGCACTGTCGAGCAATGCGCCCAGCGCCTTGGGCCCGATCGGCTCGCCGGACAGGTACGGGATCACCACCACGGCGATATCGCCGACGGCGGCGCCGAGTTCCTCAAGGACGACACGCTGTTCGTTGATGCGTTCGGCGTACCAGGCGAAGGCCGGGTGAGCCGGCAGGCTGTGGTATTCGTAGGCCTCGTCCTGCACGAGCACCTGATTGACGATCAACTCCTCGACACGCACCCCCATCAACGCCAGCAAGCCCAGGGTCCGGACCGCCTCGGCCACCACCACCCGCTCCGGGGTCAGCACGAGATGCGCGCCGACCAGCCCGCTGTCGGTCAACAATGCGCCGAGCGCCTCGACGCCCGCGCTGATGCGCTCCAGCAGCTCGACCACCGCCGCCGACCGACCGTCGTCGGCGGCGATCGACAACCTGCGGTGGCGCGGCCACGCGCGCTCGACGTAGAGCCCGAATGTGGCGGGCAGGGTCAGCGTCCGCAGCGCGTCGGCCGTCGACGCGCAGTCCACGACGACCAGGTCCCAGCGCCCGGAGGCGGCCAGCTCCCCGACGGCGTGCAGCCCGAGGACTTCCTGGACGCCCGGCAGGGCCGAAAGTTCTTCGGGGGCAATGGTACTCAACTCCGAGTCGGGAAACCTGCGTTCCACGGCGCCGACCACCTGCCGCCAGCGGGCCTCGAGGAGGGCCAGGGTGTCCAGGGCCAGCGCGTCGAGGAAACCGCTGCCCCCCTCGGCCCACCCGGTGCGGGGGTCGGGGACCACCCGAACGGGCCTGTCGCAACCGCTCGGCGGGACGGCGACGCCCAGCACGTCGCCGAGCGAATGCGCCTGGTCGGTGGAGACCACCAGCACGCGCTGACCCCGGTTCGCGGCGGCAACCGCGGTCGCCGAGGCCAAGGTGGACTTCCCTACCCCGCCCTTGCCGACGAACAGACTGATCCGGGCCGGGGTCGGCACAACGGACTCACTCAGCCTCGACTCGTTTCTTCAGATCCTTCAGCGCGGTGTCGGTCAGCCTGCGCTCAGCCTTGCGTTTGAGCATCCCGATCATCGGCAGGGCGAGGTCCACCGACAGCTCATAGGTGACGTCGGTACCAGACCCCTTGGGCGCCAGGCGATACGAACCTTCCAGCGAGCGAAGCAGCGAGCTGGAGACCAGGGTCCAGCTCAGCGATCGGCGATCTTCGGGCCACTGGTAGGCCATGACCAGGGTGTCCTTGATGATCCCGGCGTCCATCACGAAGCGCGCCACCTTGGGATAGCCGTCGGCGCCTCTCTCCTGCACCTCGGTTTCCTTGTACTCCGAGATCCATTCCGGGTAGGAGTCGATGTCGGCGATCACCTTCAGTATCGTGTCGGGATCAGCGTCGATGTGAATGGTCTGCGTCGTCTTCTCCGCCACCTGGATGCTGCCTCTCTCCCAGGACCGAGTCGGCCCGCTGCGGGACTAACCCGGTCTCCGGCCCGAAACGGTACTCCCCAGGCCCGACGTTGAGGGTCAACCTGCCGGAGAAATCCCGGTCGGACGCGACCGTTCCAGCGTCGCCTTGAGTTCGAAGGCCATGTTCTTGCCCGCGACCCGGCGCCGATGGACCACCTTCGCCAGGTTCAGCTTGGCCAGCTGCCAGGCCGCCAGGCCGGTCGGTTCGGCGTGCAGGAAGTAGTGCAACACCACGCCTTCCAGCCCGTCCCGCATGGGTTCCAGCCAGACCTCCATGGTGCCGGTCAACGCGCCGGTCACCGTCCACCGGATGCCCTTGTCGGCCCGATCCTCGACGACCTGCAACCACAGGTCGGGCCACCATCGCCGCCAGTTCGACGCATCGGCGACCGCGGCACCGACCCGCGCGCAATCGGCGGCGACGTACGTCTCGTCGGCGATCTGGATGCTGTTCACTGCCCCAGCTTCACACACCCGCCGCGGTCGCGCCTGGTTGGGCCGGCAAAAGCCCGGATTAGGCTGGACGCAGCAAGCCGAAGCCGGCATCACTAGCCAAGTCGAGGTCAACACAGTGCGTGAATACAGCGTTCCCGCCCGCTTCTCCGTCGGCGAGCACGACAACATCGCGGCGATGGTTTTCGAACACGAGCGCGAGGACCCCGGCTTCGCGATCTACCAGCGCTACGTCGACGGCGTCTGGACCGACGTCACGTGCGCCGAGGCAGCCGCGCAGGTCCGTTCCGCGGCGCTGGGTTTGATTTCGTTGGGGGTGCGGGCAGGTGACCGGGTGTCGATCTTCTCGGCCACCCGGTACGAGTGGGCGATCCTCGACCTGGCGATCCTGTCGGTGGGCGCGGTCACCGTTCCGATCTACGAGACGTCGTCGGCCGAGCAGGTGCGCTGGGTGCTCCAGGATTCGGAGGCGATGCTGGCGTTCGCCGAGACCGACGCCCACGCCGCGATGATCACCGAGCTCACCGGCGAACTACCCGCCCTGCGCCGGGTGCTGCACATCGACGGGTCAGGCGCCAAGGCGCTCGACCAGTTGGTCGAGGCCGGCGCGTCGGTCGACCCGGCGGAGCTGACGGCGCGGCTCGCGGCACTGCGAGCCGAGGACCCGGCGACGCTGATCTACACCTCGGGCACGACCGGCCGGCCCAAGGGCTGCCAGCTCACCCATTCCAACCTGCTCTACGAGACGCGGGGAACCAAGGAGTGCCTCCCGACCCTGCTGGACAAGGGGCAGCGGCTGCTGGTGTTCCTGCCGCTGGCCCACGTCCTGGCCCGGGCGCTCACGCTGGCCGCGTTCGCCAACAAGGTGACCGTCGGTTTCACCAGCGACATCAAGAACCTGCTGCCGTTGCTGGCGGAATTCAAACCGACGGTCGTGGTGTCGGTGCCGCGGGTGTTCGAGAAGGTCTACAACGCCGCCGAGCGGAACGCCGTCAACGACGGCAAGGGGCGGATCTTCGCGATCGCCGCCCAGACCGCGGTCGAGTGGAGCCAGGCCCGCGACCGCGGCCGTCCCGGGCTGCGGCTGCGCGTCAAACACGCCCTGTTCGACCGGCTGGTCTACAGCAAGCTGCGCGCGGCGCTGGGCGGCGATTGCCACGCCTCGGTGTCCGGAGGCGCACCGCTGGGCGCACGGCTGGGTCACTTCTACCGCGGCGTGGGGCTCACCATCCACGAGGGTTACGGTCTGACCGAGACCAGTGCGGCCATCACGGTCAACCAGGTCGGCCACGTCAAGATCGGGACCGTCGGAACTCTCGTGCCCGGCAACAGCTTACGCGTCGGCGAGGATGGGGAGCTGCTGGTGCGCGGTGGGGTGGTGTTCAGCGGTTACTGGGCTGACGCGCAGGCCACCGCTGAGGCGTTCGCCGACGGCTGGTTCAAGACGGGCGACCTGGGCGCGCTGGACGAGGACGGTTTCCTGACGATCACCGGGCGTAAGAAGGAGATCATCGTCACCGCAGGCGGCAAGAACGTCGCGCCCGCGGTGCTCGAAGACCAACTGCGGGGGCATGCGCTGATCAGCCAGGCGATGGTCGTCGGGGACAACAAGCCGTTCATCGGCGCGCTGATCACGATCGACCCCGAGGCGTTCGAGAGCTGGAAGCAGCGCAACTGCAAGGCGGCCGGCGCGTCGGTGGCCGACCTGGCCGCCGACCCCGACCTGATCGCCGAGGTGGACGCCGCCATCAAGCATGCCAATCTCGCAGTGTCACATGCCGAGTCGATCCGCAAGTTCCGTATCCTTCCGGTCGACTTCTCCGAGGAGACCGGGGAGCTGACGCCGACGATGAAGGTCAAGCGCAAAGTGGTGGCCGAGAAGTTCGCGACCGACATCGAAGCGATCTACGCCAAGGAGTAATCGTACCGACGACGAGCGTTTTCCCTTCGCCGGCCGCAGTGCCGTCGACGAGGGTCTGCTGATCGGGGCCGGGGTCGCCGGTCGAACCGGTCCAACCCCGCGCCTCGGCACACCCGGTCAGCCGCGGAGCAGGTCGGCCAGCCGCGCGGTCAGCGTGTCCCAGCGCCACTGCGCCGTCACCCACGCCCGGCCGGCCGCGCCCATGGCCGCGGCGCGGTCGCGATCGGTCAGCAACTCGGTGACGGCGGTGGCGATCTTGTCCACCGAGCGGCCGTCGACCACAAGCCCGGTCTCGTTGTGCCGCACGGCTTCCGGAGCCCCTCCGGAATCGCCGGCGACAACCGGCACGCCGGTCGCGGACGCCTCCAGGAACACGATGCCCAGGCCCTCCACGTCCATGCCGGCGCCGCGGGTGCGGCACGGCATTGCGAACACGTCGGCCAAGGCGTGGTGCGCGGCCAGTTCGGCGGCCGGCACACCGCCGGTGAACGTCACGTGTTCGGCGACCCCGCAGTCGCGGGCCAGCCTGCGCAGCGCGTCGGCGTGCGGGCCGCCACCCACGATGACCAGCGCGGCCCCGTCGACGCGTTGCCGGATCGATGGCAGCGCCCTGATCAGCATGTCCTGGCCCTTGCGCGGCACCAGCCGCGACAGGCACACCACGGTCGGCCGTCCGCCCAGCCGGTAGCGGACCCGCAGTTCGGCGCGGGCGGCGGGGTCGGGCCGGAACCGGTCCGTGTCCACCCCGGGCGGTAGGTATTCCAGCGAGGCCGCGGGTCCGAAGGCCGACGCGAACCGGGAGCGGGTGTAGCGGCTGACGAACGTCACGGCATCGGTGTCGTCGCCGATGCGCCGCAACACCGACCGGGCCACCGGGAGCATGGACCAGCCCACTTCGTGGCCGTGCGCACTGGCCAGCACGCGGGTCGCCCCGGCGTCGCGGGCCCGCGGCGCCCGCCGGGCCCACGGGGCGGCCGCCCCGCACCCGCCGGGGTCGTGGCCGGGGTCGGCGCTCAGGCGGCGCATCCGGGTGTCGACCGCGGGCCCGGGCAGCATCAGCGTGCCGGGGTGACGCACCACGCGGTAGCCGTCCGCCGCGGCCGCCGCGTCGAAGGCCTCGGCGTGCTTCCAGTGCGGTGCGTAGACCATCACGGAGTGCGACCTCGCACCGGCCAGCCGACCGACGAACTCGACCAGATACGACTGGATACCGCCGGGCCGCGGCGGAAAGTCGTTGGTCACCAGCAGGACCCGGCTCACAGTGCGACAGGCTAGCCTGCCGGCCGCCCCGGCGTGTGCGAGCCTCGGCTCGCCGCGGATGCCGCGAGCCACTTCTTCCACCCGGCGAGCAGATCCGCCGGGTCAGTACCCAGGACGTCACGCGCGGCGGTCGGCGGGTCGGTGTGCCCGGCGCCGCAGGTGGCGACGTAGAACGCGCGCAGCGTCGCGGCGCCACCGTAGGTGTCGGCGACGAATCGCGCGAACCACCATGCCCGGTCATACCCCGACGAGCGCTGCGGCCCCACCACGTCCAGATCGGTGTCCGTCGGCAGCGCCGACGTCCTCGCTGCGGCGTCGGCGGGCACCGGGGTGACCGGCCGGGCGACGAAGTCGGCGACGCCCTCGGTCAGCCACCGGGGTGCGTCCAGTGCGGTGCCGGGGCGTGCGGCGTAGTGAAAAAGCTCGTGCGCCAGTACGATTCGCAGTGCGGATGCGCCCATGGCGGCCGCGCCTGGGGCGAACACGATGCGCTGGCCCTCCGCCACCCGGTGCATGGGGTCGACGCGGTCGGCGACCGTGACGGCCGCGATGTCGGCCCATTGCGCCGCCGATCCCCCACCTGCGGCGGCGCGGAACTCGGCGTCGGCGCCGGCGATCAGCACCTCGACGTCGCGCGGCCAGTCGGGACCCCAGAAAGCGTCGACTTGCCGCACCGCGGTGCCGGCGTCCGCGGCGATCCGCGCCAGCAGGCGGTCGGCGGACGGGCCGTGGCCGATCAGCCGCACGGTGTGGCCCTCCACCACCACGACGGCCGGGTGTCCGGCAGGTCGGGCCGGGACGGCGGGGCGCGGGCGCAGCGGCACAGCTACGGCCACGAGCAACTCACCGGCGAACACCCAGGCCAGCAGGGTCGAGAGCCGCCGGCGCCGCGCGGCGTCGGGTTGCGCGCCGGGGCGCCTAGTAGCGGCGGGCGTCGTAGATCGGGCCGGAGGAGTTCATCGGCACCACCCGCACCGGCACGCCGTAGGTGGAGGAGTGGATCATCATGCCGTCGCCGACATAGATGCCCGCGTGCGAGGCGTCCGAATAGAAGGTGAGCACGTCACCGGGCTGTAGATC
>CAYVQQ010000188.1:0-6670 GCA_964453085.1 uncultured Mycobacterium sp.
CGAGACGGGTGCCAATTTCGGGTACGGAACCGCGGTGAACCTCGCCGTCGCCAGACTGGGAGACAGCGGGGCGGCCGACGACTGGGTGATCGTGGCCAACCCCGACGTCCAGTGGGGCCCCGGCAGCATCGACGCGCTGCTGGACGCCGCCAACCGGTGGCCGCGGGCGGGCGCGCTGGGCCCGCTGATCTGGGACCCCGACGGGTCGGTGTACCCGTCGGCGCGCCACCTGCCCAGCCTCGTCCGCGGCGGGATGCACGCCGTGCTCGGGCCGTTCTGGAAGCGCAATCCCTGGACGGCGGCGTACCACCAGGAGCGGCTCGAGCCCACCGAGCGGCCCGTCGGCTGGCTTTCGGGGTCGTGCCTGCTGCTGCGCCGGTCGGCGTTTCGTCAGGTCGGCGGGTTCGACGAGCGCTACTTCATGTACATGGAGGACGTCGACCTCGGGGACCGCCTGGGCCGGGCCGGCTGGCAGAGCGTCTACGTGCCGTCGGCGGAGGTGCTGCACCACCGGGGCCACTCCACCGGGCACGACCCCGCGAGCCATCTGATCGCGCACCACAAAAGCACCTACATCTTCCTCGCCGACCGGCATTCCGGATGGTGGCGGGCCCCGCTGCGCTGGACGCTGCGCGCGTCGTTGGAGCTGCGGTCCCGGCTGATGGTGCGCAGCTCCCTACGTAGCAGACGACGCAACACGGAAGGGCGCTAGAGGTGGCGAAAACCCCGGTTGACGCTGTCATCCTGGTGGGCGGTAAGGGCACCCGGCTACGGCCGCTGACCCTGTCGGCACCCAAGCCGATGCTGCCGACCGCCGGGGTGCCCTTCCTCACCCATCTGCTGTCGCGGATCGCCGGGGCCGGCATCGAGCATGTGATCCTCGGCACGTCATACCGTGCCGAGGTGTTCGAGACCGAGTTCGGTGACGGGTCCAAGCTGGGTCTGCAGATCGAGTACGTGACCGAGTCGAACCCGCTGGGAACCGGCGGCGCGATCGCCAACGTTGCGCCCAAGCTGCGCCACGACACCGCGATGGTGTTCAACGGCGACGTGCTGTCCGGCGCCGATCTGGGTGAATTGCTCGCATTCCACCACACCAAGCGGGCTGACGTCACGCTGCACCTGGTGCGGGTTGGCGACCCGAGGGCATTCGGCTGTGTGCCCACCGACGCCGACAACCGCGTCGTCGCCTTCCTGGAGAAGACGGAGGATCCGCCCACCGACCAGATCAACGCCGGTTGCTACGTCTTCCGGCGTGAGGTGATCGACCGGATTCCCCGAGGCCGCGAGGTCTCCGTCGAACGCGAGGTGTTCCCGGCCCTGCTGGCCGACGATCTCGAGCTCTGCGGCTACGTCGACGCCACGTACTGGCGCGACATGGGCACTCCGGAGGACTTCGTACGCGGATCGGCGGACCTGGTGCGCGGCATCGCACCGTCGCCGGCGCTGCACGGGCACCGCGGCGAGCAGTTGGTGCACGACGGTGCCGCCGTGTCGCCCGGCGCGGTGCTCATCGGAGGCACGGTCGTCGGGCGGGGCGCCGAGATCGGCCCCGGCGTGCGGTTGGACGGAGCGGTGATCTTCGACGGTGTCAAGGTCGAGGCGGGCAGCGTGATCGAACGGTCGATCATCGGCTTCGGGGTGCGCATCGGTCCGCGGGCACTGATCCGCGACGGGGTGATCGGCGACGGCGCGGACATCGGCGCACGCTGCGAACTGCTGCGCGGCGCCCGCGTCTGGCCCGGCGTGACTATTCCCGACGGCGGGATCCGCTACTCCTCGGACGTCTGAGGAGGCGGGGCTCACCGAAGCCGGGTGGCGCGGGCAGTGGGAGGCGGCGCATCACCGTCCGGGATCGCCCGCCCGGGCAAGCGCAATTGCGGCCGACGGTCAGGGACGGACCGTGCCGTCGAAGGTGTCCGGGTCCGGGCACAGCCGGGTGCCGTCGTTGAGGCCGTCGATCGCGTCCATGTGCTCGGAGGCCAGTTCGAAGTCGAAGACGTCGAGGTCGGTGGCGATGTGCTCAGCCTGGGTGGAGCGGAACACCACGGCGTTACCCAGCTGCAGGTTCCACCGCAGCAGCACCTGTGCGGGCGTCTTGCCGTATTCGCCGGCGATCGCGGTCACCGTCGAGTTGTCCGTCAGCCTGCCCAGCGCCAGCGGGGTGTGGGATTGCGTCACCACGTTGTGCTGCGCGTTCGCCTTGCGCAGCTCGGCCTGGTTGAGCAGCGGGTGCAACTCGATCTGGTTGACCGCCGGCGTGACGAAGGTGAGGTCGATGACGGTCGACAGGTGTTCCTCGGTGAAGTTGGACACGCCGATGGAGCGCGCCTGGCCGTCGCCACGCGACTGGATCAGGCCGCCGAAGGAATCCACGTACTTGCCCAGCGATGCGGCCGGCCAGTGGATCAGGTAGAGGTCCACGTAGTCCAGGCCGAGTCGCTCGAGGCTGGCGGTGCAAGCGTTCATGGAGCTGTTGAGACCCTGCTCGGCGGTGGCCAGTTTGGTGGTCACGAAAAGCTCGGCGCGCGGAATGCCGGAGGCCGCGATCGCACGGCCGACGCCGGCCTCGTTGCCGTAGGCCGCGGCGGTGTCGATCAGTCGGCAGCCGATCTCCAGCGCCGCGGACACCGCGCGTTCGGCCTCGTCATCCGACAACTCCGCGACACCCAAGCCGAGAACCGGCATCGTGTTTTCATCGTTGAGGGCTATCGAGGGTACGGCGGCGCCCGACTCATGAGTCACGTTGTTCACCTACCTGTGAAGTTGACAGTTCGTGGATCCGGACCAAGCCGTGTTCCGTTCTGCAGCGGCGAGATCCACGCCATCTGGTCGGCGCTGAGTTCGAAGTCGAACACGTCGAAGGTACTCGCTATCCGTTCGGGGATCACCGACTTGGGGATCACGATATTACCCAGCCGGACGTGCCGGCGGATCAACACCTGCGCCGCGGTTCGCCCGCAACTGCCGGCGATGCGGCCACCGTCGGGCGGCGGAGCCCACGCGTTCGGGCGTCCACGAACACGGTCTGCGCAGGCAGCGGACAGCGGATGAGATCCTGGAACACCGCGAGCCCGACGACGGGGATCACATGACCGTCGGCGTGACGCGGTGTTTCCCGAAGGAGCGGCCCATGACAAAGGAGTGGCGCCTGACAAGGAGGGTGCCGGGCGCGCAGGAACGCGACCCCGGCGCCGAACGGGCATCGATGCCCCTGCCCGCTCGCCTGCAGGTTGCGGTCACCACCGCCGGCGCCAAGGTCGTCCCGTGGATACCGGATCTGGCCAAGCGAGCGCTGTTCGGTGGCCGTTCGGTCATCGTCGACGGCAGCACGCTGGACCCGACTCTGCGGTTGGTACTGGCGGGGCTGCACGCGGTCGGCGTGGATGGCCTGGTGGTCGGCGACGATCCGGTGGCATCCCGGACCCGGCTGCACGAGCTGACCGTCGGGTTCCCCGGCCGGCGGATCCACGTCGAGGTCGCGGACCTCTCGTTGCCCGGGCCGGCCGGTCCGATCCCGGCACGTCACTACCGGCCGGCCGGTGTCGGGCCCGCGCCGTTGCTGGTCTTCTACCACGGTGGGGGATGGGCGCTCGGCGACCTGGACACCCATGACATGCTGTGCCGGCTGACCTGCCGTGACGCGGACATCCATGTGCTGTCCGTCGACTACCGGCTGGCCCCCGAGCATCCGGCTCCGGCCGCGATCGAGGACGCCCACGCCGCCTTCGTGTGGGCCTGGGAGCACGCCGGTGAACTCGGTGCGAAGCCCGGGTGTGTCGCGGTCGGCGGGGACAGTGCGGGCGGCAACCTGGCCGCTGTGGTGTGCCGGCTGGCCCGCGACGGGGCCGGGCCCGCCCCCGTGCTGCAATGGCTGATCTACCCGTTGACCGACATCACCGCGCGGACCCGTTCGCTGAGCCTGTTCGCCCGCGGGTTTCTGCTCACCGGGCGTGACATCGACTGGTTCTACGCCCAGTACCTGGGGGACTCCGGCATCGACCCGGCCGACCCGCGGGTGTCGCCGCGGCTGGCCGAGTCGCTGGCCGGGCTGGCGCCGGCGTTGATCGCGGTCGCGGGCTTCGACCCGTTGCGCGACGAGGGGGAGAGCTACGCGGCGGCGCTCAAGGATGCCGGCGTCCCGGTGGACCTGCGGTCGATGGGTTCGCTGGTCCACGGCTTTGCCAACCTGTTCCCGCTCGGGGGCGGCAGCGCGGCCGCGACCAGCGAACTGGTTTCGGCCCTGCGCGCTCACCTGAGCCGGGTGTGCGGCGCCAGGTAGTCTTGAGGCGCCGTCGCCCGACCGTGGTCGGGGCGAGTCCCGCACCGAAAGATCAGGAACCCGTGGCCGACAACTCCAAACGTCCCCCGCGATTCGACACGTCGTCCGCCGGCGGCAAATCCGGTCGCCTCGTCGCCTACATCGTCACGTCGCACCACAAGAAGGGCGACGGCGGCACGGGATCGGGCGACACGGTGCGGGTGACGTCGAGCAAGCTGATCACCCAGCCCGGGACCAGCACCCCCAAGGTGACGGTCTCGTTCTACGAGGATTTCCTGTGCCCGGCCTGCGGCAATTTCGAACGCACCTTCGGGCCGACGATTTCCAAGCTCATCGACATCGGCGCCATCGCAGCCGACTACTCCATGGTGTCGATCCTGGACAGCCCGAGGAACCAGGACTACTCGTCGCGGGCCGGCGCGGCGGCCCTGTGCGTCGCCGACGAGTCCATCAGCGCATTCCGTCGATTCCACGCCGCCCTGTTCAGCGCCGACATCCAGCCCAGCGAACGCGGCACCAGTTTTCCCAGCAACGCCAAGTTGATCGAGATCGCCCGTGAATCGGGCGTCGTCGGCACCGTCCCGGACTGCATCAACAGTGGCAAGTACCTGTCCAAGGTGACCGCCGAGGCGGCGGCCGCGCACATCACCGGAACCCCGACCATCAAGATCAACGGCGAGGACTACGACCAGTCGACACCTGCGGCGCTGGTCGCCAAGATCAAGACGATCGTCGGCGACGTGCCGGGCATCGACACCGCGGTCGCGCCTGCGGCTTCGTGACGACCCCGGTGGCCTCCGAACCCGCCGCGCCGGCGCGCCTGAACTCGCATCCGCGGGAGGGTGTCCCGGCGATCAGTGCATGGTGGCTGCTGCTCGGCGGTGTCATCGGATTGGTGGCTTCGCTGACTCTCACGGTGGAAAAGATCCACCTGCTGGGCAACCCGTCGTATGTGCCGTCGTGCAATCTCAATCCGATCCTGTCGTGCGGGTCGGTGATGGTCACGCCGGAGGCGTCGATAATGAGCATCCCCAATACGCTGCTCGGCATCGTGGGCTTCACCGTGGTCATGGTCACCGGCGTTCTGGCGTTGGCGAAGGTGGCTTTGCCGCACTGGTATTGGACCGGCCTGACGATGGGGATCCTCGGTGGGGTGGCGTTCGTGCACTGGCTGATCTTCCAGAGCCTCTATCGCATCGGGGCGTTGTGCCCGTACTGCGTGGTGGTCTGGGTGGTGACCGTCTCGCTGCTGGTGGTGTTGGCGCCGGTCGCGGTTCGTCCGGCGCTCGGACAGGCCGGGACCGCGGCGTGGCTGCTCCACCGTTGGCGGTGGTCGATATTCGTGCTGTGGTTCACCGCCGTGTTCCTGATGATCATGGTGCGGTTCTGGGACTATTGGTCGACGCTGCTGTAGGTGCCCGGTGACCCGGATCATCGGCGGGGTCGCCGGCGGACGCCGCATCGCCGTCCCGCCGCGGGGAACCAGGCCGACCACCGACCGGGTGCGTGAGGCACTGTTCAACATCCTCGCCGTGCGGCGGGATCTGACCGGTCTGGCCGTGCTTGACCTCTACGCCGGTTCGGGGGCGCTCGGGCTCGAGGCGCTCTCGCGCGGGGCGGGCTCCGCGGTGTTCGTGGAGTCCGACCAGCGCGCCGCCGGCGTCCTCGCGCGCAATATCGAGACCCTGGGCCTGCCCGGCGCGACGCTGCGCCGAGGTCAGGTGGCGGCGGTGCTGGCGGCCGGTGCGGCCGCTCCGGTCGATCTGGTGCTGGCCGATCCCCCGTATGACGTCGATGCCGCGGAAGTCGGGGCCGTGCTGGCCGCGTTGACCGAGCACGGCTGGGCCCAGGAGGGCACCGTCGTCGTGGTCGAGCGCGGGGCGAACGGTGCGCCGCTGACCTGGCCGCCCAGCTGGCGACCGTGGCGGCCGCGCGGGTACGGCGACACCCGCCTGGAGCTGGCCGAAGTGGGCTGACCGGCCCTGCTAGCGTCATCGGGGCGCGACGCGTCCGGGGCGCGGGAGAGCAGAGCGAAGCGATGAGGAGGAGCGGGCGTCATGACGGGGGCGGTGTGCCCCGGGTCGTTCGACCCGGTGACCTTGGGCCACATCGACGTTTTCGAGCGGGCCGCTGCCCAGTTCGACGAGGTGGTGGTCGCGATCCTGACGAACCCCGCCAAAGCGGTCATGTTCGACCTCGACGAGCGGATCGCCATGATCGAGGAGTCGACAACACACCTGCCCAACCTGCGGGTGGAGGCCGGGCAGGGGTTGGTGGTCGACTTCGTCACGGGTCGTGGGATGACGGCCATCGTCAAGGGGCTGCGCACCGACACCGACTTCGAGTACGAGCTGCAGATGGCCCAGATGAACCGGGAGCTCTGGGACG
>CAYVQQ010000189.1:0-6662 GCA_964453085.1 uncultured Mycobacterium sp.
CCGCATCGGCCGGCACGGGCTGTTGTTCAGCGAGTACCCGCCCGGGGTCCGGCCCGCCCGGCACCGGTTTCTGACCCGCAACCGTCTGGTCGCCGCGGTCGCGGGCGCGGTCGTGGTGGTGGAGGCGGGGCTGCGCAGCGGGGCGGCGAACACGGCCGCCTGGGCGCGGGCTCTGGGTCGGGTGGTGGCGGCGGTGCCCGGGCCGGTGACGTCGTCGGCATCGGCGGGGTGTCACCTCTTGCTGCGTCACGGAGCGCAGTTGGTCACCCGGCCCGACGACGTCGTCGAGCTCGTCGGCCGCATCGGCGAGTTGGCAGCCGAGCAACCGCGGCCGGTGACGGCCCTCGACGGGCTCAGCCAGGTGCAGCGTCACGTGTACGAGGGGCTTCCGGGGCGCGGCGTCGCCACGGTCGAGGAGATCGCGGCGGCGTCGGGGCTGGCGGCGGAGCAGGTGCTGGGACCGCTGGCGATCCTCGAGGTGGCCGGGTTGGTGCAGCGAACAGAGGGCTGTTGGAAAGTGGTCCGCGCGAGCCCGGCAGGAGCTGGGCAGACGCCGAGGCTCGTATAGTCGGCACAGGCCGGGTCTGACGGGAGGACAAGTGGCGGGTCGACCTCTGCAAACCTTTGAAGTCGTCGATAGGCAACAGCTGGCACCGCACATGATTCGGGTGCTGCTGGGCAGCAACGATTTCGATAACTTCGTGCCCGAACGGTTCACCGACGCCTACGTGAAAATGGTCTTCGTCGCCGACGACATCGACGTGGCCGCGCTGCCGCGGCCGCTGACATTGGACAGCTTCGCCGAGCTGCCTCCTGAGCGGAAACCCGCGGTGCGGACCCTGACGGTGCGCCGCGTCGACCCCGCGCACCGTCAGATCGCGGTCGACATCGTCGTGCACGGCGACCATGGGGTGACGGGCCCCTGGGCGGCCACGGCCCAACCGGGCCAGCGCGTGTACCTGATGGGTCCCGGTGGCGCCTATACCCCTGACCCGGCCGCCGACTGGCACCTGCTGGCCGGAGACGAGTCCGCGCTGCCGGCGATCGCCGCCGCGCTGGAGGCGCTGCCCGCCGACGCGGTCGGCAAGGCGTTCATCGAGGTGGCCAACCCCGAGGACGAGATCCCGTTGACCGGACCGGACGCCGTGGAGGTGAACTGGATCTACCGCGGCGGCCGCGCCGATCTGGTGCCCGAAGACCGAGCGGGCGACCATGCACCGCTGATCGAGGCGGTCACCACCACCTCGTGGCTGCCGGGGCAGGTGCACGTGTTCATCCACGGCGAGGCGCAGGCCGTCATGCACAACCTGCGGCCGTACATCCGCAACGAGCGCGGTGTGGACGCGCGTTGGGCATCATCGATCTCGGGCTACTGGCGCCGGGGTCGCACGGAGGAGACCTTCCGGCAGTGGAAGAAGGAGCTGGCCCAGCAGGAAGCCGGGGCCCGGTCGGTGGTTCGGTAGGGCCGTGCATGTCACATTTCGGCGATTACCAAAACGAGATCTATCTGCAAGGCCTGGCCGGGGTTCTGCCGTCCCTGCCGATGGCCTTCGCCGAACTGGAGGCCAAGGCCGCAACGGCGCTGCCGCCGTCGGTGTGGTCCTACGTCTCCGGGGGAGCGGGCGACGAGCGCACGCAGCGGGCCAACCGCGAGGCGTTCGACCGGTGGGGTCTGGTTCCGCGGATGTTCGTCGGCGCCAAGGAGCGCGATCTGACCGTCGAGTTGTTCGGCATGACGCTGCCGACCCCGGTCTTCATGGCTCCGATCGGAGTCATCGGGCTGTGCGCCCAGGATGGTCACGGAGACTTGGCCACCGCCCGCGCGGCCGCGCGCACCGGCGTGCCCATGGTGGCCTCCACGTTGTCGGCCGATCCCATGGAGGACGTCGCCGCCGCGCTCGGTGACACGCCAGGGTTTTTCCAGCTGTACACGCCGACCGACCGAGAGCTGGCCGCCAGCCTGGTGCGGCGCGCCGAGGCCGCCGGCTTCAAGGGCATTGTCGTCACCCTCGACACCTGGGTGACCGGCTGGCGGCCCCGCGACCTGAGCACCTCCAACTTCCCGCAGCTGCGCGGCCACTGCCTGGCCAACTACACCAGCGACCCCGTCTTCCGGGCGGGCCTGGCACGCCCACCGGAGGAGGACCCCCGGGGGGCGGTGCTGCGCTGGGTGCAGATTTTCGCGAACGCCCTGAGCTGGGACGACCTCGCTTGGCTGCGGTCGCTGACCGACCTCCCGCTGCTGCTGAAGGGCATCTGCCATCCTGACGACGCCCGCCGCGCCAAGGACGGCGGTGTCGACGGCATCTACTGCTCTAACCACGGCGGACGCCAGGCCAACGGCGGCCTGCCCGCACTGGACTCCCTTCGCGAGGTCGTCGAGGCGGCCGACGGGCTGCCGGTCTTGTTCGACTCGGGGGTCCGCAGCGGCGCCGACGTCGTCAAGGCGCTCGCGCTGGGCGCGACGGCGGTGGGCGTCGGCCGGCCCTACGCCTACGGCCTGGCGCTCCGCGGTGCCGACGGGGTCGTCCACGTGCTGCGCATGATGCTCGCCGAGGCGGATCTGATCATGGCCGTGGACGGTTATCCGACGCTGAAAGATCTCACCCCGGACACGTTGCGGCGCGTCGGCTGAGGCAGTCTCGCGGCACCTGCGACCGTGGAGCTCGTGGAGGCGGTCCTCGAGGAGTTCGACGAGTACCTGGCGCTGCAGTGCGGCCGCTCGGCGCACACCCGCCGCGCCTATCTGGGAGACGTGCGTTCGCTGCTGGCGTTCTGCGCCGGGCGCGGGGTCGGCCTGGACGGGCTGAGCCTGCCGGTGCTGCGGGCGTGGCTGGCCGCGGCGGCCGGCGTGGGCGCGGCCCGTGCGACGCTTGCCCGCCGCACCTCGGCGGTCAAGGCGTTCACCGCCTGGGCGGTGCGGCGCGGCCTGGTCGCCGGGGACCCGTCAGTCAGGCTGCAGGTGCCCAAGGCGCACCGCACGCTGCCGGCGGTGTTGCGCCAGGATCAGGCCGCCGAAGCCATGACCGCCGCGAAATCCGGCGCAGAGCAGGGTGACCCGGTGGCATTGCGCGACCGGCTGATCGTCGAGCTGCTGTATGCGACCGGGATCCGGGTGAGCGAGCTGTGCGGCCTCGACATCGACGACGTGGACACCCATCACCGGCTGGTGCGCGTCCTGGGCAAGGGTGACAAGCAGCGCACCGTGCCGTTCGGGCTGCCGGCCGTCGAGGCGCTGTGCGCCTGGCTGGCCGGCGGGCGCCCCGCCCTGGTGACCGCCGAGTCCGGTCCGGCCCTGCTGTTGGGCGCCCGCGGCCGGCGGCTCGACGTGCGCCAGGCCCGCACCGTCGTGCACCGAACCGTCGCCGCGGTCGACGGTGCGCCCGACATGGGTCCGCACGGGCTACGGCACAGCGCGGCCACGCATCTGCTCGAAGGGGGAGCCGACCTGCGGGTCGTGCAGGAGCTGCTCGGGCATTCCAGCCTTGCGACCACCCAGCTCTACACCCATGTGGCGGTGTCGCGGCTGCGGGCGGTGCACGACCAGGCCCATCCGCGGGCCTGATCTCACCGCTCGCGGGACACACTCAGCCGCCCAGCGGCTTGAGCCGTACCGGCGTGGACCTCAACAGGCCCAGCGGATCGATGTAGCGTGCCCCCGACGCCGGTCCCCACATGGCACCCCAGTACAGGCACGCCGCGGCCCCGCAGCCGGTATGCCCGGCCGCCAACGAGCCGATCACCGTGTCGGCCGTCACCGCCTGACCGGCCCGTACCGCCGCCAGGACGGGCTCGTAGCTGGTGCGCAACCCGCCGGGATGGGCCAGCGACACGACCGGCCGCCCGGCCAGCGCCCCGGCGAACACCACGGTCGCCGGGCCCGCGGCGTACACCGGTTGCCCGGGTGCGCCGGCCAGGTCGACGCCGCGGTGTCCGGGTCGCCAGTTCGGGGACGGGGCGTGGAATCCGCGGACGACGGCTGGAGGCGGCCGCAACGGCCAAGCCAGCCGCTGGTCGTCGGCCCGCGCCGGCGCGGCGCCGGCCACCGTCAGGCACAGCAGGAGCGGCAACATCCGGCGCACCGGATCAGTCCATTGCCGTGCCGTCGGCACCACCAGTCAGGGCGGCGGGTGCTGTGGAAAAACCACCCCCGCAGCGGTGTAAACTGCTGGTCGCGGCTCGCTTGCGGGCTGACTTCGCGCGCCTGTATCGCAGCCTCCGTTTCATCGGGAGCTCGCACCGCATGCCGGGCGGTCCCGACCGGGTTATCCCGATCGGGTCCGGCACGTAGCAGGCGCCAGGGCCCGGCCTCACCCGATGCCGGGCGGCAACCGACACACGTTAGGCACACCCATGGCCGTAGTCACCATGAAACAGCTGCTGGACAGCGGCACGCACTTCGGGCATCAGACCCGTCGCTGGAACCCCAAGATGAAGCGGTTCATCTTCACCGACCGCAACGGTATCTACATCATCGACCTGCAGCAGACGCTGACCTTCATCGACAAGGCGTACGAGTTCGTCAAGGAGACCGTCGCCCACGGCGGCACGGTGCTGTTCGTCGGCACCAAGAAGCAAGCACAGGAATCCGTCGCGGCTGAGGCCACCCGCGTCGGCATGCCGTACGTGAACCAGCGCTGGCTGGGCGGCATGCTGACCAACTTCTCCACCGTGCACAAGCGGCTGCAGCGCCTCAAGGAGCTCGAGGCGATGGAGCAGACCGGGGGCTTCGAGGGCCGCACCAAGAAGGAAATCCTGATGCTGACCCGCGAGAAGAACAAGCTGGAGCGCAGCCTCGGCGGTATCCGCGACATGGCCAAGGTGCCCTCGGCGATCTGGGTCATCGACACCAACAAAGAGCACATCGCCGTCGGCGAAGCCCGCAAGCTGGGCATTCCGGTGATCGCCATCCTGGACACCAACTGCGATCCCGACGAGGTCGACTACCCGATTCCAGGCAACGACGACGCGATCCGCTCGGCCGCGCTGCTGACCAAGGTGATCGCCTCGGCCGTCGCCGAGGGACTGCAGGCCCGCGCCGGTGTCGGCCGCGGCGACGGCAAGCTCGAGGCGGAGTCGGCCGAGCCGCTCGCCGAATGGGAGCAGGAGCTGCTGGCCTCGGCGACGGCCACAGCGACCGCTGGTGCCGACCCCGCTGTCGGCAACGAGGCGGCAGCGGGCGCAACTGAACAAACCACTGACTCCGTATAGGAAGGTTGACCATTGGCGAACTTCACCGCTGCCGACGTCAAGCGGCTTCGGGAACTCACCGGCGCCGGGATGCTCGACTGCAAGAACGCGTTGGCCGAAAGCGACGGAGCCTTCGACAAGGCCGTCGAGGCGCTGCGCATCAAGGGCGCCAAGGACGTCGGTAAGCGCGCCGAGCGGGCCACGGCCGAAGGCCTGGTCGCGGCCAGGGGCGGCGCGCTCGTCGAATTGAACTCCGAGACCGACTTCGTCGCCAAGAACGCCGAGTTCCAGGCGCTGGCCGACCAGGTCGTCGACGCCGCGCTGGCCGCCCGGGCCACCGACGTCGACACCCTGAAGGCCGCCGTGATTTCTGGAGGGGCCGCCGACACGACCGTCGAGCAGGCCATCGCCGAGCTGTCGGCCAAGATTGGCGAGAAGCTCGAACTGCGCCGCGTGCAATACTTCGACGGCAACGTCGAGACCTACCTGCACAAGCGCGCCGCTGACCTGCCTCCCGCGGTGGGTGTGCTGGTCGAGTTCACCGGCGAGAACCAGGATGCGGCGCATGCCGTCGCCCTGCAGATTGCCGCGCTCAAGGCGCGCTACCTGTCGCGCGACGACGTACCCGAGGAGGTCGTGGCCAGCGAGCGCCGCATCGCCGAGGAGACGGCCAAGGCGGAGGGCAAGCCGGAGCAGGCGCTGCCCAAGATCGTCGAAGGTCGGCTGAACGGCTTTTTCAAGGACGTGGTGCTGCTCGAACAGCCGTCGGTGTCCGACAGTAAGAAGACCGTGAAGGCCCTGCTCGACGAGGCCGGCGTGACGGTGACCCGGTTCGTGCGCTTCGAGGTGGGCCAACCCTAGGTTGCGTACATGCGACGCGTGCACGCTTTCGGCGACGACGCGCTGGGCGAACTGGACGCGGTCGGCCTGGCCGAAGCGCTGCGTGACGGCCGGGTCGGCCGCGCCGAGGTGATCGAGGCGGCGATCGCCCGCACCGAGGCCGTCGACCCGGTGCTCAACGGCCTGGCGCACGCGACGTTCCGGCAGGCCCGGGCGACCGCCGCAGACGGGGCGGGCCACGGCTTTTTCTGCGGCGTACCGACATTCATCAAGGACAACGTCGACGTCGCCGGTCAGCCGACGATGCATGGCACCGATGCGTGGAGGCCCCGGAACGCCGTCGGCAACAGCGAGTTCACCGACGTGTTCCTGGCCACCGGGCTGACCTCGGTGGGCAAGACGCAGTTGTCGGAGTTCGGTTTCAGCGCCGCGGCCGAACACCCCCGGCTGGGGCCGGTCCGCAACCCGTGGGACACCGACTACAGCGCCGGCGCGTCGTCGTCGGGATCCGGTGCGTTCGTCGCCGCCGGTGTGGTGCCGATCGCGCACGCCAACGACGGCGGCGGTTCGATTCGAATTCCGGCCGCATGCAACGGGATCGTCGGGCTCAAGCCGTCGCGGGGACGGCTGCC
>CAYVQQ010000190.1:0-6662 GCA_964453085.1 uncultured Mycobacterium sp.
CCCGGCTTGTCGGTGTCGAAGTGCTCCAGGTTCATCATCACGACAAGGCCGTTGCCGTGCTTATCGTCATTGCGGAACCTTAGCGTGGTGCGCGGCGGCCCCGTCGTCGTTGCATGCCCGGCCGGTGCATCAGTTGGCGACCCGATCGAGCAACCACCTAGAGTGCGGGCGCATGGACATCGTGTTCGTCGACGTCGCCGCCTCGGCCTACGATCCGGACACGCCGTTCCAGCGACCGCTGGGCGGATCGCAGTCAGCGGCCTGCTATCTGACGACCGAACTGGTGAAGCTGGGTCACCGGGTCACGCTGGCCAGCCGCCACGCCGAGGTCAAGGTGGTGCGGGGGGTCCACTGCCAACCGATCCCGCGCACCGAGGACGGCGCACTCCGAAACGCCGACTTTGTCGTGCACTTGGGCGGGGTGCAAGCCGGGATCGCCGAATTCCAGGCGCTGTGCCGGCCCGGAACCCGCCACATCTTGTGGACCGGCCTCGCACCCGACCAACCCTTCGTCGCGCCCCTGGCGCAGCCCGATATCCGGGCGCTGTTCGACGGTTTCGCGATGGTCAGCGAGTGGCAGGCGGACTGCTTCCACCAGGCGTTCGGGCTCGATCCCGCGCGCATCGGCATCCTGCGCAACGCCGCCGGTCCGGCCTTTGCTGACCTCTTCCCCGACGGCCCGATCCTGCCGGCCAAATCGGGCCCGCCGACCCTGTGCTACACCAGCGCGCCCTACCGCGGACTGGACCGGCTGCTGTCCGCCTTTCCGCTCATCCGGGCGGCGGTGCCCGACGCCCGCCTGGAGGTCTACAGCAGCATGGCCGTCTACGACGCGCTGCTGGACCCGTTCCGGCCGCTCTACGACGCGGCGCGCGGCGAACCCGGCGTCACCTATCACGGTTCGGTCGCTCAACCGGCGCTGGCCGGCGCGCTGCGCCGCGCCGCGATGCTCGCCTACCCCAACACCTTCGCTGAGACGTCCTGCATCGCCGTGATGGAGGCGATGGCCGCGGGCTGCACCGTCGTAACCAGCGATCTCGGCGCACTGGCCGAGACGGGCGCCGGTTTTGTCGAGTTGATGCCGCCGCCCGGTGATCCGCACACACATTTCGAGGCGTTCGCCGACCACGTCGTCCGGTCACTGGCCGCTCGCGAGGCCGACCCGGCCGGCACCGAGGCGCACCTGCGGGCGCAGGTCGACTACGCCGTCGCCGAGAACAACTGGAGGCGGCGGGCCGAGCAGTGGGACACCTGGCTCACCATGCTGGCCTGAAACCGTCAGGCGCCCCTGAACTTGGGCGGCCGTTTTTCGATGCGGGCGACCTGGGCCTCGACGACGTCCTGGCTCGCCCAGGCCTTGTCGAAGAGTTCCTTGTGAACCGGCAGCTGGTCATCCGTGGCGCCGTCGTCATTGAGCACCCGCTTGGCGTGCTGGATGGCCAGCGGGGCCAGGCCGGCGATCTCGGCGGCCCACGCCTGGGCATCGGCGAGCGTGCCGACGCGGTTGGCCATCCCGGTCTGCAGCGCCGTCTCGGCGGTCAGCTTCTCGGCTGTCAGCAGCATCGCGCTGGCACGCCCGTGACCTACCAGCGAAACCAGTCGGCGGATGCTCCAATTGTCCAGAGCCAGACCGTACTTCGCAGTCGGAAACTGGAAGAACGCCTCGGGCGCGACGACCCGCAGATCGCATCGCATGGCCAGCTGCAGGCCGGCGCCGACGGCGGGACCGTTGATGGCGCCGATCACCGGGATCGGGGTGGCATCCATCAACCTGTGCAGTTCGATGAGCCGGTCGGGGTAGTCGGCCGCGAACGCGTCACCGCCCAGGTCGGCGCCGGCGCAGAACGCAGTGCCCTGGCCGGTGAGCACGATCGCTCGCACCGTCCCGTCATCGGCCTTCTGGAAGACCTCCCGCAACTCCTCGACAAGCTGGGCGTTCAGGGCGTTGCGGCGCTCGGGTCGTTGCAGCTCAATGGTCAAAACGGCTGCGGCCTGGGTGACACCGATCATGGTGGTCACCATATATACCCCGGGTCGTGAGTCGTATCACGGCCGGTCAACTCCGGGACACGGTGCGCGACGCAGGGGTGCCGCGTAGTGGCAGAGAGCGGATTGACGGTGAGCGTATGGGGGTGGATCTCTGCGCTGCTACCGCCGCATCGGTTTGCCTGACGAGACCCGATCCGACCTGCCAGCGTGCCTTTCCCGCCGCATCCCGCGGTCGACGACCGAAATCCGGCAAGATGGTCAGCATGGACACCGGTGCACCTTCACCTCGGGTTTTGGTCGTCGACGACGACTCCGACGTGCTTGTCTCGCTGGAACGCGGTTTGCGCCTGTCCGGCTTCGAGGTGTCCACGGCGGTCGACGGCGCCGAGGCGTTGCGCAGTGCGACCGAGACGCGTCCGGACGCCATCGTGCTCGACATCAACATGCCCGTCCTGGACGGGGTCAGCGTGGTCACGGCACTGCGCGCCATGGACAACGACGTGCCGGTCTGCGTGCTCTCCGCCCGCAGCTCGGTCGACGACCGGGTGGCGGGGCTGGAAGCCGGCGCCGACGACTACCTGGTCAAACCGTTCGTGCTGGCCGAGCTGGTGGCGCGGGTCAAGGCGCTGCTGCGCCGTCGCGGCGCGACCGCGACGTCGTCGTCGGAGACCATTACCGTGGGCCCGCTGGAAGTCGACATCCCGGGTCGACGGGCCCGCGTCAACGGCGTCGACGTTGACCTGACCAAGCGCGAGTTCGACCTGTTGGCGGTGCTGGCCGAACACAAGACCGCGGTGCTGTCCCGTGCCCAGCTGCTGGAGCTCGTCTGGGGTTACGACTTCGCCGCCGACACCAACGTCGTCGATGTGTTCATCGGGTATCTGCGCCGCAAGCTGGAGGCCAACGGCGGCCCTCGTCTGCTGCACACCGTTCGCGGGGTTGGGTTCGTGCTGCGTATGCAGTGATCGGATCGAGCCAGGTCGTGCGAATTTTGTCGCGGATCTTCGCGCGCACGCCTTCGCTGCGAACGCGGGTCGTCGCCGCGACCGTCGTCGGCGGCAAGCTTCCGGTGCTCATCGTCGGTGCCCAGAACGCCGTCATCACGGTCCGGCGCGGCGACCTGGTGATTCTCCAACTCGATCGTCACTTTGCCCAAGCTGAACATCGACTACGCCGACGATGGACATGGCGTGCGCTACTCGGGAGCGCACGGTGGAGACACCGGGCCGTTTCGCCATTGGAGCAGCGGCGGTGTTCGGGTGGCTGTTGGCAGCTTTTCGTGGTGGATTCTCCACGAGGCCGGGTTCTGTCCTCCGACACCTGCGACGTCGGAGGGTCACTTCCTCCGCGACGAGTTGCGCCACGGCGTGAACGCTGCCCGAATGGCCGCCTGCTCGTCCTTGAACCAGACCTGGGCGACGGTGAGGTGGTAGGCAGGGTCGTCGGGCGTGTAGAAGAGCCTGGTATCCGAGCGGCCCTTCACCAACCAACCCGACGGCCCGCCGCCCTCGAGGGTGGCGCGCGCCGAGCCCGGGCCGTAGGGTGCGTAGGGCAGCTTCGGCCGCTTCGCCGGCGCCCCCTGGGCAGGTCGCGGCCGTTTACCCGACGGAGCTTTGGCAGAGGTAGCCTTCTTCACCGTCGGCGCCTTGACGGGCGAAGCGTTCTCAGACAGCGGGGTTTTTCGCGCCGGCACCGCGGGTGGAACCTCTTTCGGCGGGACCGGGGTGGCCGGATGCGTCGTCCGCGGCGGCTCCTGGGCCGTCGACACGTCCGCGGCCACCGACTCTTCGTCAGCAACCGGGCGCTCCGTCGCCTCGGCAACCGGCGTGCTCGGCACCACCGAATCCTCGGCAGCCGATACCGTCACTGAGCACGGCGCGGCAGCATCGGTTACCTGCACAGTAGGGCCCGGCGGCTCCGCAAGACTCGCCTGGGCGCTCCCCACCGACGCCTCCGACAGCGCTGAGCCTTTGGCGGGTCGGAGTATCAGCGCGGACGTCAACACCAAACCCATGAGGAACGACAAGCCGACGAGCCACCAGTGCACATGACTCATCGCCGCGCCCCGATATCCTGGCCGGTCATACCGGCGAGGGCCCTCTTGGCGGCGACCCGTTTGATCATTCTCGTCGCGACCGCCCAGGCGACGGCCGAACCCGCCACGAAAGCCAGCAGATACCACAACCACTGGACGACGAAAACCATGCCGCCCCTCCTCAGCTGACTACGATTTCGACGCGGCGATTCTTGGCGCGGTCCTCGGTGGTGTCGTTGGGCGCCACCGGGTTGACCGAACCCAGGCCATTGACGACCAACTGGCCGCTCGGGACGCCATGGCCAATCAGAAAGTCAGCGACTTTTCGGGCTCGCTGGCTGCTCAGCGCAATGTTAATGGCCTCGGCGCCGTTGTCGTCGCTGTAACCGTTGATCGTCACGTGCGCCGTCGGACATGCCCTCAGCTTGTCCGCCACCTCTGTGAGGCTTTGTTCGTCAGCCGGGGTCAAGCTGAACCCGTCTTCGCTGAATGGGATGCGCGCGCCGGCCACCGCATCGATGGCCGCAGGCAGATCCGGGCACGCCGCCGGGGGTGGCGGTGGCAGGCCCGGCGACACCGGTCCCGGGACCACGAGACCGTCGACCACGTTCACCCCCGCCCACGTCGTCGCCGCGTCGCGTTCCACCGCGATCTTCTCATCCTGCGATCCGGCGGTACCCGCCAAGACGATGGTGTTGCCATCGACCGTCAGATTGAAATCGAGAATCGACGCGCTGTCTTTGAAAAAAACTGTTGCGTTCGCAAAGTCGAGCGAGTCGATTTTGGGGTCGATAATGGTTTGGTCGATGATGTTGATTCCCGGCCCCAGCGCGTTCGTGATCACGGAGATCAACGCCGCCTTGGCGGAATTATCGGGGACCTTGCCGCTCAGTACGACGTTGTTGCCATTACGGACGAGGGAAAGCGGCGCCAATGACAACTTCGGGGCGTTTGACTTGTTCGACGGTGCCATGGCAGGGACCACCCCGGTCGGCCCACTGGTGGCGGCGGGTCGGTCCAAGGCGCCGTAGCCGACAACCGCTATCAGCAGAGGAATAACGACGAGGGCAATCAGCCAGGGCAGCCCGAGCGATCGACGCACAGACAACGGAATGACCAACAAGGCGATCAGCCAGGGACGACCCAACGACCGCCGGAACATTTCCGGATTGCGCCGCGAATCGGTTGTTTCGGGCGGTCGGCTCAAACCCGTCCCTAAACTCACTTCCGCCCCCTGGCTCAATTTCCGTCCCCGTGCCCGCCGGTTCTTCGGGCGATATGCAGCCTACCCAGTCCGCAGCGCTGCGACTTTGCGTCGGGTGCACTGGAGCGATGGGCATCGGCAGCAAACCGACCGACAGCGAAACCCTGGGACGCATCCGTGAACTGGTGGACGAGGAGAAGGCCCTGAGGGTGCGAGGCGCAGCGCGGCGACGTCACCCGTCCGACGAGCAGGAACGCCTGCGTCGGCCGGAAGTCGAGCTCGACCGGTGCTGTGCGCCAACACCGCGACAGCGGCGGCGACCCGCGCGAGGCGGACGTGCGTTCGCCCGACGAGGTAGAGGGCTACCCGAGCCGACCCCCTGCCCGGTCCGGCGCGGCGCCCCATCGGACGCTCTGGCGCAGCCACCCCCCACGGCGGTGCGACGGCCGGCATCGGGCGCCACAACGCCGCGACGGCGGTCAAGCGGCCCTACCGGCCGTCGATGCTCACATAGTCACGCTCGGTGTAGCCGGTGTAAATCTGGCGCGGACGGCCGATCTTGCTGTCGCCCTCGTCGTGCATCTCACGCCAGTGCGCGATCCAGCCGGGTAGCCGACCCAGCGCGAACAGCACGGTGAACATCCGGGTCGGGAATCCCAGCGCCCGATAGATCAGGCCCGTATAGAAGTCGACGTTCGGATACAGCTTGCGTTCGATGAAGTAGTCGTCGGTCAGCGCCGTCTCTTCGAGTTCCTTCGCGATGCCCAGCAGTTCGTCGTCGCCGCCGAGCTGGGCCAGGATCTTGTCGGCCTGCTCTTTGACGATCCGGGCGCGAGGGTCGTAGTTCTTGTAGACGCGGTGACCGAAGCCCATGAGCTTGACGCCAGCCTCGCGGTTCTTGACCTTCCGGACGAAATCCCCGACGCCGTCGCCGCTCCCGCGAATCTGCTCGAGCATCTCGAGCACCGCCTGGTTGGCACCGCCGTGTAGCGGGCCCCAGAGCGCGTTGATACCACCGGAGATCGACGTGAACAGGTTGGCCCGGGATGACCCGACCAGGCGGACGGTCGACGTCGAGCAATTCTGCTCGTGGTCAGCGTGCAGGATGAACAGCATGTCCAGCGCCCGCACGATTTCGGGATCGGCCACGTAGGGTTCGGCCGGCAACCCGAAGGTCATCCGCACGAAGTTCTCCACCAGGGTCAACGAGTTGTCCGGGTACAGGAAGGGCTGCCCGATCGACTTCTTGTAGGCGTACGCGGCGATGGTCGGCAGCTTGGCCAGCAGACGCGTGGTCGACAGTTCCACCTGCTCGATGTCCATCGGGTCCAGCGCGTCCAGATAGTAGGAACTCAGCGCGTTGACGACGCTGGACAGCACCGGCATCGGGTGGGCATTGGGCGGGAAGCCGTCGAAGAACCGCTTGAGGTCCTC
>CAYVQQ010000191.1:0-6659 GCA_964453085.1 uncultured Mycobacterium sp.
AGATCACCAGTCGAGCGCCGAGGTGGATGCCGTCCCAGAATATGCGCACACCACCGCGAATGGCAGGGCGCATCTGCCGATTTATTGGTTCCTACCCGGCGCCCATAGGGTGCCCGCTCCCGGCTGCGTTCCTGGCTTCTGTCTCACGGAAAAGCTCACTCCGACAGCTGGAATTCGACAATCGCGGCGACGGAGTCTATAGCGTCGCGAAGCGCCGTCAGCCGCTGTTCGGCCGATGGTGCGGCGAGTACGGTGTAGCGGTCCGCCTGGCCCATCGGGACTCGGGACGCCAATGCATACAACCGCGTCCCGGCATCGGTCGCTGCGTCGCCGCCGCCGAGCAGCACGCCGCGGTCCGGCAACTGTTCGCCGCGCGCGGCCGCGATCCGCTCGAACAACCCCAGCAGCTTGTCTTCGAGTGCGTGAATTTGGTGATCGCTCACCGGGTTTCCCGGCTCGTCGGGCCAGGCCTGGACCATCGCCCGCGGATAGGGCTCGTCGAGCAGCCACTCGCACACCCGGATCCGCTCACCGATCCGGCAATGCAACGCATACCGGCCGTCGCCGAGGTCGGCGCATTCGGCGATCCGCGCCAGCGCGCCCACATCGCAGCGCGCCTCGCCCCCGCCGACCTCACGCCCGCGAGAGATCAGCACCACCCCGAATCGGGGATCGGCGTCGCCCAGGCAGTCCTGCACCATCGCGGTGTAGCGGGGCTCGAAAACGCGCAGCGGCAGGTCCTCGCCGGGCAACAGCGCCGACTCGAGTGGAAACATCGCCAGCGGAGCGGGATCCGGCCCAACCATGGTCAGATTTCCAGTTCGCCGACCAGCGCGTCGACGACCGCACGCAGGTCTCCGTCATGTTCCTCGGCAACGCGCCGCTGCCGCTGGTAGGACGCGCCGTTACGCCAGATCTCGGCCACCGTCGCCAGCTCGTCAGGGCAGTTCAGCGACTTGGCGACCGGCTCCAGCCGGTTCAGCACATCGACCAGATCGTCGGTGACCAGCCGCTCGTTGCCGTCGGCGTCCAGGATGATCACCGCATCCAGGCCGTAGCGAGCCGCCCGCCACTTGTTCTCCTGGACGTGCCAGGGTGGCATGGTCGGCAGCGTCTCGCCGGCCTCCAGCCTGCGGTCCAGGTCGACGATCAGGCAGTGCGTCAGGGCGACCAGCGCGCCCAGCTCCCGCAGGTTGGACACGCCGTCGCAGACCCGCATCTCGAGGGTGCCCAGATGCGGTGACGGCCTGACGTCCCAACGGATCTCGTCCATATGGTCAATGATGCCGGTCTTCTTCTGGTCGTAGACGAAACCCTCGAACTCGCTCCAGGTCTGGAACTGGAAAGGCAACCCCGCGGTGGGCAGCTGCTGGAACATCATCGCCCGGTTGCTGGCGTATCCGGTGTCTTCGCCGCCCCACCACGGCGAGGACGCCGACAGCGCCAGCAGGTGCGGGTAATAGTTGAGCAGCGAGCTCATGATCGGCATCACCTTCTGCGCGGAGCCGATACCCACGTGCACGTGCACCCCCCAGATCAACATCTGACGGCCCCACCACTGGGTGCGCTTGATCAGCTCCGCGTACCGCGGCGCGTCGGTGAGCTGCTGGGAGGACCACCTCGCGAACGGGTGGGTGCCGGCGCAGAACAGCTCCATGCCTCGGTCCCGAACGATCCGGCGAGCCGGGCCCAGCGTGGCACGCAGGTCCTCGATGGCCTCCCCCGCGCTCTCGCAGACACCGGTGACCACCTCGACGGTGTTGCGCAGCAATTCCTTGTGCACGCGCGGGTTTTCGCCGATCTCGGCGATCACCGAGGTGGCCTCGTTGCTCAGATCCCGGGTCTGGGCGTCAACCAGGGCGAACTCCCACTCCACTCCGACGGTCGGACGCGGCGAACTGGCGAAGTCGATGCGGGCAACGCCCTTTCGGGAGGCCCTGTTACCCGGAACCGATGACACCGCACGCCACCCGCTTGCCGGCGTCACCGGTGCTCATCGTCGTCCGATCGGCGCCCGGTGTGCCGTTGGCCTGCTGGTAGCGCTCCGGCGGGATGTTGGCGAAGTTGTCGGCACCGGCGTGGATGATGATCGCGGTCTTCTGACCGGTCAGCAGGTCGTCCATGCCGAACGCGTCGGTGGTGGTCTCCAGCAATCCCGTCCCGTCCTGGCGGACCTGAAGCGGCGGCAGGTAACCACTGTCGGGCACGGTCGAATGCCCGGGCGTCTGGAAATGCCCGCCTGCAGAGAGGAAGTCGCCGGGCTCGCCGCCATCGGGGGCGACCGAGTTGGGTTCGCACTTGCCCACCTTGTGGATGTGCACCCCGTGGAAGCCGGGCGCGAGGTGACCGGGGCCGGTCGTCGCGATCGTGACGGTGGCGAAGCCGTTGCCGAAGTCGAACTTGGCGGTCGCGATCTCGGCGCCGTCGGCGTTCTTCAGTTGGGTGATGATGGTCTGCGCGGCCGGTGCCGCGTTCCGGGAACCCGCGGGGGCCGGAGAGCCGGTCCAGACCGGGGGCGTCGTGCCCGGGGACGTCGCGGGAGGCTGATTCGGCGAGCAGCCACTCAGCAGCGCAGCGCAGGTGGCCAGTAAACACGTTGACAGTGCGGACATGGTGGCGGTGGCGGCATGACGGTGACGGGCAGGCATAAGCATGACGAGAGCCTAACCCGGCGACCCGCAACCGATCGAACGGCCGGATGCCTCAGCCCGTCACCAGGACGATGACGCCCGGTGGCTGATCGCTGAGCGCGGGGATCCGTGGCTCCACGGGCGCGCCCAGTTTCTTGCCCACGGCGTCCGCGGTGGCACGCTCACCGTCGGCGTCGGTGAAGTACACCGTGGTCGTCGCGACGTCGGGTACCGTGAGGTTGCCGACCTCGGCAACCCGGAAGCCGGCGGAGGTGAGCTCGTCTCTGGTGCGCCCGGCGACACCGCTCTCGGACGAGATGTTGTAGACGCGGACGTCGGCCTGGTTGGCTGCGGGCGTCGTTGACCCGGCTGAGGAGCTGGTGGTGCGGGTCATGCCGGACACCGCCGACGCCGAATCGTCGTCGGAGTTCCCCGACGAGCCGAGGGCCTGCCAGCCGAGCAACAGGAAGATGACGCCGAGGAACAGCAGCACCATCACCATGGCCCGCAGCGGAAGCCCCGCGGAATCGGGGACGCGCTCATTCATCGAGCCCACTGTAGCGAGTCAGGTCACCTCGAAGCCGAGGCGCCGCGCCGCGCGCGCCTTCTGACGGCTCGCGCGCAACCGTCGCAGCCGCTTCACCAGCATCGGGTCGGCGGCCAGCGCCTCGGGTCGGTCCACCAGCGCATTGAGCACCTGGTAGTAGCGCGTCGCCGACATCGAGAACAGCTCTTTGATGGCGTCCTCCTTGGCCCCGGCGAATTTCCACCACTGGCGTTCGAACGCCAGGATGTCGTGCTCACGACGGGTGAGCCCATCGGCGATGTCGGCGTCGTCCTCCGATTGATTTGCCCGCGCCATGGCGCTGTCCATATTGCTTCCCCTGGACCCTTCCGGCGGATTCTCGAATTGCTCTTTTGACGTGATTACGGGCATGTTTTGCGCGAATATTGAACCACGCCGCCCAGTCTGGTGCGGCGAACCGGACCCGCGAGTCTCGCGTGTTACCCCGGATTCCGGCCGCGCAACACGATCGTGAATCCTCGCCTCGGGCCGTTTCGGCCCGTAACGCAGACACGCCTAAGCTTGCCGACCATGGCAATCGTACCGATCCGCATCGTCGGAGACCCGGTGTTGCAAACACCGACGGAGCCCGTGCCAGTCGGCGCCGACGGCTCGCTACCGGCCGATCTGGCCGAGCTGATCGCCACGATGTACGACACCATGGACGCCGCCCACGGCGTGGGTCTTGCCGCCAATCAGATCGGGTACGGGCTGCGGGTTTTCGTCTACGACTGCGCCGACGACCGGGGGGTCGGCGACCGGCGCCGCGGCGTGGTCGTCAATCCGGTCCTGGAGACCTCCGAGGTACCCGAGACCATGCCCGATCCGGAAGCCGACGACGAGGGCTGCCTATCGGTTCCGGGCGAGTCGTTCCCCACCGGCCGGGCGAAATGGGCGAAGGTGACCGGCCTGGACGCCGAGGGCAACCCGGTCGCGATCGAGGGAACCGGCCTGTTCGCGCGAATGCTGCAGCATGAAACCGGGCATCTCGACGGGTTCCTGTACCTGGACCGCCTCGTCGGCCGCTACGCCCGCAGCGCCAAGCGGGCCGTCAAGGCCCACGGCTGGGGCGTTCCCGGCTTGTCGTGGCTGCCGGGCGAGGGGCCCGACCCGTTCGGCCACGGATGACCGGGTGGCCGGAGCCCGGTACCCGGGTGACGGTGCGCTACCGGCGTGCCCCCGGGGAGGTTCCGCCGCTGACCGATGCGGTGGGACACCTGCTGGCGGTCGAGCCTGTGGTGCGGGTGCGGACAAAGACCGGCGTGGTCGTGGAGTTCGCACCCGAGAACGTCGTGGCGCTGCGGGTGCTGACCGACGCACCGGTACGAACCTCCCAGATTCGCGCCTTGGAGCACGCGGCCGCGAAGGGCTGGCCCGGCGTCGAGCACACCTGGCTGGACGGCTGGCTGCTGCGGGCCGCACCCGGCGCCGGGCTGGAGTTTAGTTCTGCTGTGCCACTTGATATTTCGGCTCAAACGAACACCCTGCCCGCGATCGCCGACTGGTACCGGCGCCGCGGCCTCACGCCGCGGCTGGCGATCCCCGACCGCACCCTGCCGCCACCGCCCGGGCTGACGGTCCAACGCACCGAGCACGTTCTGGTGCGCGACGTCTCCGACATGGCCACCGGCGAACCCGCCCCGACCGTCGTCCTCTCGGCCCGGCCGGACGACGCCTGGCTGCGGATGTCGCGGTGCGGATCCCCGGCGGAACCGCTCGTCGCGGTCATCGACGGCGAGTTGCGGTTTGGCGTGCAACCGGGCGCGGCGGCCCGAGCCGCGGTGACCGACGCCCGCGACGGCACCCGGTGGGTGGGCCTGTGGGTGCCGGACACGGCCGATCCGGCCGCCGCCCACCGGGTGTGCGAGGCCCTGCTGGCCTGGGGTGCGGGGCGCGGTGCGACCCGCGGCTACGTGGCGGTCGCCGACGGCGACGCGGCCGGCCGGGCCGTGGCCGGCGCGCTGGATTTCCGACCGCACCACCGCCGCCGGTACTTCGCGGCCGGCGACGACGACGGCGCTACCGTCTAGCCATGCGGCTGGCCACCTGGAACGTGAACTCGATACGCACCCGCCTGGACCGTGTCGTGGACTGGTTGGCCCGCGCCGACATCGACGTGCTGGCCATGCAGGAGACCAAGTGCACCGACGACCGGTTCCCGGCCCTGCCGTTCTCCGAACTCGGCTACGAGGTCGCCCACGTCGGGTTCAACCAGTGGAATGGCGTGGCGATCGCGTCGCGCGTCGGCCTCGACGACGTCCGGGTCGGCTTCGACGGGCAGCCCGGCTGGAGCGCCAAGCCCGGAGTGGACCCCGCCCCCGAAGCCCGCGCGCTGGGCGCCACCTGCGCCGGGGTGCGGGTGTGGAGCCTTTACGTGCCCAACGGCCGCGCCGTGGGTGATCCGCACTACGCCTACAAGCTGGACTGGCTCGCCGCGCTGCGCGACGCGGCGGCGGACTGGCTGCGCGACGACCCCGCGGCGCAGATCGCTCTGGTGGGCGACTGGAACGTCGCCCCCACTGACGAAGACGTGTGGAGCCCGGAATTCTTCGCCGGCGCCACCCACGTCTCCGAACCCGAGCGCCGGGCCTTCCAGGCCATCGCCGATGCGCAATTCACCGATGTGGTCAGGCCATTCGCGCCCGGACCCGGGGTTTACACCTACTGGGATTACACCCAGCTACGATTTCCCAAGAGGCAGGGCATGCGCATCGACTTCATCCTCGCTTCGCCGGCGTTGGCGGGCCGGGTGACCGCAGCGCAGATCGTCCGCGAGGAACGCAAAGGCAAAGCGCCCAGCGACCACGCGCCGGTGCTGGTGGATCTACGCGACGACTGACAGGCGACGACCAACACCGGGGCGGGGCGGGAAATTCGCGGCGGGCCACCCGTTGTCACGCACACAAGTCGCGTGGCAGGCTTTTGTTTGGGAAGATGCAAGGGAAAATCTCGGCGCCGTTGTTTACTTCCCGTTCAACGGGTATACAGGCGACGTAAACCGGTCGCCACGAGGACGGCCAGAGATCAGGAGCCATCATCATGAGCGTCGTCGGCGGGGCAGTCCGAAGCGTAGGCAACACCCTCAACCGTGCAGCCGACGCGGCCACCGCCGCCGCGGGCGCCGTGGGCGGCGCGGCGGTCAACGGGATCGTGGGCGGCGTCACGGGTGCCGCCGAGGGCATCAAGCGCGGCGTCAGCGCGGGCAGCCACTCCACACCGGCGGCGGCGCTGACCATGGGTGCACTCGGGGTGGCCGGCCTGGTCGACTGGCCGGTGCTGCTGGCGGTGGGCGGCGGCGCGCTGCTGTTGCACCGGATGCACCGCAGATCCGAGTCGGCACCGAAGGCGAATCTGACGCCGGTGCCGACGGGAACCCCGCCGGAGCAGGCGGCGCCGCAGAATCCGGCCAAAAAGGCGGCTGGGCGCCGGGCGGGCGCGAGCGAACTTCGCAGTACCAACTAGCC
>CAYVQQ010000192.1:0-6645 GCA_964453085.1 uncultured Mycobacterium sp.
CCGCCACCGAACAGCGCGGGCTGGCCGCCATCATGGTCACCGGCCTGGCGGGCTGCTTCGTGTTCTCGTTGATCCGGCCCGCCGGGTCCGCGGGAACCAGCCCCGTCCTCGCCGACCGTGCCACGGCCGCCCTGTACGTGCGGGTCGGCGACGACCTGCACCCGGTGCTCAACCTCACCTCGGCGCGGCTCGTCGTGGGCCGGCCGGTCGATCCGACGATGGTGAAAAGCTCTGAGCTGGACCGCTTCCCGCGCGGCAACCTGATCGGCATCCCCGGGGCGCCGGAGCGGATGGTGCAGAACCCCGCGCGTGACGCCGACTGGACGGTGTGCGACGGCGTCAGCGGCCCGGCCGGCCACGGGGCGCACAGCACCGGGATCACTGTGCTGGCTGGCCCGCCCGACAGCCGCGGTGCGCGCGCGACCGCGCTGCGTGCCGAGCAGGGGATCCTCGTTGACTTCCCGGCGCAGGGCGCCCCGAATACCTGGTTGTTGTGGAACGGCCGGCGCAGCGAGATCAATTTGGCAGATCACGCGGTGACCGACGCGCTGGGCCTCGGCGTCGGCAGGGCCGGGATGCCCGCGCCACGGCCGATCGCGGCCGGGCTGTTCAACGCGATCCCGGCGGGGCCGGCGCTCACCGCCCCGGACATCCCCAACGCCGGCACCCCTGCGGGCTTCGACGTTCCAGCGCCGATCGGTGCGGTCGTGGTGTCGCACGCGGTGGAGCAGCGCTCGTCGGGCACCGTGCGGTACTATGCGGTGCTACCGGACGGGCTGCAGCCGATCTCGCCGGTGCTCGCGGCCATCCTGCGCAACACGAACTCCTATGGCCTGGACCAGCCGCCGCGCCTGGGGCCCGACGAGGTTGCCAAGCTGCCGGTGTCGCGGATGCTGGACACCGCGCGCTACCCCGAGCAGCAAGTCGTCCCCGTCGATGCGGGCAAGGACCCCGTCACGTGCGCACATTGGAGCAAGGCGGCCGGGGCGGCAGCCAGTGCGGTGAATCTGCTCGCGGGCTCGGCGCTGCCCATACCCGAGGGGCTGCACACCGTGAACCTGGTCGGCCAGGGCAACACCACCCGCGTGGCTCTGGCCCCGGGCACGGGCTACTTCGCCCAGACGGTGGGCGACGGAGCGTCCGCGCCGGCCGCAGGGTCGCTGTTCTGGGTGTCGGACACCGGCGTCCGTTACGGCATCGACAATGAGGCCGAGAACGGGCCTGGTCAGGGTAAAACCGTTGCGGCTCTCGGGTTGAACCCACCCGCGGTGCCCATTCCCTGGTCCATGCTGTCGCTGTTCGCTCCCGGCCCGGCGCTGTCACGCGCCGACGCACTGCTCGCTCACGACGGCCTGATGGCGGAAGGCGGAATCCGATGAGCCGGTTGATCTTCGAGGCCCACCGCCGGTTGGCACCGCCCGGCACCCGCAAGGGCAGCATCACCATCGAACCGCCACCCGAGCTGCCCCGGGTCATTCCTCCGTCGTTCCTGCGGCGCGCGATGCCCTACGTGATCGTGATTCTGATCGTCGGCATGGTCGTCGCGCTCGTGGCGACCGGGATGCGGGTGATCTCTCCGCAAACCCTTTTCTTCCCCTTCGTGCTGCTGCTGGCGGCGACCGCGCTATACCGCGGCAACGACAACAAGATGCGCACCGAGGAGGTCGACGCCGAACGGGCCGACTACTTGCGGTACCTGTCGGTGGTGCGGGACAACATCCGGACCCAGGCCGCCGAGCAGCGCGCGGCCGCGCAGTGGTCGCATCCCGACCCGGTGGAGTTGGCGGCGATCCCCGGCTCCCGTCGTCAATGGGAGCGCGATCCTCACGACCCCGACTTCCTGGTGCTGCGGGCCGGACGCCACCGTGTGCCGCTGGACACGGCGCTGCGGGTGCAGGACACCGCCGCCGAGATCGACCTGGAACCGGTGTGCCACAGCGCATTACGCAGCCTGCTCGACACCCAGCGCACCGTGCGCGACGTGCCGACTGGAATCGACCTGACGCAGGTGTCCCGGATCACCGTCGTAGGCGAGGCCCAGGAGGTGCGGGGGGCCCTGCGCGCCTGGATCGCTCAGGCGGTTACCTGGCACGACCCGACCGTGCTGGGCGTGGCGTTGGCGGCCCCCGACCTGGAGGGCAGCGACTGGTCGTGGCTGAAGTGGTTGCCCCACGTCGACATTCCCGGTGAACTCGACGGCGTCGGGTCGGCCCGTTTCCTGTCGGCCGACCCAGACGAGCTGATTGCCGTGCTGGGTCCGGCCCTGCTCGACCGCCCGGTGTTCACCGGGGAACCGGCGGACACGTTGCGGCACCTGCTGATCGTCGTCGACGATCCCGCCTACGACGTGAACGCCTCGGCGCTGGGTGCGGGCCGGGCCGGGGTCACCGTCGTGCACACCAGCGCCACACCGCCACACCGTGAGCAGTATTCGGACCCGGAGAGGCCAATCCTGCGGATCGGCGCGGGTGCCATTGAACGTTGGCAGACCGGCGGCTGGCAGCCCTACATCGACAACGCCGACCAACTCGGCGTCGAGGACGCCGTCCACCTGGCCCGGCAGCTGTCGCGCTGGGACTCCAACCCCACCCACACGGGGCTGCGCTCCGCGGCCACCCGGGGCGCCGCGTTCACCACGCTGCTCGGGATTCCCGACGCGTCGCAGCTGGACGTGGCCACACTGTGGGCGCCGCGCCGCCGCGACGACGAGCTGCGTGTGCCCATCGGCGTCACCGCGACCGGCGAGCCGCTGATGTTCGACCTCAAGGACGAGGCCGAGGGCGGGATGGGGCCGCACGGCCTGATGATCGGTATGACCGGCTCGGGCAAGTCGCAGACCCTGATGTCGATCCTGTTGTCGCTGTTGACGACCCATTCGGCGGACCGGCTGATCGTCATCTACGCCGACTTCAAGGGAGAGGCCGGGGCCGACAGCTTCCGTGACTTCCCCCAGGTCGTCGCGGTGATCTCGAACATGGCCGAGAAGAAGGCGCTGGCCGATCGGTTCGCCGACACGCTGCGTGGAGAAGTGGCGCGGCGCGAGACGCTGCTGCGCGAGGCGGGTCGCCGGGTGCAGGGCAGCGCGTTCAACTCGGTGACCGAGTACGAGAACGCCCGTGACGCCGGCGCGTCGGACCTGCCACCCATCCCGACACTGTTCGTGGTCGCCGACGAGTTCACCCTGATGCTGGCCGACCACCCGGAATACGCCGAGTTGTTCGACTATGTGGCCCGCAAGGGCCGCTCGTTCCGCATCCACATCCTGTTCGCGTCGCAGACGCTCGACATCGGCAAGATCAAGGACATCGACAAGAACACCTCCTACCGCATCGGGCTGAAAGTGGCCAGTCCCAGCGTTTCTCGCCAGATCATCGGTGTGGAGGACGCCTACCACATCGAATCCGGTAAGGAACACAAGGGTGTGGGCTTTTTGGTGCCCGCGCCCGGCGCCGCGCCGATCAAGTTTCGCAGCACTTACGTCGACGGAATCTACGATCCGCCGCGGCGGGCGAAATCTTTTGTGGTGCCAACTGCCCCGGAACCAAAGCTGTTCACCGCCGGAAGGGTGGAACCGGACGAGGACGTCGTGGTCTCCACCGACGACGCGCAGGACGTGTCCGGGCCGCCGCGCAAGCTGATCGCGACCATCGGCGAGCAACTGGCGCGTTGCGGGGGGCCTCGCGCACCACAGCTGTGGTTGCCGCCGCTGGACGAGCCCATCGGGTTGGCCGCGGTGCTGGCGCGCGCCGGCCTGCCGCAACGCCAGTGGCGATGGCCGCTGGGCGAGATCGACAAGCCTTTCGAGATGCGGCGCGACCCTCTGGTTTTCGACGCCATGTCGGCGGCGGGCAACGTGGTCATCCACGGGGGCGCCAAGTCCGGGAAGTCGACGGCGCTGCAGACGTTCATCATGTCGGCGGCCAGCCTGCACTCGCCGCGCGACGTCACGTTCTACTGCCTCGACTACGGCGGCGGGCAGCTGCGGGCGCTGGAAGGGCTGGCCCACGTCGGCAGCGTCGCCTCGCCGCTGGAGCCCGAACGCATCCGGCGCACCTTCGGTGAGATCGAGCAGCTGCTCCGGTCCCGGCAACGCCGGGAGGTGTTCCGCGACAGGACGGGATCGGCACCCGACGACGGTTTCGGCGAGGTGTTCTTGGTCATCGACAACATCTATGCCTTCGGCCGGGACAACACCGACCAGTTCAACACCCGAAACCCCTTGCTGGCCAAGGTGACCGAACTAGTCAACGTCGGACTGGCCTACGGCATCCACGTGGTCGTCACGACCCCGAGCTGGCTGGAGGTGCCGCTGGCGATGCGCGACGGCCTGGGCCTGCGGCTCGAGCTGCGGCTGCACGACGCGCGGGACAGCAATGTGCGGGTGGTCGGTGCGCTGCGCCGGCCGGCCGACGCCGTCCCGCACAACCAGCCGGGTCGCGGGCTGACGATGGCCGCCGAGCATTTCCTGTTCGCCCAGCCGGAGCTGGACCAAGTGGCGGCCATCAACGCCCGCTACCCGGGCATGTCCGCACCGCCGGTCCGGCTGCTGCCCAACAACCTTTCGCCCGCCGCGGTCGGGGCGCTCCACCGGGGCGGCGAACGCGTGGTGATCGGGCAGCGCGAGGAGGACCTGGCGCCGGTAGTGCTCGATTTCGCCGCCAACCCGCTGCTGATGGTGTTCGGCGACAGCAAGTCCGGCAAGACCACGCTGCTGCGCCACCTCATCCGCACCGTGCGCGAGCACTCGACGGCGGACCAGGTGGCCTTCACCGTGCTGGATCGCCGGCTGCACCTGGTCGACGAGCCGCTGTTCAACGACAACGAGTACATCGCGAACATCGACCGGATCGTCCCGGCGATGCTCGGGTTGTCCCACCTGATCGAATCGCGCCGACCTCCGGCCGGCATGTCGGCGGCCGAGTTGTCGCGGTGGAGCTACGAGGGTCACACCCACTACCTGATCATCGACGACGTCGACCAGGTGCCGGACGTGCCGGCGGTCAGCGGACCCTACGTCGGGCAACGGCCGTGGACCCCACTGATCGGACTGCTCGCGCAGGCCGGCGATCTGGGGCTACGGGTGATTGTCACCGCCCGGGCCAGCGGCTCCGCCCACGCGCTGATGACCAACCCGCTGCTGCGCCGCCTCAACGACCTGCAGGCGACCACGCTGATGCTGGCGGGCAACCCGCAGGACGGCGGCAAGATCCGCGGCCAGCGGTTCAACCGCTTGCCCGCCGGGCGGGCGATCCTGTTGGGAGACAGCGAGGCTCCGATGTACGTGCAGTTGGTCAACCCGCTGGCCGCCGAGTCGGCGATGGTAGGTGAGTTCGGAACAGAAGGACAACAGGAGGAGTGGCGATGACGTTGCGAGTGGTTCCCGAGGGCCTGGCCGCCGCCAGCGCGGCGGTAGAGGCGCTGACGGCACGGCTGGCGGCCGCGCATGCGGCGGCGGCCCCTGCGATAACCGCGGTGGTGCCCCCGGCGGCGGACCCGGTCTCCCTGCAGACCGCCGCCGGCTTCAGTGCCCAGGGCCAGGAGCACGTGGCCGTCGCGGCGCAGGGTGTCGAAGAACTTGGCCGTGCAGGGGTGGGTGTGGGCGAGTCCGGTGCAAGCTACCTCGCGGGCGACACCGCCGCGGCCGCCACGTACGGGGTAACGGGCGGCTGAGAATGAGCTCTCCTGTCTGGATGGCCGCACCGCCGGAAGTGCATTCGGCATCGCTGAGCACCGGTCCGGGGCCGGGTCCGCTGTTGGCGGCCGCCGGGGCGTGGAACTCGCTCAGCGCCGAGTACTCCTCGGCTGCCGCCGAACTGGGCGGGCTGATCGGATCGGTGCTGGCGGGCGCCTGGCAGGGGCCCAGTGCCGGGCAGTACGCCGCGGCGCATGCGCCGTACCTGGCGTGGCTGCAGCAGGCCAGCGCCGACAGCGCCGGTGTCGCGGCGGAGCACGAGGCCGCGGCGATGGCGTACGCCGGCGCGCTGGCGGCGATGCCGACCCTGGCGGAGTTGGCGGCCAACCACATGCTGCACGGGGTTTTGGTCGCGACGAATTTCTTCGGCATCAACACCATTCCGATCGCGCTCAACGAGGCCGACTACGCGCGGATGTGGGTGCAGGCGGCCGCGACGATGGGCGCCTACCAGGCGGCCACCGGAGCGGCGCTGGCGTCGGCGCCGCGGACCGCGCCCGCCCCGTCGATCGTGAAGAACGACGCCGTACAGACCAACCCTCTGTCGTGGCTCGGACAGCTGGTCCAGACCTACATGAACCTTTACCAGCGGGGGTTCGGTGAATTCGAGGCGCTGCTGCAGAACCCGGTTAGGACGCTGCAGCAGGTCATCACCGCGTTCGCCACGAATCCCGCTGCAGCACTCGTGGCCTACGGTCCGCTGTTCTTCTTCGCCGCCTACGAGGTCGTCTCGCCGATAGCGACCTACGGGCCGATGCTCATGGCGCTGTCGCTGGGCGTCAGCCTGAGTCTGGGCGCCATCACCGCGCCCGGCGGCGAGATGGGGCTGGTAGCCGCGCCGGCCGCCATCGGGGCCGCGGATGGGCCGGCGCCGGCGGTGGCCGGGCGGCCGGCACTGCCGGTGGCGGCGATGGTTCCGACGGTCGCGACGCCTGCCGGGGCCCCGGCCTCGG
>CAYVQQ010000193.1:0-6639 GCA_964453085.1 uncultured Mycobacterium sp.
GACGGCGGTCTTCGGCCCGTCCGGTTCGGGCAAGTCGACCATGCTGCGCCTGTGCAACCGGCTGGAGCTGCCGACCGGCGGCCGGGTGTCGTTCCGCGGCGAGGACATCGCCGAGCTCGATCCGTTGGCGCTGCGGCGCCGGGTGGGAATGTGCTTTCAGCGTCCGACGCCGTTCCCCGGCACCGTGGCCGACAACCTGCGGGTCGCCGACCCGGATGCCTCCGAGGCACAGATGCGTGACACGCTGGAGCGTGTCGCCCTGGTCGGCGCGTGGCTCGATCGCGACGCGACCGCGTTGTCGGGCGGGGAGGCGCAGCGGATGTGCCTGGCCCGCACCTTGTTGGCGCGCCCGCAGGTGCTGCTGCTGGACGAACCCACCTCCGCGGTGGACGCCGCGGCGGCCCAGGTGATCGAGCGCGCGGTGCGCGAGCTGGCCGACGACGACGGCATCCCGGTGGTCTGGGTGACCCACGACTGGGCGCAGGCCATGCGGGCCGCCGATCGGGTGCTGCGGATCGAGCGGGGCCGCTGCCTGGGTCTCGGGCCGGCCGCCCCGGGGCGGGAGCCCCGGTGAACGGGGAGGTCGGCTGGGTCGGGCTGGCCACGTCGCTGTCGCTGGTCGGCGTGGCGGCGGCGGTGTCGCTGTGGCAGCGGCTGGGCCTGGAGCGGCAGGTGCTGTGGGCGTCGGCCCGCGCCCTGGTGCAGTTGCTGCTGGTGGGCGGCGCCCTGACGTTGCTGTTCGAGCCGGGCCGCTCGCTGTGGTGGTCGTGGGCCTGGATCGCGGGCATGGTGGCCTACGCCGGGGACGTCGCCCGCCGCCGGGCGCCGGAGGTGCCCCGGTTGGCGGCGCTGGCGATCGTCGCGTTCACCGCGGCGGCGGCGATCACGCTGGGGGTGATCTTCGGGCTGCGGGTGTTCCCCCTGCAGGCGCGGACGGTGGTCCCGATCGCCGGGATGATGATCGGCAACTCGATGACGGCGATGGTGCTGGTGGCCCGGCGCCTGGTCGACGAGCTGCGTGACAAGCGCGACGAGGTCGAAGCCAGGCTCGCCCTCGGGCAGCCGTCCCGGCAGGCCGCCGCACCGTACCTGCGCGTCGCGTTGCGCTCGGCGATCAGCCCGCAGATCGAGACGACGAAGGCGACCGGCCTGGTGTTCCTGCCGGGCGCCATGACCGGGCTGATCCTGGCCGGTGTGCCCGCGGTGCAGGCCGTGCTGGTGCAGGCGGTGGTGATGTTCCTCGTCCTGAGCTCGGTCGCGGCGACCACCGTCGTGGTGGCCCTCGGCCTGGTGCGTCTGGTGTTCACCCGCGACCATCGGCTGCGGCCGCTGGGCCGCCGGCCCGGCGCCGCGGCCCCGGGCAGCGCACGCACGCGGTAGCGGGCCGCCGCCGCCCGCTCGCCTCGCCACGGCCTTGCCACCACCGCCGCCGGGTTACTAGGATATGCAAGTATCCGCTGGAGCGGCGCCAACCCACAGCCGAGGGCCCTTCATGACCACACAGATCCCGCACTTCATCGACGGAACGCGCACGGCGGGGCGGTCCACCCGCACCGCCGACGTCTTCAACCCCAGCACCGGGGAGGTGCAGGCCCGGGTCGTGATGGCCGGCCGGGCCGACGTCGACGCCGCCGTGGCATCGGCCGTCGAGGCCCAGAAGGGTTGGGCGGCGTGGAATCCGCAGCGCCGCGCCCGCGTGTTGATGAAGTTCATCGAGCTGGTCGGCGAACACAACGACGAGCTCGCCGAGCTGCTGTCCCTGGAGCACGGCAAGACGCTGCCCGACGCGCGCGGGGACATCCAGCGCGGCATCGAGGTCGTCGAGTTCGCGCTCGGGATACCCCATCTGCTCAAGGGCGAGTACAGCGAGGGCGCCGGTACCGGCATCGACGTCTACTCGTTGCGCCAGCCGCTGGGCGTCGTCGCGGGCATCACGCCGTTCAACTTCCCCGCGATGATCCCGCTGTGGCAGGCCGGTCCGGCGCTGGCCTGCGGGAACGCGTTCGTGCTCAAGCCCTCCGAGCGCGACCCGTCGGTCCCGCTGCGGCTGGCCGAGCTGTTCGTCGAGGCGGGTTTGCCGCCGGGGGTGTTCCAGGTGGTGCAGGGCGACAAGGAGGCCGTCGACGCCATCCTGCACCATCCCGACATCCGGGCGGTCGGTTTCGTCGGCAGCTCCGAGATCGCCCAGTACATCTACGCGACCGCCGCGGCCACCGGGAAGCGGGCGCAATGCTTCGGCGGAGCCAAGAACCACATGATCGTGATGCCCGACGCGGACCTCGACCAGGCCGTCGACGCGCTGGTCGGCGCCGGGTACGGCAGCGCCGGCGAACGCTGCATGGCGATCAGCGTCGCCGTGCCGGTCGGCGAGCAGACCGCCGACCGGCTGCGGGCCCGCCTCGTCGAGCGGATCGACCACCTGCGTGTCGGCCACTGCCTGGACCCCAAGGCCGACTACGGCCCGCTGGTCACCGGGGCGGCGCTGGCCCGGGTCCGCGACTACATCGCCCAGGGCGTGGCCGCCGGGGCGGAGATCGTGGTCGACGGCCGCGAACGGGCCAGCGACGACCTGTCTTTCGGGGACGCCAACCTCGGGGGCGGCTTCTTCATCGGGCCGACGCTGTTCGACCGCGTCACCCCCGACATGTCGATCTACACCGACGAGATCTTCGGGCCCGTGCTGTGCATGGTCAGGGCCAAGACCTACGAAGAGGCGCTGGCGCTGCCGTCGGAGCACCAGTACGGCAACGGCGCGGCGATCTTCACCCGCGACGGCGACTCCGCCCGCGACTTCGTCTCCCGGGTGCAGGTGGGCATGGTGGGCGTGAACGTGCCGATCCCGGTGCCGGTGGCCTACCACACGTTCGGCGGCTGGAAGCGCTCCGGTTTCGGCGACCTCAACCAGCACGGCCCCGCGTCGATCCAGTTCTACACCAAGGTCAAGACCGTCACCTCGCGATGGCCGTCCGGCATCAAACACGGCGCCGAGTTCGTCATCCCCACGATGCGGTAGGGCGCCCGAGTCATGGAACTGTTCGGGCTCGACGACGACGAGCGGGTGATCATCGAAACGGCGGCCGCGTTCGCCGCCAAACGCCTCGCCCCGCACGCCCTGGACTGGGATGCCGCCGGCCACTTCCCCACCGACGTGCTGCGCGAGGCCGCCGGACTGGGCATGGCCGCCATCTACTGCCGCGACGACGTGGGCGGCAGCGGGCTGCGCCGGCTCGACGGGGTCCGCATCTTCGAGCAGCTGGCCGCCGCGGACCCGACGATCGCGGCGTTCCTGTCGATCCACAACATGTGCGCGTGGATGATCGACGCCTTCGGCACCGCCGACCAGCGCAAGCTCTGGGTGCCGCGGCTGGCGTCGATGGAGGTCATCGCCAGCTACTGCCTGACCGAGCCGGGCGCCGGTTCGGATGCCGGCGCCCTGAGCACCCGCGCCGTCAAGCAGGGCCCCGGCGAGGGCGCGGATTACGTGCTCGACGGCGTGAAGCAGTTCATCTCCGGGGCGGGCGCCTCCGACGTCTACGTGGTGATGGCCAGGACCGCCGGCCCGGAAACACCGGGCCCTCGCGGCATCTCCGCGTTCATCGTCGAAAAGGGCTGCGCCGGGCTGAGTTTCGGCGCGGCCGAGAACAAGATGGGCTGGCACGCCCAGCCCACCGCCCAGGTGGTCCTGGACGGGGTGCGGGTGCCCGCCGACGCGATGCTGGGCGGGCCCGACGGCGAGGGCGCCGGCTTCGGGATCGCCATGAACGGCCTCAACGGGGGCCGACTCAACATCGCGGCCTGCTCGCTCGGCGGCGCGCAGGCCGCCTTCGACAAGGCCGGCCGCTACGTGCGGGATCGCCGCGCGTTCGGTTCCGCCCTGCTCGACGAGCCGACCGTCCGCTTCACCCTGGCCGACATGGCCACCGCGCTGCAGACGTCGCGGCTGTTGTTGTGGCGGGCCGCGACCGCGCTGGACACCGACGACGCCGCGAAGGTGGAGCTGTGCGCAATGGCCAAGCGCTACGTCACCGACTCGTGCTTCCAGGTCGCCGACCAGGCCCTGCAGCTGCACGGCGGCTACGGCTACCTGCGCGAGTACGGCCTGGAGAAGATCGTCCGCGACCTGCGCGTGCACCGCATCCTGGAGGGCACCAACGAGATCATGCGTGTGGTCGTCGGCCGGGCCGAGGCCGCACGCTTCCGGGCCACCGCGTAGAAGGGTGCCATGACCACCGTTTGCAGTGTCGCGTTTCTCGGACTGGGCCACATGGGCGGGCCCATGTCGGCCAACCTCGTCGCCGCCGGGCACACCGTGCGCGGGTTCGACCCGGCGCCGGAGGCGGCGGCGGGGGCCGCCTCGGGCGGCGTGACGGTGTTCGGCAGCGCCGCCGAGGCGGTCGCCGGGGCCGACGTCGTCATCACGATGCTGCCCGACGGCGAGGCGGTCCGGGGCTGCTACGCCGAGGTGCTGCCGGCCGCGGGGGCCGGTGCGCTGTTCATCGACAGCTCCACCATCTCGGTCGACGACGCGCGGGCGGTGCACGCGCTGGCGCTCGCGCGCGGGATCGCCCAGTTGGACGCGCCGGTCTCGGGTGGGGTGGCGGGCGCCGCCGCGGGAACCCTGGCGTTCATGGTGGGTGGGGACGAGTCGGCGCTGCGGCGGGCGCGCCCGGTGCTGGAACCGATGGCGGGCAAGATCGTGCACTGCGGCGCCGCCGGCGCGGGGCAGGCCGCCAAGGTGTGCAACAACATGGTGCTGGCCGTGCAGCAGATCGCGATCGGCGAGGCGTTCGTGCTGGCCGAGCGGCTGGGGCTGTCGGCGCAGTCGCTGTTCGACGTCATCACCGGGGCCACCGCCAACTGCTGGGCGGTGCACACCAACTGCCCGGTGCCGGGCCCGGTCCCGTCCTCACCGGCCAGCAACGGCTTCCGCCCCGGCTTTGCCGCCGCGCTGATGAACAAGGACCTGCGCCTGGCGATGGAGGCGGTGGCCTCGACCGGTTCGTCGGCGCCGCTGGGCAGGCACGCCGCCGAGATCTACGCCGAGTTCGCCGCCGAACACGGCGCATTGGACTTCAGCGCCGTCATCGAGATGCTGCGCGGTTAGCAGCGGTCAGAAGTCGCCGGCGTTGCGGCGCAACGTCTCGATCGCCGCCACCAGCGCCTGGGACGCCTCGGCGTCCATGCCGATCTCGGCGAACACCTGCTCGTTGAGCGTGACGGTCGCGTCTTCGACGGTGGACCGGCCCAGCTCGGTGATCTGCACCAGCGTCGTGCGCCCGTCGCTGGGGTGCGGCACCCGTTTGACCAGCCCGTCGGCCTCCAGCCGCCGGATCGCGTGGGTCACGCTGGTGACGTGCACCTGCAGCCGGTCGGACGCCTTGGTGATCGGCAGCGCCCCGGTGCGGCTGAACGCCAGCAGCCGCAGCAGCTCGTACCGCGAGAAGCTCAGGTCGTAGGGCCGCAGCGCGTTCTCGACCCGGGCCAGCAGGATCTGGTGGGCGCGCATCACCGAGGTCACCGCGACCATGCCCTGCGAAACATCGCCCCACCCGGCGCGCTCCCAGTTGGCCCGCGCCGCCGCGATCGGGTCCCGTTTGGGTGGTTTCGAGGTGGTCACGCCACTTTTTTACCGTGTCCGCGGCGGGCCCGGCAGCCCTCGGTTCAATCCGGCCCTCGGTTCAATCCGGCCCTCGGTTCAATCCGGCCCTCGGTTCAATCCGGCAGCGTCAGGATCCGCGGCCCGTCGGCGGTGACGGCGACGGTGTGCTCCCAGTGCGCGGCGCGGGAGCCATCGGCGGTGGTCACCGTCCACTCGTCGTCGAGCACCACGGTCTTGCCCGTCCCGAGGGTCAGCATCGGTTCGATGGCCAGCACCGAACCGGGCGCCAGCAGCGGGCCGCGCCCGGGGGCGCCCTCGTTGGGCAGGAACGGATCCATGTGCATCTGCCGGCCGATGCCGTGGCCGCCGTAGCCTTCCACGATGCCGAACGGGTGCCCGTAGCGGCGCTCGGCCGCGCGGGTGCCCGTCTCGATCGCGTGGGAGACGTCGGAGAGCCGGTTGCCGACGACCATCGCCGCGATCCCGGCCTCCAGCGATTCCCGGGTCGCCGCCGCGAGCGCCTCGTCGGCGGGCCGCAGTGTGCCGACGCCGAAGGTGATCGCGGCGTCGCCGTGCCAGCCGGCCAGCACCGCCCCGCAGTCGATGGACACCAGGTCCCCGGGGCTCAGCACCTCGGCGGCCGACGGGATGCCGTGGACCACCCGGTCGTTGACCGATGCGCAGATCGACGCCGGGTAGCCGTGGTAGCCGAGGAACGACGGTGTCGCCCCGGCGTCGCGGATCACCGCATCGGCGATCTCGTCGAGGCTCAGCGTCGACGCCCCGGGGACCGCGGCGGCGCGGACGGCCTGCAGGGCGGCGGCGACGACGGCGCCGGCCGCCGCCATCGCGTCCAGTTCGGCGGCGCTGCGCTGGGGCACGACCCGGCGGCTGCGCAGTCGGGCCAGCGGTGTCACGGTTGCTCGCCCCGGGTCGCTAGTCGCCGAGGGCGTGCAGTGCGCGGGCGAACACCTCGTCCACCGGGCCGACGGCGTCGACGGTCTTCAGGTCGTCGCGGTAGTACTCCAGCAGCGGGGCGG
>CAYVQQ010000194.1:0-6574 GCA_964453085.1 uncultured Mycobacterium sp.
TTGGGGCGCGTACACCAGCAAACCGGTCGCGAGCCCGCTGATCGGGGTGCCGCCGACGGTGACGGTGATCGGGACCCCCGGGGGGACCGTGACCGTCGCGGTGTAGGGCGTGGGCGGGTCGAGGATTCCGTTCAACGGGAAGTTGACGGTCGCGGGATTGCCCGAGACGTTGAAGGTCACCGGCAGCGTCGAGTGGCCGTTGAGGAAGCCGTTGGTGACGAGGGCCGGAGCGTCGATGAGGGCGGCGGCCGCCCCCGGCCAGTTGCCGGTCTGCACCGCATCGGCGAACGCCGTGGTGCTGGCCCCGAAGGCGTTCGCCGCGTTGACGGGCGCCCCCAGCGCATCCAGGGCGAGCGCCGTCGGCAGCCCCGCGGTAGCGGTCATGGAGAACGTGAAAAACGGGGGACGGATTGTCGTTTTGAGTCCGACGTTCGCGACGAGCGAGGTGTCGGTGACCGTGTCGAGCACGTTGGTCAGATGCTGGGTCATCTGCGCCGGGATGGAGCCGGGCGGCAGCAGGCCGGTGAGGTACGCCGTCCGCATGCCCGGAACGGCGAGGATGGGCGACAGATCCGCCAGGGCGCCGGTCAGGCGGACGTCGGCGGTGAGCCCGGTGACGGGGTTTCCGGTGGTCGAGGTGTCGACGCCGGTGACGAACAACTTCCCGAAACCCTTCCCCAGGTCGATCGCCGCGCCGCCGACGTTGCCCGTCGCCAGGGCGTGGCAGGCCGATTGGAACGCCGCCGGAAGCTGCTGCAGGCCGGTGCCGAAGTCGTGGGCGGCGTTCTGCAGGGACGTGGCCCAGATCTGGGCGTAGGTGAATTGGTTGTCGACGAGCTGGTGCAGGTAGGGCACCGGGTTGAAGGCCAGCAGGTCTTGGACGGCCGTCTGGAGGGTCGCCGGCAGGGCGGCCAACTCGGTCGGCAGGTTCTGCAACGTGGTTCCGATCGCGGTGGCGATCGTCTGGGCGTAGCCCGTCTGGTTGATGATGAACTGGTTCGCGAGGGGGAACGGGTCGGCCGCCATGGTGGTCCCGATGGTCTGCAGGTTGCTCACCGTGTTGGCGAGCAGTGTTTCGTACGGGCCGGCGATCTGGCCGGCGAAGGCGTTCGCGCTGACGGCCGCCGACACACCGCGCGCGCCGGTCTGAGCCGCACCCGACAACACCGCGGGAGCCGCGAGGATCGCCGAGGAGGCCGCGCCGAAGTCGGCCTGCGCCGCGCCCACGGCGCCGTTGAAGCAGGCACTGACGGAGCCCCCGAACTGCCCGGCGGTCGCCTCGGCACCGCCGATGCCGCTGTTGAGCAGTGCCTGCGCGGCGTTGGCGGTTTCGGCCGCCGCGTAGGCACCCGCACCGGCGTTCATCAGCTCGACGAACTGTGCGTGGAACAGCTGCGCCCGGGCGCTCAGGACCTGGAACTCCCGGCCGACGTCGCCGAACATCGCTGCCACCGCGATCGATACTTCGTCGTGCGCCGCGCTGGCAATCCCCGTGGTGGGAAACGCCGCCGTCGACGCGGCTTCGGCCAGTGACGAACGAATCCCGATCAGATCGGAGGCGGCGCGCTCCACCAGATCCGGCGCCGCGATCACAAACGACATGTCGACCTCCCTGACTCCGAGTACGCGCGACCCTTGAACCGGGTACGACCCAGTACGTCTTTGCCACCCTTTACTACCCGATGACCGGCGGTCACGCGCCCGTTACGCTCAAGGTCGGTGATGAAAGGCGGTCGTGCGGCGGCGCAGGCTTAGAGGCGAGCGGGATGCGGGGCCTCCCGGAGGAAGGGGCGGTGCAACGTGGCTGGACCGCTGAACGGGTTGCGCGTCGTGGAGTTGGCCGGCATCGGGCCCGGACCGCATGCGGCGATGATCCTGGGGGACCTGGGCGCCGACGTGGTGCGCATCGACCGCCCCGCCCGCGGTCCCGGCGATGTCGCGGACAACGCCACGATGCGCAACCGTCGCGTGCTGACCGTGGACCTGAAGGCCGACGCGGGACGTGACCTCGTGCTCAAACTCGCCGCGAAGGCCGACGTGCTGATCGAGGGTTACCGACCCGGCGTGACGGAACGGCTGGGGCTGGGGCCCGAGCACTGCGCGGCGGTCAACGACCGGCTGATCTACGCCCGGATGACGGGCTGGGGCCAGACCGGCCCGCGCAGCCGACGGGCCGGACACGACATCAACTACATCTCGGTCAACGGAATCCTGCACGCCATCGGGCGGGCCGGCGAGCGGCCGGTGCCGCCGCTGAACCTGGTCGGCGACTTCGGCGGTGGCTCGATGTTCCTGCTGGTCGGCATCCTGGCGGCGTTGTGGGAGCGGCAGCACTCGGGCAAGGGTCAGGTGATCGACGCCGCGATGGTCGACGGCTCAAGCGTGCTGGTCCAGATGATGTGGCAGATGCGCGCCTCCGGGACGTGGTCGGACGTGCGCGGCACCAATCTGCTCGACGGCGGCGCACCTTACTACGACACCTACGAGTGCGCCGACGGACGTTACGTCGCCGTCGGGGCGCTCGAGCCCCAGTTCTACGCCGCCCTGCTGACCGGGCTGGGTCTTGAGGGAGCGGACCTGCCCGGGCGGGACGACGTCAGCCGCTGGCCGGAACTGCGGGCGGCGCTGGCCGAGGCGTTCGCCGCCCACGGCCGCGACCACTGGGCTGAGGTGTTCGCCGAGTCCGATGCCTGCGTGACCCCCGTGCTGGCGTTCGGCGAGGTGCAGACCGAACCGCACATCACCGAGCGCAACACCTTCTACGAGGTCAACGGCGGCCTGCAGCCCCGGCCGGCACCGCGGTTCTCGCGCACCGCTGCCGAGACGCCGCGGGTGGCCGAACCGGTGGCCGACGCCGAGGCCCTGCTGCGGGACTGGGTGCTGCGGGACTGGGTATAGTCCCCGGCCAACGAGAGGTGAGCCGAACCGCTGGGGATGGCGGAAGGATTCGCATGGAGATCAGAGACGCCGTCGCCGTCGTCACCGGCGGGGCCTCGGGCCTGGGCCTGGCGACCACCCGGCGCCTGCTGGACGCCGGGGCGCAGGTGGTGGTGCTGGACCTGCGGGGCGAGGAGGTGGTGCGCGGACTCGGCGAGCGGGCGCGTTTCGCGCCCGCCGACGTCACCGACGAGGCCGCGGTCACCCGCGCCCTGGACATCGCCGAGGCGATGGGTCCGCTGCGCGTCGCGGTCAACTGCGCCGGCACCGGCAGCGCGGTTCGGGTGCTGGGCAGGGACGGGGTGTTCCCGCTGGCGGAGTTCCGCAAGGTCGTCGAGGTCAACCTGGTCGGGACCTTCAACGTGCTGCGCCTGGCCGCCGAGCGGATCGCCGACACCGAGCCCGTCGGCCCGCCGGACACCCGGGAACGCGGGGTCATCGTGAACACCGCCTCGGTGGCGGCGTTCGACGGGCAGATCGGCCAGGCCGCCTACTCGGCGTCCAAGGGCGGCGTGGTGGGCATGACGTTGCCGATCGCGCGCGATCTGGCCGGCCACCTCATCCGGGTGGTCACCATCGCCCCCGGTCTGTTCGACACGCCACTGCTGGCCGGCCTGCCGGAAGCGGCCCGCGAATCGCTGGGCAAGCAGGTGCCGCACCCGTCGCGGCTGGGGAAGCCCGACGAGTACGGCGCGCTGGCGGTGCACATCATCGAGAACCCGATGCTGAACGGGGAGGTCATCCGGCTGGACGGCGCCCTCCGCATGGCACCGCGCTGACGCGCCTGACAACCCCGGACGTGAACGTCCGAATCTATCGACGGAACCACCGGGCGATTGCGGGTTCGGCCATCAGGAGCCGGGCGAGCACACTCATGGCGGTCAGCCCGCCGTAGCGAGGAGGTGCCAGTCCTCGAACTGCTCGGAAGTCTCGCCTTCCACCAGGATGTCGCCGTGGTAGAGGGCGTCGACGTCAGCTTTGATGACGTCGGCACTCGTGTCGTCGATCCACATGGCACTGAGCGTATGGGCGGCCTTTAAGGATTCGTTGAGTCACGGTTCGGAAAATGGTGGCAATTTACCCGCGGGTAGGTTACTCGTGGGTTGAACACCCGAACGGGCCGGTCAGCGGCGTATCCGGGGGTTCGATTCGGCGGCCGGACCCTGCCGAGCACGGACGCCGCCGCGGGCGGCTTGTCCTACCCTGGCGTGGTGCTCAGCGAGCTGGTCGACCTGCCGGGTGGCTCGTTTCGCATGGGCTCGACGAGCTTCTACCCCGAGGAGGCGCCGATCCACACCGTGGCCGTGGCGCCTTTCGCGGTGGAGCTGCACCCGGTGACCAACGCGCAGTTCGCGGAGTTCGTCGCCGCCACGGGCTATGTGACCGTCGCCGAACAGCCGATCGACCCGGCCCAGTTCCCGGGGGTGCGTGCGGGGGCGGCCGCCGGGTCCATGGTCTTCCGCCCGACGCCGGGCCCCGTCGACCTGCGCGACTGGCGGCAATGGTGGGAATGGGTGCCCGGAGCCGACTGGCGGCACCCGCACGGGCCGGGCAGCGACATCGCCGACCGGGCCGACCACCCCGTCGTGCAGGTGGCATATCCCGACGCCGCCGCCTACGCGCGGTGGGCGGGGCGCCGGCTGCCGACCGAGGCGGAATGGGAGTACGCCGCACGCGCCGGCAGCACGGCCACCTACGCCTGGGGGGACGCCTGGGGCGACGAGGCCACACCCGGCGGTCGGCTGATGGCCAACACCTGGCAGGGCAGGTTCCCGTACCGCAACGAGGGCGCGCTCGGCTGGGTGGGCACCTCGCCGGTGGGGACGTTTCCGCCCAACGGGTTCGGGCTGCTCGACATGATCGGCAACGTGTGGGAGTGGACGGCCACCGAGTTCTCCGCGCACCACCGGCTGGACCGGCCGCCGAAGAACTGCTGCGCGCCGGCAGGGCCCGCGGATCCCGGTGTCAGCCAGACGCTCAAGGGCGGTTCGCATCTGTGCGCCCCGGAGTACTGTCACCGGTACCGTCCCGCGGCGCGCTCGCCCCAGTCGCAGGACACCGCGACCACCCACATCGGGTTTCGCTGCGTGGTGTAGCACGCCTGTAGCACGCCTGCAGCACGCCGAAGCCGCGGCGTCGGGACCAATTTGGCTCAGAGCTGCCCGTCGCCTAGACTCCAAGGGTTGCCGTGGGCAGACCTCGGCCGGTGCGTGACGAGCGATCAGCTTTTTCAACCGGCCCCGCGTGCCCTTCGGCGACGAAGACCGCGCACGTCAGGACCTTGGGCTTCTCCTGCCGTGCACACGAAAAACCAGGTCAGGAGATCGAGTGATTCAGCAGGAATCGCGGCTGAAGGTCGCCGACAACACCGGCGCCAAGGAGATCTTGTGCATCCGGGTGCTCGGCGGCTCGTCGCGACGCTACGCCGGCATCGGGGATGTCATCGTGGCCACCGTCAAGGACGCCATTCCCGGCGGCAACGTCAAGCGCGGTGACGTCGTCAAAGCCGTCGTGGTGCGCACCGTCAAGGAACGCAGGCGTCCCGACGGCAGCTACATCAAGTTCGACGACAACGCGGCCGTCATCATCAAGGCGGACAACGACCCGCGTGGAACGCGCATCTTCGGCCCGGTCGGCCGCGAACTGCGCGAGAAGCGTTTCATGAAGATCATCTCGCTGGCTCCGGAGGTGCTGTAGATGAAGGTCCGCAAGGGCGACACCGTGCTGGTGATCGCGGGCAAGGACAAGGGCGCCAAGGGCAAGGTCCTGCGGGCCTACCCGGACCGCAACCGGGTGCTGGTCGCCGGCGTGAACCGGATCCAGAAGCACACCGCGGTCTCGACCAACCATCACGGGGCGCGCTCGGGTGGCATCGTCACCCAGGAAGCCTCGATCCACGTCTCCAACGTGATGGTGGTCGACTCCGACGGCAAGCCGACCCGGGTCGGCTACCGGACGGATGAGGAGACGGGCAAGCGGGTCCGTACCTCCAAGCGCAACGGCAAGGACATTTGATGACAACGGCGGAAAGAGTCGTTCCGCGGCTCAAACAGCGCTACCACAACGAGATTCGGGCTGCGCTGCACCAGCAGTTCGGTTACGGGAACGTCATGCAGATCCCCACCGTGACCAAGGTCGTCGTCAACATGGGCGTCGGCGAGGCCGCCCGGGATGCCAAGCTGATCAACGGCGCGGTCAACGACCTGGCGCTGATCACCGGGCAGAAGCCCGAGATCCGCAGGGCGCGCAAGTCCATCGCGCAGTTCAAGTTGCGTGAGGGCATGCCGATCGGCGCCCGGGTCACCCTGCGCGGGGACCGGATGTGGGAGTTCCTCGACCGGCTCACCTCGATCGCGCTGCCACGCATCCGCGACTTCCGCGGACTGTCACCCAAGCAGTTCGACGGCGTCGGCAACTACACCTTCGGGCTGGCCGAGCAGTCGGTGTTCCACGAGGTCGACGTGGACAAGATCGACCGCGTCCGGGGGATGGACATCAACGTCGTGACCACGGCGACGACCGACGACGAGGGGCGAGCGCTGCTGCGGGCCCTTGGCTTTCCGTTCAAGGAGAACTGACTTATGGCGAAGAAGGCACTGGTCAACAAGGCGGCCCGCAAGCCTCGGTTCGCGGTCCG
>CAYVQQ010000195.1:0-6489 GCA_964453085.1 uncultured Mycobacterium sp.
ACGCGGTGGACACCACCGGGGCGGGTGACGTGTTCGCCGGGGTGCTGGCGGCGACCTGGCCGCCGGGCCCGGTCACGGACCCGGCACTGAAATCGCAGCGGTTGCACGCGTTGCGCCGGGCCTGCACCGCGGGCGCGCTGGCGACCCTGGTGCCCGGCGCCGGCGACTGCGCGCCGAGCGCCGACGCGATCGACGCGGCGCTGCGCGGCCCCGCCCGTTAGCCGGGGCGACGGAAACGGCGCGTGACGGCCTCGCCGGGCAGGATGCGCCGACCGCGCCCTATTCCCCGGGTACTGCGCGCTGGATCTCGTCCAGCCAGATGCGCGCCGACATGTCCGACGGGGCGCGCCAGTCGCCCCGCGGCGACAACGCCCCGCCGCGGGACACCTTCGGACCGTTCGGCAGGGCGGACCGTTTGAACTGGCTGAACGAGTAGAACCGCTGCACGAAGATCTGCAGCCAGTGTCGGATCTCCTTCAGGGAATAGGCCCGTCGCTGCTCGTCGGGGAATCCCGGCGGCCAGCTGCCCCGTTCGGGGTCGTGCCACGCGTGCCAGGCCAGGAACGCGACCTTCGAGGGCCGGAAGCCGTAACGCAGTACCTGGAACAATGAGAAGTCTTGGAGCACGTACGGTCCGACTTTGGCCTCGCTGCTCTGCAGCTCTTCTTCCCCGCCACCGGGGACCAGCTCCGGGGTGATCTCGGTGTCGAGGACCGACTGCAGCACCTCGCCGACCTCGGCCTCGAACTCCCCCGTGGAGATCACCCAGCGGATCAGGTGCTGGATCAGCGTCTTGGGGACACCGGCGTTGACGTTGTAGTGCGACATCTGGTCGCCGACGCCGTACGTCGACCAGCCCAGCGCGAGCTCGGAGAGGTCGCCGGTACCCAGCACGATCCCGCCGCGCTGGTTGGCGAGCCGGAACAGGTAGTCGGTGCGCAACCCGGCCTGCACGTTCTCGAAGGTGACATCATACACTTTCTCGCCGCGTGCGAACGGGTGATCGATCTCCCGGAGCATCAGCGCGGCGGTGTCGCGGATGTCGATCTCGGAGAAGGTGACGCCCAGTGCGCGGCACAGTTCGGTCGCGTTGCGCTTCGTCCGGTCCCCGGTCGCAAATCCCGGCAGCGTGAAGGCCAGGATGTCGCTGCGCGGACGTTGCTCGCGGTCCATCGCGCGCGCGGCGACGATCAGCGCATGCGTGGAGTCCAGCCCACCGGAGATCCCGATGACCACCTTCGGGTAGTTCAGGGCCCGCAGCCGCTGTTCGAGCCCGGCGACCTGGATGTTGTAGGCCTCGTAGCAATCCTGTTGCAGCCGTTGCGCATCCGAAGGGACGAAGGGGAAGCGCTCGACCTCGCGGCGAAGGCCGATGTCGCCGCCCGGCGGGTCCAGCCGGAACTCGATGCGCCGGAACGACTCCGCCGACGCGCGGTGGTGGCGCCGGTTGTCGTCGAACGTCCCCATGCGCAGCCGCTCGGCGCGCAACAGGTCGGTGTCGACATCGGCGACGCTGCGCCGCTCACCCTTGGGGAACCGCTCGGAGGAGGCGAGGAGCACCCCGTTCTCCCACACCGCGGTCTGTCCGTCCCAGGCCAGGTCGGTGGTGGATTCGCCCGCACCCGCGGCGGCGTAGACATAGGCGGCCAGGCACCGCGACGACGCCGAACGCGCCAGCAGGCACCGCTCCTCGGCCCGCCCGATCGTGATCGGGCTGCCGGACAGGTTGGCCAGCACCGTCGCCCCCGCCAGGGCCGCCTCGGCGCTGGGCGGAATCGGCACGAACATGTCCTCGCAGATCTCGACGTGCAGCACGAAGCCGGGCAGGTCCGACGCCGCGAACAGCAGGTCGGGTCCGAACGGCGCCTCGATCGGGCCGGAGGGGCCACCGATGCGGATGGTGCCGCGCTCGTCGTCGCCGGGAGCGATCTGGCGCCGCTCGTAGAACTCCCGGTAGGTGGGCAAGTAGGACTTGGGCGCCACGCCGAGCACCACACCGCGGTGGATCACCACCGCGGTGTTGTAGATGCGATGCCGGTGACGCAGCGGGGCGCCGACCACCAGCACGGGCAACAGCTCGGCCGAGACGGCGACGAGCCCGGCGAGCGCGTCTTCGACGTCACCGAGCAGCCGGTCCTGCAGCAGGATGTCCTCGATGGAATACCCGGACAGGGTCAACTCGGGGAAGACGGCCAGTGCCACCCCGTCGTCGTGGCACAGGCGGGCCAGCCGCACCACGGACGCGGCGTTTGCGGCCGGATCGGCCAGCGCGGTGTGGTGGGTGCATGCGGCGACGCGGACAAAGCCCTGGCTGTAGCTGTTGTAGAAGTCCATCGCCTCCCCATTCTCGCCCGGGCGGTCTCGGCGCCGGTTTGCCGGGTACACGTCGTCCCGCGAGTGACACTGCGGTCTTGGATGTCGACCGGATGAGCAGCGAGCCGCCGTCGGATATGGCCCCCGACCTGGTGAAGCCGATCGTCTTCAGGACCGCGCTCGATCGAGTACCTGGCGAAACGCCGCGGCGCTAGCCGCCGGCGCTCTGCAGTCCGCGCACCCCGGATCGACCGCGCGGCAGGACACCGGCAATCCCCTCAACCGACCAGTCCGACCGGGCTGCTCACCGTGACGAGGTCGTCGGCGTGTACCGGCGGCCGACGCAGTTCGTCGGCCAGCGCCGAGGTCGAGCGGCCCATCATCGTGGCCAGTTCGGAGGCGTCGTAGGCGACCACTCCGCGGGCCACCATCACCGCGTCGGGGCCCCGCAGTTCGACGACGTCGCCGGCGTAGAACCGGCCCGAGACCGCGATGATGCCGGCGGCAAGCAGCGAACGGCGCTGGCCCACCACCGCCCGCACCGCGCCCTCGTCGAGGGTCAGCGCGCCCGCGGCCTCGGCGGCGTAGCGCAACCAGAACCGGCGGGCCGACATGCGATTGGGTCGAGCGGCGAACACCGTGCCGGCCGACGCGTCGGTGAGCGCGGTCGCGGCATCGGACGCGGCGGCCAGCAGCACCGGGACCCCGGCATCGGCGGCCAGCAGAGCCGACGACATCTTCGACACCATTCCGCCGGTGCCCAGCTGGCTGCCCGGGCCGGCGACCACACCGTCGAGATCCGCCGCGCAAGACACCTCCGGGATGAACCGTGCGCCCTCGGTCTTGCGGGGGTCGGCGTCATAGAGCCCGTCGATGTCGGACAGCAGCACCAACGCCTCGGCGCCCACCAAGTGGGCGACCAGGGCAGACAGCCGATCGTTGTCGCCGAACCGGATCTCGTTGGTGGCCACCGTGTCGTTCTCGTTGACGATGGCCACCCCGTGCAAGGCTCGCAGACGGTCCAGGGTGCGCTGGGCGTTGGTGTGTTGGACCCGCATCGAGATGTCGTGCGCGGTCAGCAGGACCTGGCCGACCGTGCGGCCATACCGGGCGAATGCCGCACTCCACGAACTCACCAACGCGACCTGCCCCACACTGGCCGCCGCCTGTTTGGTCGCCAGATCCTTTGGCCGCCTCGACAGGCCCAGTGGCTCGATACCCGCGGCGATGGCACCCGAAGACACGATGACGACGTCGGTGCCGGCCTTCATGCGCGCCTCGATGGCATCGGCCAGTCCGGCCAGCCGGCCGGCGTCGAACACACCGGATGGCGTGGTCAGCGCGTTGGTGCCGATCTTGACCACCAGGCTGTGGGCGGACCGGATGGCCTCGCGGTGCTCGCTCACGCGTCCTCACCGGGGTCGTGTTCGCGCCGTCGGCGCCGGGCGGCCTTGCGTTCGCCGGCGCCGATACGCTCGGTGCGTTCCAGGCGCACGTCGGTACCCCGCCCGGACAAGGGCGTCTGCCGCCCGGCAGGCGTCTGCGGCTCCCAGTCGAATGTCATCTCACCGATCGTCACCGCGCATCCCGGCCGGGCGCCCAGCCGCAACAGCTCGTCCTCGACGCCCAGCCGCGCCAGGCGGTCGGCGAGATAACCGACGGCCTCGTCGTTGTCGAAATCGGTCTGACCGACCCACCGCTCGGGCCGGGTCCCCCGGACCACGAACCCGTCGTGCCCGTCGGGCTCCACCGTGAAGCCGCTGTCATCGACCGGAACCGGCCGGATCACCGGCCGGCGCGCCACGGCGGGCGGCCGGGCGGCGCGGTACGCGGAGATCATCTGCCACAGCCCGAAGATCAACGGCTGCAAGCCTTCCCTGGTGACCGTGGACACCAGGAAGACGGGCCAGCCCCGCTGGGCGATCTCGTCGCGGACGAAGTCGGCCAGTTCACGCGCCTCGGGCACGTCGATCTTGTTGAGCACGACCGCGCGGGGACGCTCGGCGAGGTCGTCCAGCGCAGCGTCCCCCTGCAATGTGGGCGTGTAGGCGGCGAGTTCGGCTTCCAGCGCGTCGATGTCGGAGACGGGGTCGCGACCCGGGTCCGCGGTGGCACAGTCCACCACATGCACCAGCACCGCGCACCGCTCGATGTGCCTCAGGAAGTCCAGACCCAGGCCGCGACCCTGCGACGCGCCCGGGATCAGACCGGGCACATCGGCGACGGTGAACGCGTGGTCGCCGGCCGAGACCACGCCGAGGTTGGGGACCAGGGTGGTGAACGGATAGTCGGCGACCTTCGGTTTGGCCGCCGAGATCACCGACACCAGCGAGGACTTCCCGGCCGACGGGAACCCGACCAGCCCGACGTCGGCGACCGTCTTGAGTTCCAGGGTCAGGTCGCGGGCCTGACCGGGCTCGCCGAGCAACGCGAAGCCGGGGGCCTTGCGGGCGCGCGAGGCCAGCGCCGCGTTGCCCAGACCGCCTCTGCCGCCGACGGCCGCCTCGAAGCGGGTGCCCACGCCGACCAGGTCGGCCAACAGCCGGCCGTTCTCGTCCAGCACAACGGTGCCGTCGGGAACCTTGACCTCCAGATCCTCACCGGCCGCCCCGTCCCGGTTGTTGCCCATCCCCTGCTTGCCGGACGGCGCGGTGATGTGCGGCCGGAAATGGAAGTCCAGCAGCGTGTGGGCCCGGGGATCGACGACGAACACGACGCTGCCGCCACGGCCGCCGTTGCCTCCGTCGGGACCGCCCAGCGGCTTGAATTTCTCGCGGTGAACCGACGCGCAGCCGTTACCGCCGGAGCCCGCGCGCGCATGGACGACGACGCGATCGACAAACCGGGGCATCGAAGATCCTCTCACCTACCCCAGCAACTGGCGGGCTCGCCGCTCGGGGAATGCAGGTGTGCGCCCGCTAGAAGCGTCTCTCCCGCGAGAAGCGTCTCTATGCCTCCGCGACGATGCTGACCGTCTTGCGGCCGCGCTTCATCCCGAACTCGACCGCACCGGCCTCCTTGGCGAACAGCGTGTCGTCACCGCCGCGTCCGACGTTGACGCCGGGGTGGAACTTGGTGCCGCGCTGGCGGACCAAGATCTCGCCGGCCTGGACGACCTGGCCGCCGAACCGCTTGACGCCCAGCCGCTGAGCCTGCGAGTCGCGGCCGTTGCGTGAACTGGACGCACCCTTCTTGTGTGCCATGTATGCCGCCTTCGCCTACTTGATTCCGGTGACCTTGAGGACTGTCAGCTGCTGACGGTGCCCCTGGCGCTTGTGGTAGCCGGTCTTGTTCTTGAACTTGTGGATACGGATCTTGGGCCCCTTGGTGTGCTCGAGCACCTCGCCGGTCACCGCGACCTCAGCCAGTGCCGCGGCGTCGGTGGTGACGGTGGCACCGTCGACCACGAGCGCAACCGGCAGCGACACCTGGGCGCCGGGCTCGGATTCGAGTTTCTCGACCTTGACCACATCCCCGACGCCGACCTTGTATTGCTTGCCGCCGGTCTTGACGATTGCGTAGGTCGCCATCGTTGCTCCTGCCTCTTTCTCGCCTCTGCTTGGCGCGCTTCGCACGCATGGCACCTGCGGCGCACGTGGTGGGTCTGGGTTGCAGGTCCGTGCCGATCGCCCGGAAGTCCCGCTCTCGCCGGACCGGTTTGCTCACCCAGCCCGACGACAACTGGTCAAGGGTACTTGACCAGCGGCTACAGGGTCAAACCGACCGCGCAGTCGGTCCAGCCCAGTCAGTCCAGCTGGATCGGCGGGCTGGCCGGGCGACACGCCGCGCGTCGCCGACGCGGGCGCCCGGCGAGCCAAGCGGTGGTGTCACCGTCGTCGCTGCCCGATCCCATGTCGGAGTCCTCGGAGTCGACTAGGTCGGAGTCGACTAGGTCCTCGGAGTCGACCAGGTCCTCGGAGTCGACCGCATCCAGATCGTCGTCGTCTTCCAAGTCGAGGTCGTCGTCGCCACCGAGGTCTTCCTCTTCGTCAAGGTCTTCGTCCTCGCCGCCGTCTTCGTCCTCGCCGCCGTCTTCGTCCTCGCCGCCGTCTTCGTCGAAGTCCTCTTCCTGGTCCGTGTCGTCCAGGCCGGGTGCGTCCTCCTCAGCGGTCGGCGCCTCAACCTCTCCGAGAGCCTCTCCGAGGAACTCGTCTCCTGCCTCGCCGGATTCGTCGT
>CAYVQQ010000196.1:0-6476 GCA_964453085.1 uncultured Mycobacterium sp.
GCCAACCAGTCAAACGGATCACCGGCGCCAAAGGCAAAGCCGCACTGCTGCGCGAACTCTCCGATGCGGTTCCCGGCCTCGGCTGACGGGTCTTCTGGCCGCTGCGCGGCTTGCGCGTCGCCTGGGGTTTTCGGGAATTTGCGGAGGATCTGCGACAATCACCGGTAGCTGTCACCCGATGCCTGTGACACCGCCACGAAGGGCCCTCTGGTATGCCGAGTCCGCGCCGCGCAGACGGCGACGCGCTGCGTCGCGGTGACCGCAGCGCAGTCGTGGCCGAGATCCGGGCCATCCTGGTGTCACTGGGACTGCTCGAGGACTCCGCGGAGGACCCGACGACGGACCGGCATGGCCCCCCGGAGTTGTTCGACGCCGAACTCGACCACGCCGTGCGTGCATTCCAACAGCATCGCGGGCTGCTGGTGGACGGCATTGTCGGCGAAGCCACGTACCGCGCGCTGAAGGAGGCCTCCTACCGGCTTGGTGCGCGCAGCCTCTACCACCAGTTCGGGGCACCGCTCTGCGGTGACGACGTCGCCACGCTGCAGGCCCGGCTCCAAGACCTCGGCTTCTACACCGGCCTGATCGACGGCCACTTCGGGTTGCAGACCCACAACGCGCTGATGTCGTACCAACGGGAGTACGGCCTTGCCGCCGACGGCATCTGCGGGCCGGAAACGTTGCGCTCCTTGTACTTTCTGAGTTCACGCGTCACGGGCGGTTCGCTGCATGCGATCCGCGAGGAGGAACTGGTCCGCCGATCGGGCCCCAAATTGTCGGGCAAGCGCATCATCATCGACCCGGGCCGCGGCGGTGGCGATCATGGGGTGATCTTGCAGGGGCCGTCCGGCCCTGTCAGCGAAGCAGATGTGTTGTGGGACTTGGCGAGCCGACTCGAAGGGCGGATGACCGCCATCGGCATGGAGACGTCCCTTTCGCGTCCCATCAACCGCAGCCCATCGGACGCCGAACGCGCCATGACCGCCAACAACGTCGGCGCGGACCTGATGATCAGCCTGCGCTGCGAAAGCCATCCCAACCCGGCAGCCAACGGTGTGGCCTCGTTCCACTTCGGGAACTCGCACGGTTCGGTGTCCACCATCGGCCGCAATCTCGCCGACTTCATTCAGCGAGAAGTGGTGGCCCGCACCGGTTTACAGGACTGCCGCACGCATGGCCGGACCTGGGACCTGCTGCGACTGACTCGGATGCCGACCGTTCAGGTCGACGTCGGCTACATCACCAACCCGCGCGACCGCGCCATGCTGGTCTCCACACAGACCCGCGACGCCATCGCCGAGGGCATCTTGGCCGCGGTCAAACGACTCTACCTGCTCGGCAAGAACGACCGCCCTACCGGCACATTCACGTTCGCGGAGTTGCTCGCGCACGAGTTGGCCGTGGAGCGGGCGACCCGGCTCGGCGGCTCCTGAGCACCTTCGGTGGTGCGCACCGCGCTGGTGAACATGGCCCCCGCCCCGACCGGCTGCTGCAGCTGGGCGCTCGCGAGCAGCCTTTCCAGCGCCGCCTCAACCTCGGCCTTCCATCCGAGGTCCTTGTCCAGTTCGAGCCGCAGCCGCGGAAAATATCGATGCGGGGCAACCACGACGAAACCGGCGTCTTGCAAGAAGTCCGCGTCGATGACGCAATGTTCGACCGTGCAGTCCCCGAGGGCTTCCAAGACCGGGCGCACGTCGGCGTCGACCATTTCCGGATCCTGTAATTCCGCGGCCGCCTGCGTGCGGCCGAACGCCTCGAGCGCGCGCACCCCACGCCGGACCAGCTCCCCGACAACCTCGGCGATGAGCCCGTGCGAGAGGTGGTCGTCGGCGTGCTCCGGCTCGATACCCATCGAGGTCAGCAACACCGCGTCGGCCGACACCGGCGCGGTAGGAAACCGCCGGGCGCGCGGCACCGCCCGCGGTGGCGCGTAGAAGACGTATCCGATGCAGGGCGGCTCGGTGTCACTGTGCTCGGCCGTAACCGGTGTCGCGATCTGACCGCACGAACCCCATTCCAGCATCACCATCGACAACCAGGCTTCCTTCTCGAATTCCGGGTCCGCGAGACGGCTCTGCTCACCAAGCGTCGAGGGGTCCACCTCCCAGAAAACGCAGCGGCGCGCGGTCTTGGGAAGCTGCTCGAAGCTTTCGAGCCGCAGCGGCGTGATTCGAGCAGACACAAGCCTCCTGGCTTCCGTGCGTTACTGCAGTCATCTGCGGTCGAGGGCACCGGCAACCTCTCCAGGATAGGAGAGTTCGTCGTTCTTGGGCCACTATTGCGGAGCCCGACCGAGTGGCGTAGGCAACACCGGTGCCCACGATCTGCCCGTTCCGAGTCCGGGGGCGAAACGGCTTGGCGCCCAAGATCTTTCGTCACCGCCCGGTTCCGGGCGTCCACCGCCGACCGTCCCGCGGTCATACGCCGTCACAGTGACGAAAGTACACGGTGTGGGGGCCCGGCGGGCCTCGGCGCCCATCAAGTCTCGGCAGCGGTCATCGTGTCGACGATGCGCTGAAGATCCTCCACGGAGCCGAATTCGACGACGATCTTGCCCTTGCGTTTGCCCAGGCTCACGGTAACTCGGGTGTCGAAAGTATTCGACAGCCGCTCGGCGACGTCCTGCAGACCCGGCATCTGAATCGGCTTGCGCCGTGCCGGGGACGGCGTCGGAGGGGCACCCCGGTTGGCCAGCGTGACGGCCTCCTCGGTCGCCCGCACCGACAGCCCCTCGGCCACGATCCGGCCGGCCAGTTCCTCCTGCGCCGCGGCGCCGGCCTCCAGCGACAGCAATGCGCGCGCATGTCCGGCCGACAGCACCCCGGCGGCGACACGGCGCTGCACCGCGATCGGCAACTTGAGCAGCCGGATCATGTTCGTGATCACCGGGCGGGAGCGCCCGATCCGTGACGCCAGTTCATCGTGGGTGACACCGAACTCGTCGAGCAGCTGCTGGTAGGCCGCCGCCTCTTCCAACGGGTTCAACTGCACCCGATGAATGTTCTCCAGCAGGGCGTCACGCAGCAGGTTGTCGTCGCCGGTCTCCCGCACGATAGCCGGGATCGTGTCCAATCCCGCCTCTCGGGCCGAGCGCCAGCGCCGCTCCCCCATCACGATCTGGTACCGTGCGCCGCGCTGCGACTCGGTCACCACGCGCACCACGATCGGCTGGAGCAGACCGAATTCGCGAATCGAATGCACCAGTTCGGCCAGAGCTTCGTCGTCGAAGACCTGCCGTGGTTGACGCGGATTGGGTTCGATGTCGGCCGGTGAGATCTCGCGGTACACCGCACCGGCCACGGTCGCGGCCTGTTCCGTGCCTCCGATCAGAACGTCAGCGGCGGCGGCGCCCATCCGCGGACCGAGGGTCGCCGGCCCGGGGTCGCCCTCCGCGGGACCGGTAGGGATCAGCGATGCCAGTCCCCGGCCGAGGCCGCCCCGTTTCCGCACCGGCTGCGTCATGGTCGTCCCTTCACGAATGGTTCCTTCACGATTGGTTGGTGTGGCGCTGAGAAAGTTCGCGGCCGGCATCCAGGTAGCTCATCGCCCCACGAGAGCCGGGGTCGTAGTCGATCACCGTCATGCTATAGCCGGGCGCCTCGGAAACCTTGACGCTGCGCGGGATCACCGTGCGCAACACCTTGGCGCCGAAGTGTCGGCGCACCTCAGCCGCGACTTGATCGGCCAGTTTGGTCCGTCCGTCGTACATAGTGAGCACCACGGTGGTGACCTCAAGTGCCGGGTTGAGATGGGCTTTCACCATCTCGATGTTGCGCATCAGCTGGGAGACGCCCTCCAGGGCGTAGTACTCGCACTGAATCGGGATCATCACCTCCGGCGCTGCGACGAGTGCGTTGATCGTCAACAACCCGAGCGATGGCGGGCAGTCGATGAAGACGTAGTCGAAGTCAAAGTCGTCGAGCGCTCCGAGTGCGGTCCGCAGCCGGTTTTCGCGCGCCACCATGCTCACCAACTCGATCTCAGCCCCGGCCAGGTCGATCGTGGCCGGAAGGCAGAAGAGCCGTTCCCTGTTCGGGCTCTGCTGCAACGCCTCCCCCAACGCGACGTCTCCGAGGAGAACCTCGTACGACGAAGGTGTGCCCGACGTCCGGTTGGCGATCCCCAGAGCCGTGCTTGCGTTCCCCTGCGGATCAAGGTCGATCACGAGGGTTTTGAGTCCCTGCACCGCGAGCGCGGCCGCCAGATTGACCGCGGTCGTGGTCTTACCCACTCCCCCCTTCTGGTTGGCGACGGTAAAGAGCCGCCGTCCTGCGGGTCGCCGCAATGGCTCACACGTCGTGTGCAGCACCCGCATCGCGCGCTCCGCCGCGGCACCGATCGGGGTATCGAAATCGTCGGATGTTTCACGTGAAACCATCGCACAGCCCGTCGCTTCCTCCACAGGCGTCGCCGCCTCCCCTACCGACTCCCCCATTTCGACGGATCCCGCACCCCATGCTTCCTCCGTACCGGCGACACCCCGACTTGCCGTACCGCCCGCCGCCCGCTCGCACGGAGACGTCATCGCCCTCTCCCGCCGAATATCCTCGTCACCGACGTGATCCCGTTCCACGTCGCGCCACCACTGCCGTTGCGGGCTGACGAAGAACGCCAACGCCACATGTGACCACCTTGACATCAACGGCGCCGGACGCCTCCATCACACGCCGGTGCTGCCGAACTTCATCCGAAGCCCGTTCCCCCTTGATCGCGATCATCCGTCCACCCCGCCGGAGCAACGCCATGCTCCACTTTGTCAACTTGTCCAACGGCGCCACCGCACGTGAAATGGCCGCGTCTCTGTCGCCCCACCGTTCACGCACCCACGACTCCTCCGCGCGGCCGCGGACCACCTCCACCGCCAACCCCAAGTCGGTCACCACTTCATGGAGAAATTCGCTACGGCGCAGCAAAGGCTCGAGCAGCACAAGGTCCAGATCCGGGTGCGCGATCGCCACCGCGATGCCAGGCAAACCCGCCCCGCTTCCGATGTCGACCACCCGCTGACCTGGCGTCAACAACTCGCCTACGACGGCGCAGTTAACCAGGTGGCGCTCCCAGAGGCGACCCACTTCGCGCGGCCCCAGCAGACCGCGCTCCACCCCGGCATCCGCCAGAACTTCCGCGTACCGCCGAGCCAACTCGAGCCGCGGACCGAACACCCGGACGGCGATGTCCTCGTCGAAATCATCTGGTTTCACGTGAAACACAGCCGGCTCGGCTTCACGAAAACATCCTTCCGATCGCCGGCGCCCAGTGATCATCCGTGAACTACATCGCTGTAACCTACGCCGTTGTAATTTAGTCCCGCAGGATCACAACCCGCCGCGAAGGCTCCGCACCTTCGCTCTCGCTGTGCACCCCCTGCACCGCCGCGACCGCGTCGTGGACGATCTTGCGCTCGAACGGCGTCATCGGGGACAGCACCTCACGCTCGCCGGTATCGCGCACCCGCCGCGCCACCTCGTCTCCCAGCGCGGCCAGTTCCTCGCGCCGCCGCCTGCGCCAGCTTGCGATGTCGAGCATCAACCGGCTCCGCACACCGGTCTTCTGGTGGACCGCCAGCCGGGTCAGCTCTTGGAGCGCATCGAGCACCTCGCCACCGCGCCCCACCAATTTCGTGAGATCCTCGCTGCCGTCGATGCTCACCACCGCGCGGTCGCCCTCGACGTCCAGATCGATGTCTCCGTCGAAGTCCAACAGGTCCAACAACTCTTCGAGATAGTCACCGGCAATCTCGCCCTCGGCGACCAGGCGATCCTCCAGTTCGTCACCGACGTCCACACCTCGCTCCGGCGTCACCGTATCCTCGACCGGCCACGGCATGCTTGCGTCGCGTTCGGTAGTTTCCGCATCCGTCATAAGTTTTCCTCTTCTTCCTCTTTCACGGGTGCCGAGCCAGACCGGGACGCCGCTTCACGGCGGCCCCCGCCAGGCCGGACACCGTGGTCAACGTTTACGCCGTTTCGGCCGCGCTCCGGGCCGTGGCGTCCGGTTCGCCGGACCGTCGCTGCCCCTGCCCGAATTCGGCTTCCCCGCGGCGTCCTCCCCCGACGAACCTCCCCCGCCGGCGTCTCCACCGCCGTCCTCCTTCGTGCTCCCCGCCTCCACGGCGTCCTCGCCGACCGCCACCGTTGCGCCGGCGTCGGACACCTTCGGGGTCCGCTTCGGTTTGACACCCGGTGCCGGCGCATTGGCGGCCCGCCTCTGGATCGCCTCTTGCTTCTTGGCCTCTTCCTCTTTCTCGATCATGCCGAACACCACGTGCTGTTGACCGAAGGTCCAGATGTTGTTCGAGAACCAGTACAGAATGATCGCGAGCGGCAAGAAGGGTCCGCCGACGATCACACCCAGAGGGAAGACATAGAGCGCCAGCTTGTTCATCATCGCGGTCTGCGGGTTGGCCGACGCTTCCGCGCTCTGCCTCGCGATCGACGCCCGGCTGTTGAAGTAGGTGGCGACGCCGGCCAGGATCG